>JANRBI010000221.1:23836-64481 GCA_030727625.1 Salibacteraceae bacterium
GATGTCAAGCGCACAATAGATAAGGATAATGAGTGAAACCGTTCTTAGCTGGATACAGCTTATTTCCGGTCTGGCAATTCTTGTGGTTGGTGGCGAGTTTTTGGTAAGAGCTTCAACCAAACTTGCCGTTTATATGAAAGTGAGTTCCATTGTCATAGGACTTACTATTGTTTCTTTCGGCACTTCTTTTCCTGAACTAGTTGTAAGTGTTGACGCCTCGCTTCACGGGCATCCAGATATTGCATTAGGCAATGTTGTTGGAAGTAACATTGCCAACATTGCCCTAGTACTTGGTCTTACAGCTTTGATATTTCCTATTGCGGTAGGGCGTGCAACACTAGTCAAAGATTGGCCAATCATGCTATTGGTTTCTGCATTACTCATTCTTTTTGGTTGGGATTTGACCATTGAACGTTGGGAAGGTGTTATTCTTTTTATTGGCATTATTATCTATAATGTCTGGATTATCCGCTCTTCGCGAAAGCAGAATAAAGAAATAGAAGAAGTTGAAACCAATTTTAAAAAGGGAGCTGCCGATCTAGCTCGCACATTATTACTATTGCTCGTTAGTTTAGGTGGATTAATTTGGGGCGCTGATTTGTTAGTTGATGGTGCCGTAGGAGTAGCTAGAGCATTTAATATTGAGGAACGAATTATAGCGATTACAATAATTGCATTTGGAACTAGCGCACCTGAATTGGCCACTTCTCTGATTGCTGTTTATAGAAAAGAAGACGGAATCAGTTTAGGTAACCTAATCGGCAGCAATATTTTTAATATTCTAGGAATTTTGGGTGCAACATCTATTCTTAATCCTATTGAAGTAAATGCTGAGATCAAGTCATTTGATTTCATTTTTATGATCGGAATTCCGCTAGCGTTGCTACCGCTGATGCTTTTTCAGTCAAAAGTTTCTCGATTTGCGGGTTTTCTCTTATTAATATCCTATTTCGGTTATATTTTTCTTCTTTTTTAAAGAATAGCTGTGAAATTTAGGGGGTGTTGAAAAATAAAACATCTTTTTTGGAGGTTTGACCCTGTATTTGAATATACTTTTGTCAAAATTTTTAAAAAAATCATGGCAAAGCTTCGTTTTGATGCGCTCGATCACATACTCAATCGAACGTATACTGTAAACCCACCGTCTACTGAAAGAATTTCTGATTATTACGGAAGTTCAGTGTTTCATGATAAAGCAATGCAGCAACATTTGCCGAGCAACGTTTACAAAAGATTGAAAGAATGCATTGTAACAGGTCAGCAACTTGAAAGAAGATTAGCTGACGAAGTTGCAGCAGGAATGAAATCTTGGGCACTTTCAAAAGAAGCTACTCATTATACGCACTGGTTTCAACCTTTAACAGGACGCACTGCTGAAAAGCATGATGCGTTTTTCACACCAACGGAGATTGGCGTGGCTATAGAAAGCTTTGGAGGTGATCAGTTAGTGCAGCAGGAGCCTGACGCATCTAGTTTTCCAAACGGTGGTATCAGAAACACATTCGAAGCACGCGGTTACACAGCTTGGGATCCAAGTTCACCAGCTTTCTTGATTGATGGTACATTATGTATTCCTACCATTTTTGTTGCTTATACAGGTGAAGCATTAGATTATAAAGCACCACTTATTAAGGCGTTGCAGTCTTTGAATGATGCAGCAGTTCCTGTGGCTCAATATTTCGATAGAAACGTTACTAAGATCATTGCTACACTTGGTTGGGAACAAGAGTATTTCTTAGTGGACGCAGCTTTATTTTCTGCAAGGCCCGATTTGGTTTTAACGGGTAGAACACTTTTTGGTCATTCTTCATCAAAAGGCCAACAACTAGACGACCACTATTTTGGATCAATTCCTGAGCGTGCAACTGCGTTTATGAAAGATTTCGAAAATGAAGCTCATAGATTGGGTATTCCAGTTAAAACACGTCACAACGAGGTAGCTCCAAATCAATTTGAATGTGCACCAATTTTCGAAGAAGCAAATTTGGCTGTAGATCACAATCAATTGGTGATGGATGTGATGGAAAAAGTAGCCCATCGTCATCATTTTAGAGTATTACTTCACGAGAAACCATACGCTGGCATCAATGGCAGTGGCAAGCATAACAACTGGTCGTTGTCTACAGATACTGGTGTGAATCTTTTGAGCCCAGGAAAAACGCCTAAAACCAATCTTAGATTCTTAACGTTCTTTGTGAATACGATTAAGGCAGTTCACGATTATCCAGATTTATTAAGAGCATCTATTGCATCTGCAAGTAACGATCATAGATTAGGTGCAAACGAAGCGCCTCCGGCAATAATTTCAATTTTCATAGGTTCACAATTGACTCAAGTACTCGAAGATCTTGAGAAAAAAGTGAAAGATAATGGCATGTCTGCGAATGAAAAGACAGAATTGAAATTAAACATTGGTAAAATCCCAGAGATTCTCTTAGACAATACCGATAGAAATAGAACATCCCCCTTTGCTTTTACAGGTAATAAATTTGAATTGCGAGCAGTGGGTTCCACAGCAAATTGCGCATCTCCAATGATTGTAATGAATGCGATCATGGCCAAGCAATTGCGCATTTTCCATAAAGAAGTGGAAGCAATTATTAAAAAAGGAAGTAAAAAGGATGAAGCTATCTTGACAGTTTTGCGCAAGTATATCATAGAATCAAAAAATATCCTCTTCGAAGGAAATGGTTATGGTGATGCATGGGTTAAGGAAGCTGAAAAGCGCGGGTTAAAGAATATTAAAACAACTCCACATGCATTAGGCGCATACCTTGATGATAAGGTTGTTGCCCTTTTTGAAGAACTTGGCGTTCTCTCTAGACCTGAGCTGGAGGCGAGAAATGAAATCAATCACGAAAATTACAAAATGAAGATTCAAATTGAGTCCCGAGTAACAGGTGACTTGATCAATAATCACATTCTTCCAGCAGCTTTTGAATATCAAGGAAAACTTATAGATACAGTGCGAAATCTAAAAGAAATATATGGTGGCAAAGAGTTTGAAGCTCTTGCAAAGCCCCACATGGTTATTATTAGAGAGATTTCAGAGCGTACACTCAATCTTCAAAACTTTGTAAAAGATATGATTGAAGAGCGTAAAAAGGCTAATGCAATAGAACATGCTGAAGAAGCATCAAAAATGTATTGTGAAAAAGTTTTTCCATATCTAGAAAAGGTAAGGTATGAAGCAGACAAGCTAGAACTCCTTGTGGCAGACGAGCTGTGGCCTTTGCCAAAATATCGAGAACTACTTTTTACAAGATAATTTTAGAAAAAGGGCCTCATTTTAGGCCCTTTTTAATTTCCGTTTAATCTCAATATCTAATTTCATTAGATTTGCCAATCTTGCCGAAAAATAATATTCGGTAGATATAACCATTACAACGAAACGTGACGCGTATGATGAATTTAAAGGGAGCGATAGGCACTCTTTGCATTATGCTTTTCGCAGGCATAGCATTCGGGCAGAAAAATTTCACACAAGAAGCTGACTTGACCTTTCAAGTTCAGTCTTATTATGCGGCTTTAGATGCATACAAGAAGGCTTATCCTAAAGAAAAGGATAACGAAGAAAAGGCAAGGATTCTTTATCAAGTGGGAGAATGCCATAGACTTTTGCAACAACCAGATCAGGCATTGCTTTGGTATCAAAAGGCTGAGGCAGCAGAGTATAAAAATCCTGAAATGGAGCTCCATTCAGGTTTGTGTCTCATGAAGCAAGGCGATTATGAAGGAGCTATGGCAAAGTTTAGAGGCGCTCTATCTGGTTCTCCAACTTCGGCCATAAAAGCTGAAGCTGAATTAGGTATAAAAGCTTGTGAAGAAGCCGTGATAATGGCGAAAAATCCAGGTAGGTATCTAATAAAGAACGAAGTGCAGCTCAATACTAAGTATTATGAATTTTCGCCATACTTCGCAGACAAGAAGCTTGAGAGCTTAATCTTTACAAGTACAAGACCAGCAGGTGGCGGAAACAACCTTGACCCAATTAGTGGTGAAGGCTTTTCTGATATTTATATAACGGAACGCGATCCGAAAGGAAAGTGGTCTAGTCCAAGACCATTGTCTGATGTGGTTAATACAGTTGCTAACGAAGGCTCAGCAGTGTTTGATGACAAGTACAGTGAATTGTACTATACTAAGTGTGACTACGATGAAAAGAAGGCCTTCGGTTGCCAGATTTACAAAACTCGTCAACAAGGACAAACCTTCGCTGAGCCAGAATTACTTGATTTTGGTATTGATGATACTACAGTAGCTGCTCATCCAGTTTTTATTGATGATGATTTAATTCTTTACGTATCAGATATCCGAGGAGGCCAGGGTGGAAAAGACCTTTGGTACATTCGATATGAGAAGAAAACGAAAATTTGGGGTCCACCAGTAAATCTAGGTCCTCAGATTAATACAGCTGGTGACGAAATGTTTCCTTATATCCGTGAAAACGGAGATTTGTACTTTGCTTCGAACGGAAGAGTAGGTATGGGCGGACTAGATATTTACGTATGTAAAATGCTTGGCAAAGACGTGGAAGAAATGAAATGGGGCAAACCAGAGAATTTGAAGGCTCCTATCAACTCATCTTCCAATGATTTTGGAATCATCTATGAAGAAGATAAAGACCGCGGGTACTTTTCATCGGATCGTGCTGGAGGTAAAGGTCAGGACGATATTTACAGCTTCAGAATGCCACCGTTAGTTTTCAAATTAGAAGGAACGGTTACATCGCTCAACCCTGAAGGCGGAAAGGGTGAACCTCTTGGAAATGTTAAGGTGAAGCTTTTAGGAACGGACGGTTCCGTAGCTGAACAAAAAACGGATCCATCAGGGAAATATGATTTCGAAATGAAAGACAATGAGGATCGTTATATCCTTGAGAATACCTCATACACTATAGAAGTTTCTGCTACTGATGAACCAGCAAGTGATGGTCAAAAATACTTAGGATCAAAAGGCCAAGAAACGACAATTGGCATGAATGAATCCACCATTTTTATAAAAGATTTTGAATTGGTTTGCGCTACTTGTGAAAGTGATATAAAAATGCCTCTCGTAATGTACGATTTGGGTAAAGCTGATCTTCAAGTGAATGAATCAGTTAATTCAAAAGATTCATTAGAATACCTGTACACCATTTTAACGGAGAATCCTACTATTACAATTGAGTTGGCTGCTCATACAGATACTCGAGGAAGTGACAAGGCAAATCAAGTTCTTTCTCAACGTAGGGCTGAAACCTGTGTGAATTATTTAGCTGAAAAGGGCATTGATCTCTCAAGAATGACGCCAATAGGTTATGGAGAATCAAGACCAATTGTTACAGATACACAAATTGCTGCTATGGCAACCGAGCAAGAAAGAGAAGCTGGTCACCAGAAAAACAGAAGAACAGTATTCAGAGTACTAAGCTTTGATTATTTTCCTCCTGCACAAGGTGCTGAGGGTTCTAAATAGATACACAACATAATACTTGCCGTATGTGCTAATTTTGCGCATACGGCTTTTTTTATTTTAGATATGGAAGTAAGTGATAAGTACTCTGCAAGAGGAGTTTCGGCTGGAAAAGCAGATGTGCACAATGCCATAAAGAACATTGATAAAGGATTATTCCCTTCAGCTTTTTGTAAGGTTATTCCAGATATTTTAACCAATAATGCGGACAAATGCGTGGTAATGCACGCAGATGGGGCTGGTACTAAAAGTAGCTTGGCTTATGCTTATTGGAAAGAGACAGGAGATCTTTCCGTTTGGAAAGGTATTGCGCAAGACGCAGTAGTAATGAATACCGATGATTTGCTTTGTATTGGCGCCATTGGTCCGATAGCCTTGAGTTCTACCATCGGTCGAAATAAAAAGGAGATCCCAGGAGAAGTAATCAAGGCAATTATTGAAGGTACAGAAGAGTTGCTGCAAAAGATGAGAGATCTTGGATTTGACATTTATAGCACAGGTGGCGAAACTGCTGATGTGGGCGACTTGGTGAGATCAATCATCGTAGATAGCACTGTTACCGCTGTGATGAACAGAACGGATGTAATTGATAATGCCAATATCAAAGCAGGTGATGTAATCGTTGGTTTATCTTCTTCAGGTCAATCAACCTATGAAACATCTTGGAATGCGGGAATGGGAAGCAATGGATTGACCAGTGCGCGACACGATTTGTTCAATCAAAAAGTGAGAGAAAAGTATCCTGAAAGTTGTGAACCTACCTTATCAGCAGATTTAGCATATACAGGACCTTACTTTTTAACGGATGCAATAAAAGGATCACCTCTTGATGCGGGAAAAATGGTCTTGTCTCCTACTAGAACATACGCTCCAATCATGATCCAAATATTCGAGCAATTACGATCGGAGATTCATGGAATCATACACTGTTCGGGTGGTGGGCAAACTAAAATTTTGCATTTTATAAGTCAGAACAAAATCATCAAAGACAATTTGATGGAAACGCCTGTTTTGTTTAAAGAAATTCAAAAGCATTCAGGAACAGCTTTGAATGAGATGTACCAAGTATTCAACATGGGACATCGCATGGAGATTTACCTTGATGAAAAGCATGCGCAAACAATCATCGATATTTCAAAATCGTTTGGCGTAGATGCTCAAATAATTGGTAGAGTTGAAGCGCAAGAAAATGCCTCGCTTGAAATTCACACCAACAATCAAGTTTTAACATACAACAAGCATTAATCCATGAGCACTTTAGTAAGTAAGTTAGAAGCTATCAAAGAACGCTTCGAACAAGTGAGCTTGTTATTATCAGATCCTGATGTAATTGCAGATATGCCTCGCTATGTAAAGCTCAATAGAGAGTACAGCGAATTGGGTGAAATTGTGAAGCAATACAAGGATTACAGTAATCAACTGTCAAATCTAAAGAGTGCCAAAGAATTGCTTCAAATTGAGAAAGATGAAGACATGCGTGAAATGGCAAAAGATGAGATTTCACAACTAGAAGACTCTATTCCAGAAATGGAAGAAAAAATTAAATGGTTGCTCATTCCAAAAGACCCTGAAGACGAAAAGAACGCGATTCTTGAAATCAGATCTGGAACGGGTGGAGATGAAGCCAGTTTGTTTGCAGGAGATTTGTATCGAATGTATTCTAGATACATGGAAAGAGTGGGCTGGAAGGTTGATGTGATGGATGTTACCGAAGGTTCAGCAGGAGGTTACAAAGAAGTAATCTTAAAGGTTACTGGAGATGATGTTTACGGAGTACTCAAGTACGAAGCAGGTGTGCATCGCGTGCAGCGTGTTCCCGATACAGAAACTCAAGGTAGAGTTCATACTTCAGCGGCAACAGTGGCTGTTTTGCCAGAAGTGGATGAAGTTTCTGTTCATATTAATCCAGCAGATTTAGAGTTTCAGACAGCTAGATCGAGTGGAGCTGGAGGGCAAAACGTGAACAAGGTTGAAACCAAGGTACAGCTTACGCATAAGCCATCAGGAATTATGATTGCTTGTCAAGTAACGCGTTCGCAGCTTCAAAACCGTGAAATGGCACTTGATATGTTGCGCGCTAGATTATATGACATAGAACTTTCGAAAAGACAAGCAGAAGTTTCGTCAAAAAGAAAATCAATGGTTTCTACCGGTGATAGAAGCGCGAAAATCAGAACCTATAATTATCCACAAGGTCGCGTGACTGATCACCGAATCGGGCTCACACTTTATAATCTTGATGGTGTTTTGAATGGCGACATTCAAAAAATTGTAGACGAATTGAAAATCGCGGAAAACGCGGAAAAATTGAGAGAAGGCGAAACCGCTTAAAACATTGTCATGTCTAGGAAAGAACTGTTTGAATTAATCCTGCGAAAGCAATCTTTTTTATGTGTAGGATTAGATACTGATCCAGAAAAATTACCAAAAGGTTTTAGCAAGGATGCTGAAGGTGTGTATGCTTTTAACAAAGCAATTATTGAAGCAACGTTGCCTTATTCGGTTTCATATAAATTCAACATTGCGTTTTATGAAGCCCTTGGAATTAAAGGTTGGGAAGCACTGGAGCGAAGCATAAAGTTGATTCCAAAAGGTGAAGCTTTAATTATCGCTGATGCAAAACGCGGAGATATAGGTAACACAGCAGCTCAATATGCCAAAGCTTTTTTCGAAACATTAGATTGTGACGCTATCACTATAAACCCATACATGGGCAAAGATTCGGTAACTCCTTTCTTAAAGTATCATGACAAATGGTCGATTGTGTTGGGTTTGACATCAAACGAAGGAGCAAAAGACATTGAGCTTTTGACTACGAGCGAGGGCGAATATGTTTTTGAAGCTGCGATGAAGAATATTGTGAGCTATGCTTCGGATGAAAATTTAATGTTTGTAGTTGGAGCAACTCAGCCAGAATATTTCAAAAAAGTAAGAGACGCTGCTCCTAATCATTTTTTCTTGGTGCCAGGTGTTGGTGCTCAAGGTGGAACTCTTGAGGACTTAGACCAAATTCTAACGAAAGATTGTGGCTTGTTGGTTAACTCGTCTCGAGGCATTATATACGCGTCTAGTGAAAGCGATTTTGCTGAAGCAGCCGCTAATGCTGCAAAAGAGATTCAGCAAAAAATGTCGTTAAAGCTATAAAACCGAAATATGACAGAAGAGATTCTCCAGTTTGTTTGGAATCACAAGTTGTTTAACCTAAAGCAACTCGAAACTACGAGCGGAGAATCTATTGTTATAAACCATCAAGGCTATTTGAATCAAATAGCAGGTCCTGATTTTTCTGAAGCTAGAATAACTATTGGCCAAACACAGTGGGTTGGAAATGTAGAAATACACACCAAGTCTAGTGAATGGATGAAGCACAGGCATCAGCATGACGAAGCGTATAATAATGTAATACTACATGTGGTGTTTGAGCACGACATAGAAGTAAATCAGCAAAATGGTGAAACTCCGAAAACGCTTTGTTTAGAAGGATTGATTCCAAAACATATTTTAGATAATTACAATAGACTTAAATTCAACAAGGAGGTAATTCCATGTATTTCTCAAATTAGAGAAGTACCTTCAATAATCAAGAGACAAGCGCTAGATCGCAAACTTGCTCAGCGATTAGAGCGAAAAGCAAATGATGTGATCGAGATTTATAAAAAGTCTAACAGTGATTGGCTGCAGACTTTTTACACATTACTAGCGGGTTATTTAGGTCAGAATACCAATAAACAGCCCTTTCAGGAACTATCTCGTCAACTGCCTCTTACACTGCTTTTGAAATATCAGAACAATCGTTTTCAAGTTGAAGCTCTGCTTTTTGGCGTTGCTGATCTGATTCCTGAAAAAGGGGACGAATACATTGAAGCGCTCAATAAGGAATATCATTTTCTGAAACACAAACATGAGTTAACTGAGATTCATTCAATGTGGAAATTTGGAGGAATCAGACCACCAGCATTCCCGACTCGAAGAATCGCAGTTTTAGCAGCAATTATTCAAGACATCAGAGATTTGCGATCAACGCTTATTGATTCTGGAAGTGTCAATGAACTTTTCGAACGCATTAAGATTTCTGATTATTGGGCGCCTCGATTCACGTTTGGCAGCAAGCCACGTAACGGAACCAAGACTATAGCTTCATCGCTCAGAGAATTGCTCATCATCAATGCATTTGCTCCATACACTTATGCTTATGCAATGCTCACAGGTAACGAAGATTTAAAGGCTGAGGCTATTGAGTTGTTAGAAAGCCAGCCGTCTGAAAAAAATAGCATCATAGACAAATGGAAAGAAATTGGGTTTGAATCTGAAAATGGGGCAGATTCTCAAGCTTTAATTGAGTTAAAGACGAATTATTGCAACACTAAAAAATGTGTATTTTGCGGCATTGGTAAATCCATCCTATCTAAAGAATTATGAAAACTCAGTTACAAGAATTAATTGAAAAACAAGCATTTGGTGTTTGTGAGTGGCTGGGGCAAAAATGGGGGATTCAGTCTTCTAGAATCAGACTTTACTTCATTTATGTTTCATTCCTCACCTTTGGTTCTCCGCTCATTATTTATTTCATTTTGTTGTTTTGGATAGAACAGATCGACTTTCTTAGGTCGAAGCGGCCAACAATATGGGACTATTAAGAAATCCTCATTAGCTTCGGCATCCTTATGATGCTTTTCAATTTTAAAGTGTTTAGAGAATTATACTATTCTCTGCTCTTCCTTGTTATCACACTGGTTTCAGGAACACTTGGCTACATCTATATTGAAGATTATTCTTTTGTAGATGCAGTATACATGACAGTGATCACAGTTTCTACTGTTGGATTTGGAGAAGTGAATGAGTTGAGCTCTGCTGGTCGATTATTTACTTCTGTGCTAATCATATTCACATTTGCTACGTTTGCCTTTGCCGTTGGGTCTATTACCCGATATTTGGTTTCAGGTGAATACCGTTTATATTTCAAGAATTACAAAGTGCTAAGTCAACTCGAAAAAATCAACAACCACGTGATTATTTGTGGTTATGGTCGTAATGGAAAACAAGCTGTGAAAACCTTGCGTGCTCATGATTTAGAATTTGTGGTAATAGAAGGTGATCAAGAAGTTGTAGAGAAAATTAGAATTGAGGATCCCGACATTATTATCGTTCATGGCGATGCTACAGATGATGCAACGATTCAAAAAGTGCAAGTGCAAAAAGCGAGGGCGTTGATTACCACCTTACCAAAAGATGCAGATAATTTATTTGTGGTGCTTACAGCACGTGAACTCAGTAAATCACTATTGATTATTTCGCGCGCTTCTGATGATAGAAGCGAATCTAAATTGAGAATTGCTGGAGCTAATAATGTGATTTTACCAGACAAAGTAGGTGGCTCTCACATGGCAAGCTTGGTAACAAGTCCTGATCTAATGGAGTTTTTAGATCATATCAGCATGATGGGACCAGATGAGACTACCCTGGTTGAAGTACAATTCAAGAATTTGCCAATAGATTTTGCGCATAAAACTATCCGCGAGATTGAGAAGAAATACCAAACTGGTTCGCGTATCATTGGTTTCAAAACACCACAAAACAGCATCATTGTCAATCCGTCTCCAGACACAGAGTTAGTCTCAGATTCTAAACTGTTTGTGTTAGGAAATGCTTCTCAAATCAAAAAGCTCAAAGAAGTACTCAATATTGATGCTGAATCTTGATTTTCCAGAACATAGAACTTCACGTATTTTAATTACTGGTTCCAACGGTTTTGTTGGTTGTGCTCTTGCCAAAAGGCTTTTTGCACTCGGTTTTGAAAATTTATTTCTCACATCTTCCTCTTCTTCTAAACTTGATTTCGGAAGCTTTTTTCAAATTGATTTTTCTGATACATCCGCGTTGGTTGCAATCCTATCAGAAGTAAAACCTGAATGTATAATAAATACAGCCGCAATTTCCAGTATTGAGGGTGCATTTTTTCAACCAGAAAAAGCATTAGAAGTGAATGCTTTTGCACCTGAACTGCTCGCTCGTTATTGTGCTATTCATCGGGTTAAGTTGGTTCATTTTTCTACCGACTTTGTCTTTGACGGAACGCATACAGCGATGACCGAAAATCACAAGGAAAATCCAATTTCGAGTTATGGTTCTTCAAAGTGGTTGGGTGATAAATTCATTGAACATTGCTGTAATAATCATGTGATTATAAGACCAATTATGGTTTTTGGTGAAAAAGAGGAATGGCAAAGGCATAATTTTTATACTTGGTTAGTACAAGCTCTTCAAAAAAACGATTCGGTTAATATCACTGCAGATCAATGGCGTCAGCCGACATATATAAGTGATTTAGTAGAGGCTGTTTTGCAACTCACTTTTTCTAATGCAACTGGTTTGCATCACATTGCTGGGGCTGATTATCTGAATGTTATGGACTTCGCTAGAAAGATTGCATTGTCTTTCAATGAACCTGAAGACAAACTGAATGCTATGGACACACATGTTTTAGGTACTCCAGAGCCTCGACCACTTGCTTCGGGTTTTGATTTATCCAAAGTTCAAAAAGCTATTTATTATCATCCGAAAAGTATTGATAAGGCAATATTGCACATCAAGAATGGCAGGTAGTGCTTTGCCGCAAAACATGTTTCCTATATTTGGCCCAAACCCAAAAACGCTTTTATGAGATTTTATAAGCAGATCAGCTCATTTATCATACTTAGTATACTGATTTCTTCTATTGCCATCGGGCAAGATCAGATGGAAGAATCGCAAAAAGAAAAGACAATCAGTGAAAAAATCAACGAGAAATTTCAACCTGTCGTTGATGCATTAGGAATGGTGCTTTTTTGGGATCCGTTCGAAGCTGTTGGGGTTTACGATCCAGTTGTATATGCAGAAAAAGCAATTGTGAGAGCGCCAGGATGGGAAGATCAAACTGTATCAAAAATCACCGTTTCTAATTGGCTAGTAGCCAATGGAGATGAGGTGAAAAAAGGCGATGTAATTGGTGAAGTAGAAACCAATAATGGCCTAGTAAAGGTGCTTTCACCTGATGACGGAAAAATAAGTCTATTGAATAAAGCAGGTGATAAAGTATTTGATCCTACAGATGCTGATCTAGCGGTCGATGTGAGATCTCACTTTATAGCCGAAGTTGTTTATGATCAAAAGCGGGCAGTGCTTGACGCAAAGGGTAATCCTTTAAAAAAGAATATTCCTATTGTGGTAGTATGGTTGGTGATTGGAGCTGTTTTCTTTACCATTCGGATGAAGTTTATCAATCTGCGTGGTTTCAAACATGCCATTCAACTTGTTTCTGGAAAATACAGTAATCCCAATGACGCAGGCGAGGTGTCTCATTTCCAAGCTTTAGCTACAGCACTCTCTGCAACCGTTGGTTTGGGCAATATTGCTGGCGTTGCAGTTGCCATTTCGTTGGGTGGACCAGGAGCTACTTTTTGGATGATTCTTGCAGGACTTTTAGGCATGTCCTCAAAATTTGTAGAATGCACGCTAGGTGTAAAATACCGTCATATAGACGAAGAAGGCAATGTATATGGTGGTCCGATGTATTACCTAAGCAAGGGGCTTGAATTAAAAGGTAAAAAAGGACTAGGCAAAGTATTAGCTATCATTTTTGCCATTCTGTGTATTGGTGGTTCGTTTGGTGGTGGAAACATGTTTCAAGCAAATCAAGCATTTGCGCAGCTTGCAAGTGAGTTCACTTTCATGGCCGATTATGGAGCACTTTTCGGAGTGGTTCTTTCTGTCTTTGTAGGAATTGTGATCATTGGTGGTATCAAGAGTATTGCTAAGGTTACAGACAAGATCGTTCCAATCATGGTTGGTCTATATGTAACATTTGCTGTAATCATTATCTTCTCTAACATAGGTAATATTGGCATCGCTTTCACCCAAATCTTTGAAGGGGCCTTCATGCCAAGTGCAATGAAAGGTGGTTTAATAGGAGTTTTAATTGTAGGATTTCAGCGCGCAGCCTTTTCAAACGAAGCTGGTGTTGGTTCGGCTTCTATTGCTCACTCGGCTTCAAAAACCAATGAACCAATTAGCGAAGGAATTGTGGCTTTGTTAGAGCCATTCATTGATACAGTTGTTGTATGTACAATGACCGCTCTCGTGCTCATTTTCACTGGTTTTGCAGATGGCTCATCAGATTTAACGGGTGCCGAGCTTACAAGCGCTGCTTTTAGCACTGTTTTCCCTTGGTTCAAATACGTACTTATTATAGCTATTCTACTATTCGCATTTTCTACTATGATTTCATGGTCTTATTATGGATTGAAATCTTGGACTTACTTATTCGGAATTTCAAAAGGATCAGAAATAGCTTATAAAGTATTGTTCTTATTATTCATCGTTATCGGTAGCGCATCAAGCCTTGGTGCCGTGCTCGATTTTAGTGATATGATGATTCTTGGTATGGCTTTCCCAAATATTTTAGGATTATATTTCCTTTCTGGTGAAGTAAGAAAAGATCTTTTGAAGTATTTTGATGACCTAAAAACAGGAGTTATTAAAGCATATAAATAAGAACTAACGTGACTTGGAAGAAACTCGTTCGAGAATATTTCACTTATAACAAAAGAGAAAGAAGGGGCCTATCTGTGCTCCTTTTTTTGATCCTTGCCTCCGTGTTGTTTAGGCTTGTAATTTCTATTTATCCCAACGCTGAGTATCAATGGACGAAAGAGCAATTAGAAAAAATCAAGCGCTTCGAGACTTCCATTTCTGATGCAGAAGCAATTGATCAAAATAAAGTTGATCAGATTAGCGCTGCAGAATTAGATACTGCTCAATCACACTTTGAATTGATTTCGTTTGATCCAAATGAAGTAAGTGCGGATTTTTTAGTGCAAGCTGGACTGAATCAGCGCAGCGCTAAAATGCTTAATAAATACGTTAACGCAGGCGGTAAAATCAGATCAACAGACGATTTATTGAAGGTGTATTTTATGGATACCGCTTGGGTTGATTCGTTATCCGATTATTTTGATTTTCCCGAAAAGGAAACACCTTCTTATGAACAAAAGAAAGAGTTCAAAACAGACGTTAGACGCGATAGCTTTCCGGAATATAAAACCAAGAAGAAACTAATCGTTTCACTAGATATCAATACAGCAGACAGTGTTAGTTTAATTAATCTGCCGGGTTTAGGTCCTTTTTACGCTAAAGAAATTATTCGCTTGCGCGAAAAACTGGGAGGCATCAGAGACTATTCTCAGCTTAGTATGATTTATAAGATGAGTGAAGAAAATATAGATCGAATTGCCGATGTTACTTTTATTGATCCAGCTACTTTTTCTTACATCAACATTAATGAAGTAAAGCTAGATCGTTTAGGTCGTCATCCTTACATTAAATGGAAAGAGGCAAAAACGCTTCTGAATTATAGGTTCCAACATGGCCCGTTTCTCAAACTTGAAGACATAAAAAAATGCGGAGTCATTTCTGATTCAACATACCTTAACCTTGCACCTTATTTAATTTTAGAATGACATTAAGCGACAAACTAGACTTAGCTATTAGAAACATCCCTGATTTTCCAAAACCTGGAATTCAATTCAAAGATATTACGCCCATTTTAAGAGATGCTAAACTCTGCAGAGAGATCACATTAGCTTTAACCGCTCCATTCAAGGGGAAAAATATTGATGTAGTAGCCGGAATTGAGTCTAGGGGTTTTTTGTTCGGAATGCTCATGGCGCAAGAATTGGGTTGTGCGTTTGCAGTAATTCGTAAAAAAGGGAAATTACCGCACCGCACCGTTGAAATTGAATATGCGCTTGAATATGGTTCAGCTATTATCGAAATGCACGAAGATGAAATTGAATCTGGCCAGCATGTGATCATACATGATGATTTACTTGCAACTGGCGGCACTGCTGCAGCCGCTGCCGAACTCATTAAAAAAGTTGGCGGTAGGGTAGAGGCTTTTAGTTTTTTAATTGAATTGGATTTTCTGGAAGGAGCCAATAAACTAAGCCCTTTTGGAGCACCGATTGCATCTTTAAAGCATTATTAATGAAATTATTTTCAGAAAATTAGTTCAGATTAAAATACATTACTAAATTCGCGCCCCCAATAAGGAGGATAATACTATGTTGATAATACCTGTAAAAGAAGGCGAGTCTATAGAGAAGGCTCTTAAGAAGTACAAAAAGAAGTTTGAAAAAACTGGTACGATGAAAGAATTACGTAGAAGACAAAAGTTTACTAAGCCTTCTGTTGAAAACAGAGAGCAGAAGCTTAAGGCGATCTACAGAAATCAGATGTTCAAAACGGAGGAATAGCCTTCTGTCAAAATATATAACAAGAAATCCGCTCATTTGAGCGGATTTTTTATTTTCAGGCAATATTAAATTGCATTGAAAAGCACTATTGATGAATTTTTAAAATACCTCGAGATCCAAAAGAGGTATAGCAAGCATACCATTGTTGCTTATCGCAATGACTTGAGAACCTTTGCCGATCACATGGATCTTTGCTACGATATTCAGAATGCAAAAGAGACAGACAAGCGAATGATCAGTTCATTCGTTGCAGATTTAGTGGAGAGTGGACTCAATCCAAGATCTGTAAATCGAAAATTAAGCGCAATCCAATCCTATTTTGATTATTTAGTTAGAGAAAGTTTGCTTGATTCAAACCCGGCAAAGAGTATTACTCGGCCAAAACAATCTCAGAGACTTCCGAGTGTCTTGAGAGCAGAGCAAGTAGATCAACTATTTGAAGAGATACCATTTCCAGAATCATTTGAAGGTTCAAGAGATCGAGCCATATTAGAAATGTTTTATTCCTGTGGAATTCGAAGAGACGAATTGATAAGCCTTGAATTTTCAAATGTTCACCTGGGTGACAAGTCGATAAAAGTACTAGGCAAGCGCAACAAGGAACGTATTATTCCTATTTCAGGAAGACTGATAAATACCTTACAAGATTACTTGTCCGATCGTTCTGGAATAGGGATTGAGTCGCCATGGTTCTTTATTACAGAAAAAGGGAAAAAACTTTACGCTTCGCTTGTATATAAAATTGTAAAAATCTACCTTTCGAGAGTCACAACGATGGACAAAAGAAGTCCTCATGTACTGCGACACACTTTTGCGACACATCTATTAAATGAAGGAGCCAATTTGCAATCTATAAAAGAACTTCTCGGTCACAGCAGCTTGGCAGCAACACAGGTTTATACGCATACCTCGCTCGAAAAATTGAAAGATGTTTATCGTCAATCTCATCCTCGAAACAAAAAGTAAAACATTATGCAATTAAAAGTTCATTCAATTCATTTTGATGCAGACATCAAATTAGTCAACTTCATCGAACAAAAAATAAACAAATTAACCTTGTTTTATGACGACATTTTGACGGGAGAGGTGTTTTTACGAATTGATAAGTCTCAAGACACAGCTAATAAAGTTGCGGAAATCAGATTGTTGATTCCGGGTAAAGAATTATTTGCGAAACGCAGATGTAAGAGCTTCGAAGAAGCTGCAGACCTTGCTACAGAAGCCCTGAGAAGGCAAGTGAGGAAGAAAAAAGGAAAGATTTTACAATCCCATTAACCTAGAAATCAAGTGGTTCTAAAAACGTTGAAGAAAAATATCACTTAACGTTTGTATCGAATGAAACTATGTTTAAATTTGCAGACCTTTTTAAAAAGGGGGTCTGCTTTTTTTGTTCATTGAATTTATATGCCGGTGTAGCTCAGATGGCCAGAGCAGCTGATTTGTAATCAGCGGGTCGGGGGTTCGAATCCCTCCACCGGCTCCAAATCCATTTGGATTTAAAAACATCGGGGGGATACTCAAGCGGCCAACGAGGGCAGACTGTAAATCTGCTGACCATGTCTTCGCAGGTTCGAATCCTGCTCCCCCCACAAATCGTTTTTTGAAATAAGTCTTCATTTAAAAGTGAAGTAGTAATATATAAGCGGGAGTAGCTCAGTTGGTAGAGCATCAGCCTTCCAAGCTGAGGGTCGCGGGTTCGAGTCTCGTCTCCCGCTCTTATAAATTGTTCTTTTCGATAAAAAAAAATTAAAATGTTGTTTGATTAATCATCAAAGCAGCATTTATGTGTTCACGATGCTTGGGGTGAAAGTAAGGCCAAAAGCCACTTTCATTTATCATCGGAATTAAAAAGCCGATGTAGCTCAGGGGCAGAGCGCTTCCTTGGTAAGGAAGAGGTCAGGGGTTCAATTCCCCTCATTGGCTCTTTTGATTTTTCAAATAAGTAATCTCAATAATTAAACTAAATAATAGCTAAATAAGTCATGGCAAAGGAAAATTTTGATCGTTCCAAACCACACTTGAATATTGGAACAATCGGTCACGTTGACCACGGTAAAACCACTTTGACTGCTGCAATCACTACAGTTCTTGCTAAAAAAGGTTTTTCTGAGATGCGTTCATTTGATTCAATTGATAACGCACCTGAAGAAAAAGAAAGAGGTATTACCATTAATACATCACATGTTGAATACCAAACAGAAAACCGTCACTACGCACACGTTGACTGTCCTGGTCACGCAGATTATGTGAAGAATATGGTTACTGGTGCTGCCCAAATGGACGGTGCAATCCTTGTAGTAGCTGCAACTGATGGGCCAATGCCACAAACGCGTGAGCACATCCTTCTTGCACGTCAGGTAGGTGTTCCTCAAATCGTAGTATTTATGAATAAGGTTGACCTTGTTGATGATGCTGAGCTTCTTGAGCTAGTAGAAATGGAAATCAGAGAACTGCTTTCTTTCTATGACTATGATGGCGACAATACTCCAGTTATTGCTGGTTCAGCTCTTGGTGGTTTGAACGGTGAAGCTGAGTGGGAAGATAAAATTATGGATTTGATGGCTGCTGTTGATAGCTACATTCCAATGCCTCCTCGTGATGTTGATAAGACCTTCTTGATGCCTGTAGAAGATGTATTCTCGATCACTGGTCGTGGTACTGTTGCTACTGGTCGTATTGAGGCTGGTGTAATCAACACAGGTGATCCTGTTGAAATTATCGGTTTCGAAGAAAAACTTACATCTACAATCACAGGTGTTGAGATGTTCCGTAAGATTCTTGACAGAGGTGAGGCTGGTGACAACGTTGGTCTTCTTTTGAGAGGTATCGAAAAAGAAGCTATCAGAAGAGGTATGGTTATTTGTAAGCCAGGTTCTGTTAAGCCACACACCAAATTCAAAGCTGAGGTTTATATCCTTAAGAAAGAAGAAGGTGGACGTCACACTCCATTCCACAACAGATATCGTCCACAGTTCTATGTAAGAACAACTGACGTAACTGGTGAGATTATGTTGGGTGAAGGTCGTGAAATGGTTATGCCAGGCGACAACTTAACTATCGAAGTAAATCTAATCGCTCCAATCGCGATTAACCAAGGTCTTAAGTTCGCGATCCGTGAGGGTGGTAGAACAGTAGGTGCTGGTCAGGTTACTGAGATTTTAGAATAAGACTAGTTAAATTATATAGAAGTGTGGAGTCAATTTTGGCTCCACACTTTCTGTTGTTTTATAAATAGGTGTTTTAGTAGACTAAGTCTTGACTTAATTGCGAACCACCTTTAATCATACGGGTGTAGCTCAATTGGTAGAGCACTGGTCTCCAAAACCAGGGGCTGTGGGTTCGATTCCTACCACCCGTGCAAATAAAGAACATGGCTAATATTCGAACATATATTGAAGAGTCTGTAGACGAGCTAACCAATAAGGTTTCTTGGCCTACTTGGACAGAGCTTCAAAGTAGCGGTATTGTTGTACTTGTTGCAACATTTATCGTAGCGGGCTTGGTTTATTTAATGGACCTAGGTTTTGGCCAGTTGATGGACTTAATCTACCTTAAAATCTTTGGATCTTAATAGATATGTCAGAAGCAAAGACAATAACCAAAAAGTGGTACGTAGTACGTGCTATTAGTGGTAAGGAAAAGAAGGTAAAGGAATTGCTAGAAATGGAAATTGAGCATGAAGGTATGCAAGACTACATTTCACAAATTCTTCTACCAATTGAAAAAGTTTACCAAATTAGGAATGGAAAGAAAACAAGCAAGGAGAGAAATCTTTATCCAGGTTATGTTTTCATCGAAGCTAACCTAGTTGGTGAGGTTCCTCACATCATTAAGAACTTGACGAATGTTATTGGTTTCTTGTCTGATAAAAAAGGTGGCGAGCCCGTTCCATTAAGACTGAACGAGGTTAACCGAATGTTAGGGAAAGTTGACGAAATGGCTGAAAGCGAAGCCGAGTTGAACATCCCTTTTGTTGTTGGTGAGTCTGTTAAAGTAATTGATGGGCCATTCAATAGTTTCTCTGGAGTGATTGAAGAAATTAATGAAGAGAAAAAGAAGCTTAAGGTAATGGTTAAGATTTTCGGTAGAAAGACACCATTAGAATTGAGCTACATGCAAGTAGAAAAAGAGTAATCAATTAATTAGGAGTTACACTAGTTGTAACGATTGAACTAAATATCAAATAATGGCAAAAGAAGTCAGTGCACTTATTAAGTTGCAAGTAAAAGGAGGAGCAGCGAATCCTTCACCACCCGTTGGACCAGCGCTTGGTTCTAAAGGTGTAAACATCATGGAGTTCTGTAAGCAGTTCAATGCTAGAACCCAAGATAAACCTGGTAAGATTTTACCAGTTGTTATCACCGTTTATGGTGATAAGTCTTTTGATTTTATTATCAAAAATCCTCCAGTTCCAATTCAGTTAAAAGAAGCTGCGAAAATTAAGTCTGGTTCTGCTGAGCCAAACCGTGTTAAGTCTGGAACAGTGACTAAAGATCAAGTAAAAGCTATAGCAGAGGACAAGATGGTTGACCTAAACTGCTTTTCTATTGAATCGGCTATAAGAATGGTAGAAGGCACGGCCCGTAGTATGGGTATTGCTGTAAAATAGGTGATTATGGCAACAGTATCAAAGAAAAGAAAAGAAGCTTTAGCTAAAATAGAAAAGGATAAAGCTTATAGCCTTGATCAAGCGACAGTTTTGGTTAAGGAAGTATCTACAGCCAAGTTTGACGCTTCAGTTGACTTGGCAGTAAGACTAGGAGTCGACCCTAGAAAATCAAACCAAATGGTGAGAGGTGTTGTAACACTTCCACACGGAACTGGTAAAGACGTTCGCGTTTTGGTTCTTTGTACTCCAGATAAGGAGGAAGAGGCTAGAGCTGCAGGTGCTGATCATGTAGGTTTGGACGAATATATCGACAAAATTAAAAATGGTTGGACCGATATAGACGTTATCATTACTACTCCAAGTGTAATGGGTAAAGTAGGTCCATTAGGTAGAGTTTTAGGTCCTAGAGGGTTGATGCCAAACCCAAAAACAGGAACTGTAACTATGGAAGTTGGTAGAGCGGTTACGGAAGTAAAAGCGGGTAAAATCGACTTCAAAGTAGACAAGTATGGTATTGTGCACGCTTCCGTTGGAAAAGTTTCCTTCGATGCACAAAAAATAGCAGATAATGCTAAAGAACTGTTACAAACAATTATGAAGCTTAAGCCTTCTGCGGCAAAGGGTCAGTATGTGAAATCTATTTTCATAAGCAGCACCATGAGTCCAGGTATCTTGGTAGATAATAAGGTAGTAAGCTAATAATTTAAACTTAATCATTAGTAAGATGACACGTGAACAAAAAGATGCTCTAATTAGTGATCTTGCTGACCGATTGGGTAAGAGTGAGGTTGTCTATTTAACTGACATCAACAGTTTAAACTCTGAAGATTCTAGCAAACTACGCAGATTGTGCTTCCAGCGAGATGTGAAATTGCAAGTTGTGAAAAACACATTACTAGCTCAGGCTATGTCACGTGTTGAAGGCAAGAATTATGGAGAACTTGTAGGTGTGCTAAAAGGTAACACAGGATTGATGACAGCTGAAATGGGCTCTGTGCCTGCTAAGTTGATCAAAGAATTCAGAAAAAAGTCTGGTAAACCAATTCTTAAAGGGGCGTATATCGAAGAGGCTATCTTCATCGGTGACGATCAATTGGAGGCGTTGGCTACACTTAAGACCAAAGATGAATTGGTTGGTGACATCATCGCTCTTCTTCAATCACCTGCTAAGAATGTCATTTCTGGACTGAAGTCCGGTGGTGCAATTATCGCAGGTCTTGTCAAAACACTACAAGAGAGAGAATCTTAATTTTTTTTAATTAGAACTTAGGTTAAACATTAATATTTCGACAAAATGGCTGATTTGAAAGCTTTTGCAGAGCAACTAGTAAACCTTACTGTAAAAGAGGTAAACGAACTTGCAACAATTCTTAAAGATGAATACGGTATTGAGCCTGCAGCTGCTGCAGTTGCTATGGCCGGTCCTGCTGCTGGTGGCGATGGCCCAGCTGTAGAGGAAAAAACAGAATTTGACGTAATCCTTACAAGCGCTGGCGCTTCTAAGCTTGCAGTAGTGAAATTGGTGAAGGAAATGACAGGTCTTGGTCTTAAAGAGGCTAAAGAACTAGTTGATGGTGCGCCAAAACCGCTCAAGGAAGGTGTTTCTAAAGACGAAGCTGAGGCACTAAAATCACAGCTTGCTGAAGCTGGCGCTGAGGTTGAGATCAAATAATTCTCAAACATAATTTTAGCACAAAGGTTTAGTCCTGACTCATGTCGGGATTAAACCCTTTGTGCTTTGTGGTTGTTCGTCTAATTTATCACTTGTTTTCATGACCAAATCAAATATTCAGGAAAGAATCAATTTCTCAAGAACGCAAAATCAATTGCGTTATCCGGATTTTCTAGACATCCAAGTACAGTCTTTTAAAGATTTTTTCCAATTAGAAACCTCACCTGAAGACCGCGAGAACGAAGGTCTTTTTAACGTATTCAGTGAGAACTTTCCGATTACGGATTCAAGAAACAACTTCGTTTTAGAATTCTTGGATTACTTTATTGATCCTCCTCGTTACGCTATTCCAGAGTGTATGGAAAGAGGATTAACATACAGTGTGCCCTTAAAGGCTAAGCTTAAGCTATACTGTACAGATCCAGAACACGAAGATTTCGAAACTATTGTACAAGATGTTTATCTAGGTACAATACCCTACATGACACCTCAAGGCTCGTTTGTAATAAACGGAGCTGAAAGAATTGTTGTGTCTCAGTTACACAGATCACCTGGAGTGTTCTTTGGTCAGAGTTTTCATGCTAACGGAACCAAATTGTATTCTGCGAGAATTATACCTTTCAAAGGTTCGTGGATAGAATTTGCTACCGATATCAATAGCGTCATGTACGCTTATATCGATCGTAAAAAGAAGTTACCTGTAACTACCCTTTTACGTGCGATTGGATACGAAAGTGATAAAGAAATTCTGGAAATTTTTGACCTTGCTGACGAAGTAAAAGTTAGCAAGTCTGGTCTTAAGAAAGTAGTGGGTCGCAGACTTGCTGCGAGAGTTCTTAAAACATGGTTTGAAGATTTCGTAGATGAAGATACTGGAGAAGTAGTGTCTATTGAGCGTAACGAGGTTGTTATTGACCGAGAAACTCTTATTGAAGACGACCACATTGAATTGATTCTTGATGCTGAGGCCAAGACCATTCTTCTTCACAAGGAGAATGTGAATGCGGCTGATCATGCCATCATTTACAATACGCTTCAAAAAGACCCTTCAAACTCTGAAATTGAGGCGGTTGAACACATTTACAGAATATTAAGAAATGCTGAGCCACCAGATGAGGAGACTGCTCGTGGTATTATTGATAAGCTCTTCTTTTCTGATAAGAGATATGATCTTGGTGAAGTAGGTAGATACCGAATTAACAAGAAGCTTGGCTTGGATACTGATATGGAAAACCGAGTGTTGACCAAATTAGATATTATTAGCATCATTAAATACTTAATCGAATTGATCAACTCTAAAACAGACGTTGATGATATCGATCACTTGAGCAACAGACGTGTTCGTACAGTTGGTGAACAATTGTACAATCAGTTTGGTGTTGGTTTGGCTCGTATGGCCAGAACCATTCGTGAAAGAATGAATGTAAGAGATAACGAAGTTTTTACGCCAATTGATTTGATCAATGCGAAAACTCTTTCTTCTGTGATCAATTCATTCTTTGGAACAAACCAGTTATCTCAATTTATGGATCAAACCAATCCATTATCAGAGATTACTCACAAAAGAAGATTGTCGGCACTAGGACCAGGTGGTCTTTCAAGAGAAAGAGCAGGTTTCGAGGTACGTGACGTTCACTACACTCACTACGGCCGATTATGTACCATTGAAACACCTGAAGGACCAAATATTGGTTTGATTTCTTCATTGTGCGTATATGCTAAAGTTAACAAGCTTGGCTTCATTGAAACGCCTTATCGCAAGGTTTCGGATGGTCAAGTGAAACTTGAAGACATCGTTTATTTGAGTGCTGAGGAAGAGGATGAGCAAATCATTGCTCAGGCTAACGCGAAGGTGAGTAACGATGGAAGATTTTTGACTGAGAAAGTTAAAGCGAGGTTTGAAGGTGATTTTCCTGTGGTTGAGCCAAGTGCTTTAACGTTGATGGATGTTGCTCCAAACCAGATTGCCTCTATCGCAGCATCTTTGATTCCTTTCTTGGAGCATGATGATGCTAACCGTGCATTGATGGGTTCTAACATGAGTCGTCAGGCAGTTCCGCTTCTTCGTCCAGAATCACCAATAGTTGGTACTGGTTTAGAGAAATTGGTTGCTGAGGATTCAAGAGTACTAGTTTATGCTGAGGGCGATGGTGTCATTGATAGTGTAGATGCGAAACAAATTATTGTTAAGTATGACCGCACTGAAGATGATGAGCTTGTAAGCTTTACAAACGAATACAAGACATATGATCTTATCAAATTCAAAAAGACCAACCAATCTACCACTATGACTTTGAGTCCGATCGTAAGGAAAGGACAAAGAGTGACTAAGGGGCAAGTTTTGTGTGAAGGTTATGGAACTGAAAAAGGAGAATTGGCATTGGGTCGTAACCTAATGGTAGCATTCATGCCTTGGAAAGGTTACAACTTTGAAGATGCGATCGTAATTTCTGAAAAAGTTGTACGTGACGATATTTACACAAGTATACACGTTGATGAATATGTTCTTGAGGTACGTGATACCAAGAGAGGTTTAGAAGAGTTGACAGCTGATATTCCTAATGTGAGTGAAGAAGCTACTAAAAACCTTGATGAGAACGGTTTGATTAGAGTAGGTACAGAAGTAAAGGAAGGCGATATTCTTATCGGAAAAATTACACCTAAAGGTGAAACGGATCCAACTCCAGAAGAAAAACTCCTTAGAGCAATCTTTGGTGACAAAGCTGGTGATGTGAAAGACGCTTCATTAAAAGTTCCACCAAGTGGAAAAGGTGTTGTGATCGATAAGAAATTATTCTCAAGAGCAATCAAGGACAGAAAAGCCAAAGCTCAGGAGAAGCAATTCCTTGAAGAAATTGATAGAGAATATCAACGCAAAATTGAAGATCTACAATCGTTACTTGTTGAAAAGCTTTTCACAATTGTAAATGGTAAAACATCGCAAGGTGTATTTAATAAGTACAATGAAGAGATCATTAAAAAGGGAACGAAGTTTACTCAAAAGAGCCTTCAAGGTCTTGATTATACTACACTTAGTCCTGCTGGGTGGACCACTGATGATGACAAAAATGTTATGATCAAGCGCACATTGAATAATTACAATATTCAAGCAAATGATGCACTTGGTGTAATGAAGCGTAAGAAGTTCGCGATCACTGTAGGTGATGAGCTTCCAGCAGGAATTGTTCAGTTGGCTAAAGTTTACTTGGCTAAGAAGAGAAAGTTAAAAGTAGGTGATAAGATGGCGGGACGTCACGGAAACAAGGGTATTGTTTCGAAGATTGTTCGTCAAGAGGATATGCCATTCTTAGAAGATGGAACTCCTGTTGATATCGTACTAAACCCACTTGGTGTGCCATCTCGTATGAACTTAGGACAGATTTACGAAACTGTACTTGGTTGGGCTGGTAAAAACTTAGGATTGAAATTCGCAACGCCAATTTTTGACGGTGCTACTATTGACGATATTCACTCATACACCGCTAAAGCTGGTGTACCTGACTATGGTCGAACTTATCTTCACGATGGTGGAACTGGTGATCGTTTCGATCAACCTGCAACTGTAGGTGTGATTTACATGTTGAAACTACACCACTTAGTAGATGATAAGATGCACGCTCGTTCAATTGGTCCTTACTCATTAATTACACAACAACCATTGGGTGGTAAAGCCCAGTTTGGTGGTCAGCGTTTTGGTGAGATGGAGGTTTGGGCACTTGAGGCATTCGGTGCAGCAAACATCTTGCGTGAAATCCTTACTGTTAAGTCTGATGACGTGATCGGAAGAGCGAAAGCATACGAGGCAATCGTAAAAGGTGAGCCTATGCCAGAGCCAGGAATTCCTGAATCATTCAACGTACTTCTTCACGAAATGCGCGGTCTAGGACTAAACATAACATTAGAATAAGCTTTATCATTTATCCATTTCAGAAACATTGCAATGGCATTAAGAAAAGAAAATAAGCCGCATAGCGGATTCAGCAAGATCACTATCAGTCTTGCTTCACCAGAGATGATTTTAGAAAAATCTCATGGTGAGGTATTGAAGCCTGAAACAATTAACTATCGTACATACAAGCCCGAGCGAGACGGTCTTTTCTGCGAACGAATTTTCGGTCCAGTAAAAGATTATGAATGCCATTGTGGTAAGTATAAGCGTATCCGATACAAGGGAATCGTTTGCGATAGATGTGGTGTTGAAGTGACTGAAAAGAAAGTTAGACGTGAGAGAATGGGGCACATTTCATTGGTGGTTCCAGTCGCTCATATCTGGTACTTTAAATCATTACCAAATAAGATCGGGTACTTACTTGGCTTGCCATCTAAGAAATTGGATACCATTATTTATTACGAGCGTTACGTGGTTATTCAACCAGGTATTGCCAAGAATAAAGAAGGTGAAGATCTTTTGTATTTAGATTTTCTAACAGAAGAAGAATATTTAGATATCCTAGATGCTCTTCCAAGAGAAAATCAATACCTGGATGATGATGATCCAAATAAGTTCATTGCCAAGATGGGTGCAGAAGCGCTATACGCACTTCTTCAACGATGTGACTTGGATGCTTTGTCTTATGACCTTCGTCACAAGGCAAATACAGAAACATCGCAGCAACGTAAAAATGAAGCGCTTAAGCGTCTTCAAGTTGTGGAAGCTTTCCGTGCAGCAAACGAACATATTGTAAACCGTCCTGAGTGGATGATTGTGAAAGTAGTGCCTGTAATTCCACCTGAATTACGTCCGCTTGTGCCACTAGATGGTGGTCGTTTCGCAACATCAGATTTGAATGACCTTTACCGTAGAGTAATTATCAGAAACAATCGTTTGAAACGCCTTTTGGAGATTAAAGCTCCTGAAGTGATTCTTCGTAACGAGAAGCGTATGCTTCAAGAGTCTGTTGATTCATTGTTTGACAACTCACGCAAATCGAGTGCCGTTAAAACAGAGTCAAACAGAGCTTTGAAATCGCTTTCTGATAGTTTGAAAGGTAAGCAAGGACGTTTCCGTCAAAACTTACTTGGTAAGCGTGTTGATTATTCAGCTCGTTCGGTAATTGTTGTGGGTCCAGAATTGAAACTTCACGAGTGTGGTCTTCCAAAAGACATGGCAGCTGAGCTTTTCAAGCCATTCATTATTCGTAAGTTGATTGAAAGAGGAATTGTTAAGACTGTAAAATCGGCTAAGAAAATCGTTGATAAGAAAGAACCAGTAGTATGGGATATTCTTGAAAACGTATTGAAAGGACATCCAGTTCTTCTTAACCGTGCTCCTACACTTCACCGTTTAGGTATTCAGGCTTTCCAACCAAAATTGATCGAAGGAAAAGCTATTCAACTTCACCCGTTAGTTTGTACTGCATTCAACGCGGATTTTGATGGTGACCAGATGGCGGTTCACTTGCCACTTGGCCACGCGGCTATTCTTGAGGCTCAATTATTGATGTTGGCTTCTCACAATATCTTGAACCCAGCAAACGGTGCTCCGGTAGCTGTACCATCTCAGGATATGGTTTTGGGTCTTTATTACATTACCAAGACCAGAAAGAGTACAGAAGAATTACCAATGAAAGGTGAGGGAAAGATTTTCTATTCGCCAGAAGAGGTAATTATTGCATACAACGAAGGCAAATTGAGCCTTCACGCTGAAATCAAAGTTCGTGTTATGGAACTTGGTGAGCGCAAGATCATCGACACTTCATGTGGTCGAATCATGTTCAACCAGCACGTTCCTGAAAAGGCAGGTTACATTAACGAAGTTCTTACAAAGAAATCTCTTAGAGATATCATTGGTGGTGTACTTAAGAAATGTGGTACTGCTGCAACAGCTAAGTTCCTTGATGACATTAAGTCATTGGGTTACTATATGGCATTCAAGGGTGGTTTATCATTCAACCTTGGTGACGTAATTGTGCCAGATGAGAAAGTAACACTTCTTGCAAAAGCACAAACTGAGGTGGATGAGGTAATGTTGAACTATAACATGGGTCTCATTACTAACAACGAACGTTACAACCAAATTATCGATATCTGGACACATACCAACTCTAAGTTGACACACGTGTTGATGAACAGATTAGAAAACGATAACCAAGGATTTAACTCGGTTTACATGATGTACCATTCAGGTGCTCGTGGTTCTAAGGAACAGATTCGTCAGCTTTCAGGTATGAGAGGTTTGATGGCTAAGCCGAAAAAATCTGGTTCGCAAGGTGGCGACATTATTGAAAATCCTATTCTTTCAAACTTCCGTGAGGGTCTTTCGATTCTTGAGTACTTTATCTCAACTCACGGTGCTCGTAAAGGTTTGGCAGATACAGCTCTTAAAACGGCCGATGCTGGTTACCTAACTAGACGTTTGGTTGATGTTGCTCAAGATGTTATTGTTACTTCAGTTGACTGCGGTACGTTGAGAGGTCTTGTAGCTACACCATTGAGAAAGAACGAAGAGATTGTAGAAACTCTTTATGAAAGAATCTTAGGTAGAACGAGTGTATACACTATTACTCATCCAGAAACGGACGAAGTAATGGTTGAAGCTGGTGAAGAAATAAATGAAGATGTTGCTGAAGCTATAGAGGCTGCAGGCATTGATGAAGTGGAAATCAGATCTGCACTTACTTGCGAAATGCCAAGAGGTATTTGTTCTAAGTGCTATGGTAGAAACTTGGCAACCGGTGCTCACGTTACTAAAGGTGAAGCTGTTGGTGTTATTGCGGCACAGTCAATTGGTGAACCAGGAACACAGCTTACACTTCGTACCTTCCACGTGGGTGGTACTGCATCAAGTATTACTGCTGAATCTAGGATCGAAGCGAAAGCAGATGGTATTTTAGAAGTAGACGAATTGAGAACTGTTGAGCGCATCGAGAAAGATGGAACCAAGAAGACTGTAGTTATTGGCCGTTCGGCTGAGATGCGTTTGATTGATCCGAAATCTAACTTGACTGTAGTTACAAACAACATTCCTTACGGTTCTGAAGTATTTAAAATGCCAGGTGATAAGGTGAAAAAAGGCGACTTGATTTGCGCTTGGGATCCTTACAACGCTGTAATTCTTTCTGAATACCAAGGTAAACTTGAGTTTGAAAGTATTCAAGAGGGTGTTACTTATAAAGAAGAATCTGATGAACAAACAGGTTTCCGCGAAAAAGTAATTATCGATAACCGTGATAAGAACAAAAACCCTGCAATCAACTTGGTTGATAGCAAAGGTGAAGTTCTAAGAACATACAGTATTCCTGTAGGTGCTCACATCATGGTTGATGAAAACTTGAAAGTTGGTCCTGGTCACATCTTGGTTAAAATACCTAGAGGTGGAGGTAAATCTTCAGGTGATATTACTGGTGGTCTTCCGCGTGTTACTGAACTTTTCGAAGCTCGTAACCCATCTAACCCAGCAATTGTGTCTGAAGTAGATGGTATCGTAACCTTTGGTAAGATTAAGCGTGGTAACCGTGAAATCGTAGTTGAAACAAGAACAGAAGAAAAGAGAAAGTACTTAGTGCCACTATCTAGACACATTCTTGTTCAAGAAAACGATTTCGTTAAAGCTGGTCAGGCACTTTCTGATGGAGCAATAACTCCAACAGATATCTTGAATATCATGGGCCCAACAGCGGTACAAGAATACCTAGTGAATGAAATTCAGGAAGTATACCGATTACAGGGTGTTAAGATCAACGATAAGCACTTCGAAACGATTGTTCGTCAGATGATGCGTAAGGTGAATATTCTTGACGCTGGTGATACTCGTTTCCTTGAAAATCAAAACGTAAACAAGGTTGATTTCATTGAAGAAAACGATAAAATCTTTGGTCAAAAAGTAGTTACTGAACCTGGAGATTCTGATAGCATGAAAGCTGGACAAATTGTTTCAGCTCGCAAGCTTAGAGATGAGAACTCTGTATTGAGAAGAAAAGACATGAAACTGGTAGAAGCACGTGATGCTGTTCCAGCTACAGGTCAGCCAATTCTTCAAGGTATTACAAGAGCTTCTCTTCAAACAGAAAGCTTCATTTCTGCTGCATCGTTCCAAGAAACTACTAAGGTTCTGAACGAAGCTGCGGTAAATGGTAAAGAAGACTTCTTGAAAGGCTTGAAAGAAAACGTAATTGTAGGTCACTTGATTCCTGCAGGTACTGGTCTTAAAGATTACAGAAACATTGTAGTGGGCAGCCAAGAAGACTACGACAATATGGTTGGTACTGGTTCAAAAGCTATCCTTGAAGGTGTAAACAACTAAAATTGGGTTTTAAGAAATGGCTGACGAACAAGAAAACAAGCAAGGACAATTGAATATAGAGTTGAGCGAAGATGTTGCTCAAGGCGAATATTCAAACCTAGCGGTGATCACACATTCTAATGCAGAGTTTATTGTAGACTTTATTAGTATGATGCCTGGAGCTCCAAAAGCGAAAGTGAAATCAAGAATAATCTTGACGCCACAACACGCTAAAAGGCTTCAAAAAGCGCTTGCTGACAACATTAGAAAGTTTGAAAGCCAGAACGGTACTATTGCTGATATTGATCATGGCGCGGCTCCTTTTCCGATGAACTTCGGTGGACCAGCCGGAGAAGCTTAAAACTAATTGGATATAAAAGTGAAAGTCCTGACAACATTGTTGTCAGGGCTTTTTTTATTGCAAATTTTTATGATGGGGTTTTCCTTTTAACTGATTTCGGTATTATGCCACAGTTCTCAATTCAGCATACAGTTTTTGTGCCTTTTCTAAAAGTTTCGGATCAAAATCAGAAACATTGTTTCTTCTATTTTTAAAAGGTTCAGCAGTATAAAAAGGCGCTGATATGTCAAGTTTTTCGAACACTGTGCCTATTGCTTTTCTTGGATTTTGACAGTATTCTTCATAGCAGATATATATGGTGTTCTTATGTTTCGCACTCAAGGCATATTCATAATAATTGATCCAAATGTGAAGCCAATATTCAATGCTGTTTTTTGAACAGGACGATAATTCATCACTATTTCCAAAATCAAAACGAATATGGTTTAAACCAAATTCATGATGTCCAAGCCAATTCATATAGTCTAGCACAAACGGATCTTTTGTTTGCAATTTTGAGAAGGATAAATGCTTGTCAAGCAAAGAAGAGGCATGTGTGAGTGGATCTCTAAACATGATGATCATCACAAACGATGAATTGATCTTTCTGATCGCATCATACCGAAGTAAGAAGTTGTTATTTTTTGCCAGATAGGTGTGTGATGAATGCTTCCGAACCACATTTTGATAGTCTAAATAGTCATGATATTCTTCCTCTGAAAGCTCATGAATCATTAGTTTGTTTTCATGAACGAACCGATTGTTGGTGATTATTTTGAAAAAGTACTCTTCTAATGCCTCGTTAGAATTAAGACCTATTTCTATTCCATCTTTATGGCTGCGCTCTTTGGTCTTATTGTTTTTGGGCTGGTAGATTTTACTCCAAAGATTTGGTGCCATTAGAAGCGGCATATTTGCGTAGCTGAGCGTTGCAAATATTTCCAAAGTTGCCAGCTTAATTATGAGGCTTGTAGTTCCAGCTCTGGCCAAACCAGAAACGATTACAAATTGTTCGGCATCGTGATCGGGTAGTGTTGAGTATCGTTTCCGTTCAAATTGAAATAGCTTTTTACCTATTTCGACATTGTCTAGAACCAAATGATGCAGCAGCTGCTGAAGTTCTGAATACGAAGTCGTTTTACTTTTCTTAGTAGGAATAATAAACGGAAGCGTAGCGCCTATAGAAACGGACAAAATTCCATACAGTGATTGAATGGATACTTCCTCATAAATTTCAATGCTTGCAGCATATAGAAATACCATAGGAATGCTTGCAAGAACAATTGCGAGAGCGAATAATGCAATGGTTGTTAAAAGTGCACTGAACAGCTTTTTTGTGGCATGCTCTACATTTTTAATGTGCGCATCCTCATCTGTTTGAATAAGCATTGCGTTTAGAAGCGCTACACTTTTTATAGCCAAATGATGCAGTGTTTTTCGGCCTAGTTTGATGGTGAATGCTAGAACAAACGCGGCAACTGCAAAGCTTAAATATCCAATAATCATTTGTCTTTTTTCCTAAAAAAGCGTCTCAATTTTAGCCAAATAATATAGCCGAAAGAAAAAAGCACAATAGCGCTAATGATGAAAATGAGGATGATGGTTCCTAGTCCAAGACCCGGTCCTATGTAAAGTAAACACGCCATTATTTTTTAATGATTCTAGTCCAGTTAGGTAAATGATGATAACCCGGATATTGAGATTTAAGAACGTTTTTATAAACCACTTCATCCTCCTTAATCACCCAGAGTTTGCCTGAATTTTGTTCTTCAACAAAGTACATGTCAGGTCTAATAAATTCTACCAAACCTTCAGAATAGGTGAAGATTTGGTTCGCTCTAAAAATTGAATCTCCAATAACTGAAAAGGATTTCGTTTCAAAGTTGTAAACGACAATGTTTGATGTAAAGTCGCCATAGTATTTACCAGGTTGAATATCAGGTGAATCAAATTCGTCAAAGCTTAATCCTTCGTAAACATTGTTATTAAAGATCATAAGCGAGTGGTCACCATAAAAATCAACATCGTGTTGGCTGATAAAAGGTCCTTCTAAGAGTTTGATGAGTTCATTTGTTTCGGGTCTGTAGTGCAGTATGATCGATGGATTTTTTAGACTAATAAATACATCACCTTTTTGATAGAAAGCTGTTGTTTCAAGCGCTGGTTGCACATCATTCATATGCAGCGGATCGTCCATATTCATTGATTTCATGATGTAGTTGCTCAAGTTGTTTTCAAACAATAGTTCACCCATTGATTTATGAAAAAGTAGTTCACCGGTATGAATATCTATTTTACTGATAAAATTATCCTTGAAAACACGCTTGTGTCCATCTACAGTGTATCCTCCAATATTCAAGTTGCTTTTATCAAATGAGCAAACCCAAATATTTGTGTCAGCATCAACATTAATGGCGTGATGTGCTTCTATTGCATCTTGCTTCCAAATCACGTTTCCAGCACTGTCTATCCGCTGTAATCCTTTTCCATCAAAGGAATAGATAAGATCTCTATTTGGTAATAAATAAGGATTAAGAATGCGATCAGTAGGCGAATACGGATTTGGAACACTCCAAGAATGAAGTGTTTCGTCCGTTTTCAAATCCATGAGCGCTATGGTTCGAGTGTCATTCTTATCAGAAAAGGTGGTAAGTACCAGTATCGAGCTGCCAAGATTATTGATGCTATTAAATGCCTTTGCTGTTTCTATAAAAGTTTCTGGCAGTGTTTGAACCTCTTTCACCGATTGCTTGAAAAGGTTTGGAAACGATGTCATCCATTTTACAGGTTCATCCAAAAGGCCAAAACTTCGAGTGTTTTTTGAAATTTCCACAGACATCCAACCGAAAATAGTAAGGAAGAAAAGCGATATAACGAGAATAGAAAAACCCTGTACGACTGATTTCATGGAAATGCCAGATTTTACAAAAAGGTGCAAATTAAAATTAAAAATCTTGGCACCTCTATTTCAATGCTGGCTCATTGAACAAAATGTATCCAAAATGGAAAAGGAAAGTCAATGGCGTACGGTCATCAACACTAATTTCTGGCACATTGTAATAGTAATTTAAGCCAATGCTCACTGGACCAAGTGGGCTTCTATAAACCGCATTTGCTGTGGCAATGGTGTAGCGTCTTTCGGCACTGTAAACATTTTCGGGTCCAAGTCCTTCGTCATTCCTGTTTCTTGCAAATCTGTAAGGTTGAAAAACGTAGCCTTCAAATCTCAGATCGATATTCTTATAGACATTGAAAATCACTTTTTGGCCAATAGCAGCATATTGATAAGCTCTAAAAGATTCTAAAAAAAGCGTGGTGCTTTCTGGAGTAGGCTTAAAGGCTGGCGACCGAAGTGAGCTTGCTGTATAGTTAGTGAATAGCTCCAAATCTGAATAAACTGCCTCAGCATAAAAGCCAAGTCTCAGTGTTCCGTTTGATTTATAATACACATCATAACTGCCTTTAATATTTACCCATTGGTGCAATTTGCGCAAGGTGCGCTCCTCGCTCGATGTTGTGCCTGGAAGGTAGGTTTCGTCTCCAGAAGTAAGTTGGGCAATAATTTTAAGCGCGCTTCCGGCATTTGGATAAAGCTTTGCGTTAAGACTATTTTTTTCGAATTGAGCATAAGCTGTACTTCCTAAGAAAGTAGTTTTATCTGCAATATCGTCTTGCCCAAATTGGCTTGTTTGGTAATAATCATCACGAAGCGAGAGAAAACCACAGCCTAGCGTAAACTTGGTTTTGTTGGAAAGTGCAAAAGCTCCGTTGAGATATGCGTATTGCTCATTTTGTATTAAGAACAACGAATTGTTTTGTTCAAAGAATGTGGCTCGGCTTCGGAAGTAATTCCATCGATTAATCGCAAAAACAGGTTCTATGTAAAAAGGGAATTTTACTGGAATGTCAAGTCTTGCTTTTGCTAAAACAGAAGTATAGAGCTTTCCGAAATAGGTATTAGCATGAAAGCTTGTTCCTGTTTTGTTCAAGGCATTATAAGTCAATCCAACATATCCTGTGTTTATTGGTCGCGAAGAAATATTTCCACCAAAGTCTAGAATTAAATTCTTCTCTTTTTTCACCAAGAGTTTCAGTATGTATGTGCTGTCTGATTTTATGGTAGAATAGGGGAAAAGCCGCTCTATTTTATCATTTTCATAAACTCTGTAATACCGCTTTTCTGCTTGGTTAAAGCTCAAATTCTTCTTTCGCTTACTTGGCTTTAAAATCAAGTTTACGTAGCTACTTTGTGCTTTTGTCAATCCAGAATATTCAAATTCAGAAAACTTCAGTGGCGTTTTCTTTGCGTTAAATTCATTTCGTTGTTCTTGAATCACTTTCGAATGAACCCGTCTGTGTATTTTTTCTTTGATGCTCGGCATTTGGCGCATTGCAGCCACATAACCAGAATCTATGCTTTCTTCTAAATGACTAAAATTAAAAGTTCCAAAACCAACTTCAGGTTCTATTAAAACGCAGCTATCACCCAATAACTCATAATTGGTTTTACTCACCACCATGTTGCGCAATTGAGATAGAAAATCATCTTCGCGTGGTGGATCTTCGTTGCTCGATACATTGCTTCCGATAATCACCTCCGGAGCAAATTCATCACGCATTACATCTGTCGGAAAGTTGTTGTAAAGGCCACCATCAAAGAGCAATTTACCGTCTTGAGTCAATGGTTTCAGGTAAAGCGGATAGCTCATGCTGGCTCTCACGGCAAAATTCAAATTGCCATCTTTAAACAAGATCGATTTTTTGTCTTCAATGTCTGAAGCCACGCATCTAAAGGGAATAAAAAGACTGTCAAAATTGTATCCACTTGCAGCGCTTGCAGGATCTAAAGCGCGCATTAATTCCAAATCCAGCGCTGCAGGATTAATAAAACTGGTAGGAATCGAGCTTTGTAATAAGTTCGAATCTGAGTTTAGTTTTATACTTATCCAACTGGCGCTATTTGCTGGTTTTCTGAAAAAGTAAACGAACTTATCTTCGATTTCGCCTTGAGCGATTTGTTTGAATTTCTCGCTCGTGAGCATTGCCTCAATCTGATTGGGAGAATAGCCTGCAGCGTACATTCCGCCAACCAAAGCACCGATAGATGAACCGGTAATAAAATCTATAGGAATGCTATTTTCTTCCAATGCTTTTAGGACACCGATATGCGCCATTCCACTTGCTCCACCACCGCTCAAAACCACGCCAACACTTTGACCAACAACGTGTTGGAAGGCGAAGATTGTGGTAAGAATGAAAATGGATGCAATCCGCGTTAGCATGCTTCAAAGCTATTAAACTTTAGACGTTGCTAATCGATGAATACTTGCTTCGATTTGGAATTTATTTTTTGATTTCGAATGTTGAGAAAGGAAAAGCTGAAAAGCCTTCAGTTATCACGAAAGTTATTCGTGCATCACCATCCTTCGTGACTTGGCAAATATTACTTCTGCCTTCTCCAATTCCTTTGTGGTAAAAAAATCAGATCCGTTCCTCTTTACACAAAAGCTCAAAATATTTCGCTGATTTCAACAACCTAGAGCCATACCAGCTAAATAGTTCACCATCCACTTCCACAAATTTCAATGATGGAAATTTCGCTTTCAATTCATCTGTGTGTTTCCCTTTAAATGGAAATGGCTCACTACTCAAAAAAACCACATCAGGATTCAGCTTTCGTAAATCTTCATCTGCCAATTCTGGATAGCGACTATCGGCTTCTGTTATTGAATTTTCAAAACCTGCTTTAGAAAGCATTTCGTTGATAAACGTATCTCTACCAGCCGCCATTAATGGATTTTTCCAAATAAGGTAAACAACCTTCTTTTTTCTTTTCGATTCAGAATTCAGTCTTTCAAAAGATTGTTTGATTGGTGTAGCTATTGCCTTTGCTTCAGCAGATTTATGGGTTAATCGGCCTATTGATTCAATCATTTCTAAAGCATCGTCAAGCGTTTTGATATCGCTGATCCAAACAGGAAATTGCTGTGCGAGCCAATCAATGTCTTCTTTGGTGTTTTCTTCTTTATTGGCAATGATCAGGTCAGGGTTCAGCTCCAACAGTTTATCCCGATTCACATTTTTAGTGCCTCCAATACGCATTTTGGTTTCAAACCAATCATTGGGATGAATACAAAACTTAGTGATGCCCACCACTTCATTTTCTAAACCTAAATCGGCTAGCAATTCCGTTTGCGATGGCACCAACGACACAATACGAAAAGGAGGGAAGCTGACTTCAACTTCCCTCCCCATCTGATCTTTAAATATGCTTGGCTTTTGACTCAAACAGCAACTCTTTTTATGACATGGCTGCCACCAAATCGTGACGTGTAATGATGTGATACTTTCCTTGTCCAAGATCTACCAACACCGCACCTTGTCCGCTTTCGGCCATCGATTTTGCAACAGTATTCAATGGATCACTCGCTTGAACCACGCCAAACGCAGCTTGCATGTAGTTTTCAATCGATTTGTCGCGGGCGTGTGCATCCTTGGTCAATGCATCAAGCAATTGTGTATCGTCTACACTACCAACAAATTTTCCATTTTCCATCACAGGCAATTGGCTAATGCCAAACTTGCGCATCATGTTTATCGCATTGTGCACTGGCTCGCCACTGTTTACAGTCAATAATGGTAAACCGATGTGGTCTTGAATCAAATCTTTAGCAACGTGGTTAGCTTCGTTCAAGAAACCTCTTTCGCGCATCCAGTCGTCATTGTAAATTTTGCCAACGTAGCGCGAACCATGGTCATGAAACAAAACCACTACCACATCTTCAGGCTTCAATTCATGCTTCATTTGGCGCACCATTTGAAATGCCGAACCCGCAGAATTTCCTAAAAACAAACCTTCTTTCAAAGCAATTTCTCTGGTCACAACCGCGCCATCGCGGTCAGTCACTTTTTCAAAATGATCAATCACGCTGAAGTCAACATTCTTCGGCAAAATATCTTCACCAATTCCTTCAGTGATATAGCTGTAGATTTCTTTTTCGTCAAAAATTCCCGTTTCGTGGTATTTCTTGAAAACGGAACCATAAGTGTCAGCACCCCAAATCTTGATGTTTGGGTTTTTCTCTTTCAAGTATTTCCCAACGCCTGAGATCGTTCCGCCAGTGCCAACGCCCACCACAAAGTGCGTGATTTTTCCATCCGTTTGCTTCCAAATTTCAGGTCCGGTGCTTTCATAGTGCGCTACCGTATTGGCCGGATTATCATATTGATTCACCCAAAACGAGTTATCAATTTCTTCGCTCTTGCGTCTTGCCACGCTGTAATATGAGTCAGGATGTTCAGGCGCAACGTTGGTTGGGCACACAAATACTTCTGCACCTACAGCGCGCAAAATGTCGATTTTTTCCTTGCTCTGCTTGTCGCTCATAGTACAAATCAATTTGTAACCTTTCACTATCGCGGCTAGCGCCAAACCCATACCCGTGTTTCCGCTTGTGCATTCAATCAGCGTTCCTCCTGGTTTTATTTTACCCTCTGCTTCAGCCGCTTCCACCATTTTCAGCGCCATTCTATCCTTCACACTGTGGCCAGGATTAAAGTATTCCACCTTCGCCAAAATAGTTCCCGGAATATCTTCCGCAATCTTGTTCAGCCTGATCATAGGCGTATTTCCAATGGCCTCGAGTATGTTGTTTTTAATATCCATTTTTCAATATTATTCTATCGGGCGCCAAAAGTACAAGTTTGAGTATGTAGTATTAAACGATCAAAAACTATATGTTTCCGCTTTTCACAACTAAACCTATGTGGTCGATGCTATTTAGGGAAGGTCACAACCGCTAAACACTATCAACCAAAATCTAAATACTAATTGAGGTTGCCATTTCCAGCTTTCCGCTCCAATCTTTTTGTTGTGCATGCAGTTTCGCAACGCATACCCGCGAGCTTCCTCCGGTCGCTACGGCTATACTGCTTCACTAGCATGCCCAATCAAAAAGGATTTCCACTGCAATCTGGGCAAACGCCACTACGCAGCAATCATCTACTTCTGCAACTTGCGTATCAATCATGTTTATCACATGTTCAACTGATTCCAATCAAGAAAAAGCAAGAATTAAGTCGCAACTTTGAGACATCACAAAAAGAGAAGTTCATGAACTATTTGCGCCAATTTCAATACAACGAAGAAATAACAGGAACCTTCATCGACACATTGCTTTCGCATCCAAACTCGCCCGCCAATGCAGGTAAATGGCTCAGCCATAGTTTAGATGCACTCATGGTTTGGGTGTCGCGGGTTACTCAAATTCCGCCAACGGTAGAAGTATGGCAAGAGCACCCAGCAGATCAGTTGCATGCATTAAACCGAGAAGTTCATCAGGCTATTTTTTCACTCCTAGAGCGCGGTAATTTGCATCATGTTTACACTTACCAAAACTCAAAAGGCGAAACCTTTTCTAACTCTTTAGACGAAATTCTAACACATCTCATCATTCATTCTGCGCATCACCGCGCTCAAATCAGCAGCGCTTGGCGCGAAGCAGGAATCACTCCGCCCGTTTCAGATTTTATCTTTTGGGCCAGAGGAAAGTAAAAGGAGGAAAAGAATTAGTTGAGCAAACAGAAAAGCGTAGAAGAGCTAAAATGAAAAGAACCTACATAATTTTTAATTGGTTTGTTTTGATAGTAGGCCTTAGCATGTGGTTTTTAGTTATTTCCGACTCAATTACTTTTGGTTATGGTTTGGGCGATCTCTTTTATTTTGTGTTCTTATCTATCATCTTGCTCGTCCAAATATTACTGAATTTTACTTTTTCTGCTTTCAAAAGAGCAAATCGAAATCTAATTGTTGGGTTCGTTTTTAGCTTGATATACTCTTTTTTTATTCATCAATTGACAATTGGTAGAGGATCAGAATATCCATGGAATGGGCAGATATTCCATTATGATACTAAGCAAGAAAAGAATTAATACTTATTACTCTGTACTCGATACTTAATACTATTTACTCAATACTAATTAAACCTAATCGTCTTCACCGGATCAATCCTACTCACAATAAGTGAAGGAATCAGCAACATCACAAAACAAGCAACCAAGCTACCAATGTTGATGCTGATAATAGTCGTAGGATCAAACAGCACTGGTACGTGGTCAATGTAATAGCTGGTTTTATCAAGCTTGATCAAATGAAATTTTTGCTGGAGCAATCCAAACCCAATACCTAGTAAATTTCCCCAAAACAAACCAAGAAAAACTAAGTAAATGGCATTGTACAAAAAGATGCGGCTAATGCTTGCATTGAGCGCACCCATTGCTTTGAGCAAACCAATCATGTTAGTTCGTTCAAGAATCAGAACCAACAATGCTGAAATCATATTGATTCCTGAAACCAAAACCATCAGCGTTAAAATGATGAATACGTTGATGTCTTGCAGTTCTAACCATCCAAATATTTCAATGAATTGATCCGTAATTTTCAGCGTGTTGAACTCATAGCTGATGTTGTTATTGATGATGTAATCTAAGCGATCAAGATCATCAAACGATTCTAAAATCACTTCAAAACCAGCAACTTGGTCTTCGTTCCAATTATTGAGTTTTTGCACATGGCGTATGTCGCACAAAAAAATGCTGCCATCAAATTGCTCCATTCCGGTTTCGTAAATACCGCCAATGGTAAACCTGCGTTTACGCTCTTTTTGATCTTGGATAAATACAATCGTAATCTTGTCGCCAAGAGACAAATTCAATTTATCAATTACCGATTTTGAAAGCACAATGCTGTCGTTAGCCTTGTCTTCGGTCCAGTGCCAAACGTTTCCTTCAAGCAGGTTTTGTTTGAAAAAACTCCAATCAAAATCTTGATTCACCCCTTTGGCCATTACGCCTTGTATCTCACCATTTTCGGTGATTATCCCACTTTTATAAGCGTAAGGCTGAATGCTTTTCACTCCTGTTTCGGCCAAAACAGGTTCAATAAATTCCTGCTCCAACAGCATGGGTTTTACGCCAAGTGTGTTTTGCGGATTGTAGAGTGAAATTTGCAAATGCGACCCAAAACCAATTACTTTTTGTTGAATCTCAGTTTGGAAACCGC
>JANRBI010000222.1 GCA_030727625.1 Salibacteraceae bacterium
CTTTTTAACGGACTTTATCCAGAAGATTACTCGTTCAAATATCCAAAAGCTGGCGAAGACAATTCGAAAGTTACCATTCACCTCTACTCGTTAGAAGGAAACAACACGCAACAGTTGCAACTTGCCGATTACGAGTACATTCCAAGAATAAAATGGACACAAAGCGCTGATTATTTGGCAGTAATGCGCATGCCACGCCTTCAAAACCAGCTTTACATTGATGTAGTAAACACCGCTGACCTTTCTGTTAGAAACATCTATAAAGAAAGCAGCGACACTTATATAGAGATCAGTGACGACCTTACATTTTATGGTGACAATGCGGGCTTTATTTGGCGAAGTGAAAAAGACGGTTATTTCCATTTATACAGCTATGGCTTTAATGGCAATGGCGAACAGCAATTGACAAAAGGAAATTGGGAAGTAAAAGAATTTATCGGTTACAGCCCCAAATCAAAACAGTTGTTTTTCAGCGCAAGCATTACCTCTCCTATCAACACAGGTATTTATTCTATTCCCTTAAAAGGCGGTAAACCAAAAGCATTAAGCCCAGAATCAGGAAACGCTAGCGCGGCTTTCAGCAACTCTTTTGACTATTTCATTTTGTACCACAATACAGCAAATAGTCCAGTAAAGGTTTCGCTACATAACAGTGAAGGCAAGCAATTAAGAAGTCTTGAAGAAAACACCGAGCTCAACGAAAAGCTCTCTGGGTTAAAACTACCCAAGGTTGAATTTTTCGATTTCACAACCAGTGAAGATGTGAAGCTAAACGGCTGGATGATCAAACCAAAAAATTTCGATTCGAAAAAGAAGTATCCAGTATTGATGTTCGTGTATGGTGGTCCAGGATCGCAAATGGTAACGAATGCGTTTAGCGGAAATTATTGGTGGCATCAACTTTTGGCTCAAAAAGGATACATGGTAGTTTGTGTAGACAATAGAGGTACGGGTGCACGCGGCAAAGCCTTTAGAACCCAAACCTATGGCCAACTTGGCAAATACGAAACCATGGACCAAATAGAAGCAGCAAAATGGCTTGGCGCGCAACCTAATGTTGACAAAAGCCGCATAGGCATTTGGGGTTGGAGCTATGGCGGCTACATGAGTAGTTTGTGCTTGTATAAAGGCGCAGATGTTTTCAAAACAGCCATTGCAGTTGCGCCCGTTAGCAATTGGCGCTTTTACGACAGTATTTACACCGAACGCTACATGGGTTTGCCACAAGACAATGCAGCTGGTTATGATGACAATTCGCCCATAAATCATGTAGAAAAACTACAAGGAAACTACCTTTTGGTGCATGGAACAGCAGATGACAATGTTCATTTTCAGAACTCGGTAGAATTGGTAGAAGCGTTAAACAAGGCCGATAAGCAATATGACTTTGCGATGTATCCAGACAAAAACCATGGAATTTATGGCGGAAATACGCGACATCACTTGTTTACAAGGCTCACGAATTACATCGAAAAAAACCTATAAACCAACGCATGGAGGCGCAATAACAACGCGCATCCATTTACATTTATATATTTACCGCTTCTCAAAAAAAGAAGTCAGGAAAAGCTTTTGACTTAACTTTTTGATAAACAAACACTAAAACCAATAACAACCTAAATCAAACACTTTATGAGTGAAGTTAAAACTGGTCAGCCGCAAGGATTAATGACCCTTTTCTTTTCAGAAATGTGGGAACGCTTTTGCTATTATGGCATGCGCACGCTCCTCACCTTGTACCTCGTAAAATCCTTAATGAAAGGTGATGCGGATGCATCAATTATTTATGGTGCCTATACTGCTCTGGTGTATGCGGCACCTATTTTAGGAGGAAGAATGGCCGATCAATTTTTAGGATATCGCTATGCCGTGATTCTTGGCGCCATTTTAATGGCAATAGGTGAGTTCATCATTCTTGGTGGAAATGAAACATTTCTACTAATCGGTATGGGTGCTATCATTGTTGGTAATGGCTATTTCAAAGCGAACATTTCTACCATAGTTGGAAAACTATACGAAGATGGTGACCCGAGAAGAGATTCTGGATTCACCATTTTTTATATCGGAATTAACATTGGTGCGCTTCTCGCAACCACCTTGGTAGCCTATGTGGGCGAAACTTATGGCTTTGACAAAGGATTTGCGCTTGCAGGCTTCGGAATGTTGCTTGGTTTAATCATTTTTTGGACAGGTCGCAAAAATTACGCTGCTGCCCCAGGTCTTGAACCAACAGAAGCCGGATTGAAAAAAGTAGTTGGGCCGTTTAACATGGTTCAAGTAATCACTGTTGGGTCACTCGCTCTTATTCCACTTTGCTATTTGCTTGTATTCCAAAACCAAGTGCTGGATTACTTGCTTCTTGCGCTCTTCGTGTACATTTCTTATTCAATGATTGCAGCTGGAATTAAAGCTGACAAAGAACAAGGCATGGCTATTTGGAGAGACAGAATGATTGCATTAATCATCTTCATGTTGATCAATATTACTTTCTGGGCTTGTTTCGAACAAGCGGGAACTTCACTCACACTATTTGCCGACAGAAATGTTGATCGAATGATTTTTGGTTGGGAAATGCCTGCATCCATGACACAGTTTTTCAACCCATTCTTCATTATTGTTTTTGGATCTATTTTCTCTGTAATGTGGGTTAAGCTGGCTAAAATTGGTAAAGACCCAAGCATACCGTTAAAGTTTGCTTTTGGAATTATTCAATTAGCATTAGGCTTTTTGGTAACCATGGTCGGTATGATGTTCGTTAACGAAGCCTTCCAAGTGCCATTATTGACCTTGTTTTTCCTTTACATGCTTCACACTACTGGAGAGCTTTTTCTTTCTCCAATCGGATTATCAATGGTTACAAAGCTTTCACCAAAAAACATTGCGGGTACTGCAATGGGCGCTTGGTTCTTGAGCTTTGCTATGGCCAACTACGCTGGAGGTAAAATCGCTGCCCTAACGGGTGGTCATGGCGACACGGGCGAGGCTTTATCACTAGAACAAGGATTAGAACAATACATCAGTATTTTCTCCACCATTGGCTTTGTTTTGCTAGGAATTGCATTGGTGATTATCATCTTTAGCAAACCGCTCCAAAAACTCATGCATGGTGTGAAATAAGCACTTAGCATTTCAATAAACTAAAGAAGGCAGTTATTAATTCGTGTTAATAGCTGCCTTTTGATTTTCACGCACTTTTGATAATCATTACTTTCATCGCATGAAAAATATTTTTCTACTTCTGTTTTCTGTTACTATTACTATTTCTGC
>JANRBI010000223.1:0-4738 GCA_030727625.1 Salibacteraceae bacterium
ACTCCGGTTTTGAATGTTTCTACTGCTTACTACGCACAGTCTGCCGAGCCAAATACACCACAAAACGTAGGTCCAGCAACCAACAACTTTGGTTCTGGTGGCAATTTCAACGCCAATCAATACTTGATTTTCGATGTGTCATCTAAAATGGAATTGTTGAGCGTAAAAGTTTATGCTTCGGGCGCTGGAGTAAGAGAAATTGAACTGAGAGACAATAATGGAAACTCACTTCAAATTGCTTCTGTAACCCTTACAAATGGCGAGCAAATAGTTCCACTCAACTTTGTGATAGAACCAGGTTTCGATTACCAGCTCGGTATTTCTGGCAACAGTCAAGCAAACATGTTTAGAAACAACAGCGGCCCAAACTATCCATATGAAATTAATGGCATTGTGAGCATTACTCGCAGCAGCGCCAATGGCGATCCTTACGGGTTCTATTACTTTTATTACGATTGGGAAGTGCGCGATCTTTGCTTGAGCGAGCGCAGTATGATTTCAGCCAGCACTGGTATTTGCACAGGTGTTCAAGATATCGAAAACTTCAACTTCAGCCTTTATCCAAACCCAAATGCTGGTCAATTTACACTTGCACTTGCAAATAGCGAAAAGGCCAAAATCTCCATTCGCAATACTGCTGGTCAAATCGTTCAAAACCACGTTTCAAACAGTCAGCAAACCGATTTCGACCTAAACCTCAGCGCAGGAGTTTACTTTGTGTCTGTCATTCAAAATGGCTTCACAAACACCCAGCGTTTAGTGGTTCAATAAACAGAACATTCTAAATCTCAAAAGCCTTCAGATCAATCGAACTGAAGGCTTTTTTTATGGCTAAAAATTGAACTATTAATGCTGTTTTGGGCGGCAATCCTTGCTGTTGGCTCCAATTGTTTTTGCCTTGTCCAAAATAAGCAACCAAGCAAAAGAGCTTCCTCTGGTCGCTTTTTCCATTGAGCTTATTCAATGGCCAAGTCTAAAAACAGATTTCCACCACATCAAGGCCGCACCCGCGCTTCGATGCACATTATAACAACTGTAAAAACTTGCTTTGAATCTAATTAACGCGCATAATCAGCTGATCGCTGCCATTTGAGCGCACCTTGATAGCCGATTCGCTCACACCGAAATTTACGAGCGCTTTTACCGCTCCATTGGCCTCATCTACATCAAGTGGTAGCAATTCAACCTTACCACCTTGCGTTTTCGCTTCTTTAGAAAAACGAACAATTACCCCATAGCCACTATTGGCTTTTGAAGCAATACGCTGCATACTCACATAATCCGTTTGATCCAATATTTCGATATCAAACTCATAATAAGCTTGTTTCTTACCCAAATACGTTTCTGAAATCAAACCATCATACTCAATTGGCCTGATCACATTTTCGCTCTTATTACCAACTTCTAAAGATCCATCCTCTTGAAAACTTTGGGTTAGCATAACTCCTAGAGATGGCAACACTTTAAATGAATAAACCGATTTATTTGTTCTGTTTACAAGCACGTTTTTATGCTCGCCACTGATGTATATTTCATAAATATCGCTCAAGCCTTCACCGCCTTCTACCGCAATAAAGTAGTTTCTATTTAGTGTATAGTTTTCAAATCTAAATTCACCATTCACATCCACCTCCACCACTTGCACCACGTTTTCACGATCGTCCATAAGTTTCAATTTCACGGGTACTTTCGGAAGTTTAGCATATTGAAATTTACCTTGTAAGCTAGTCTTTTGAGAAACAACTTTACCCGTTTCTACTTCTGACTGAAACTCCGAAATTGACTTTGATTCTGGCTTTGCCAATTTCTGGAAAGCAAAGACACCCGCATTTTTGTCATTTAGGTAGTAAACCACATCCGAAATATTCTTTGCTAAAAAAATCTCACTTTTATCCAAATCCTTCTGTTGTTCGGGTGCCAATTTCAAAGAATACTTACCATTTTCTAGAATGTTCGCAAAAGTAAACTTCCCTTCTAAATCGGTCTTTGTGGTTTCAAGAACAACATCGTTTTCGTTAAGTAACATTATTTCTGCATCTATAATTGGAAGCCTACTTATTTGTAAAAAACCAACAAGTTGGTCTGAGAAACCAGCTGGCTTGAGTCCAAAGCTTTTATAAATAACTTCTGGCATTTCAGAATCCAACTCGGGTAATGTCTGCATTCCAAGAGATCTCCCATCGTTTAGTAATCTAAATCCAAACAGCTGCTGACCCGTTTTTGTTACCACAATGTCATCTTCTTCGCTGTTATTGGTTAAGTAGATTTCATATACATCCACCAAACCAGCACCATCTGCATCAACCGATAAAAAATAGCTTTTCTCTCTTGCTTTCGTATCAAAACTAAAGTAGCCTTCTTCATCTGTTTCAATTGTTTCAAGTACGTTGTTGTTGTCATCAAGCACTTTCAGCTGAACTTTTTCATTGAGTGTGCCAAAAGAGGCCACTCTACCCGAAATTTGCGTTGACTTATCTACAATTGCACCTTTTGAAGCCAGACTCTCAAATTCTTCTACCGCTTCTACTTTAGAGCCAGACAAAACCTTAAACCCAAACATACCAAGCTCTTTTTCATTCATAAACACCATTTGATCGCCCATTTGGTTGGTTAAGAATATATCTGCTTTTGACAAATCTGTTTTGATAGAATCGTCTATCGCAATTTTGTAATTACGATCTGGTAAAAAGGCCTGGATGTTAAAGAAACCATCTTCCGAAGTCATTACGCTTTGAACCACATCGTTGTTTTCATCCATCAAGTTGAGCTTAATACGCATTGCTGGTAATTTCTCAAGCTTAATAAATCCACTGGCCGCGTAGTGTGCCGTTTCATTTTCTAATGGATTCACATCTATTTCTTGGTAAGGAACTTCATAAATTGAATTCACCTTACCGCCTTTATCTGAAATAAAAGAGGCCATTTTGGTTGCTTCATTCAATGAGAAGTAAGCTTCAAATCCAGTAGTATTGATTTTTGAGCCAAGACTAACGGGTTTTGACCAAGTACGCCAAGAGTTGTCGAGCCTTTCACTCACAAAAATATCTGGCCCGCCATTGCTGCCGTGGCCACCACTGGCAAAAAACAAATGTTTGGCATCGCGCGTCATAAAAGGCGACATCTCAAAACTGGAGGAATTAATCGCAGCCCCCATGTGAATTGGTTCAGACCAACCATCGCCACGCCTTATTATTACGTAAAGATCTTCTTTGCCAAATGAAAATTGACCTTTCATTGAAAGCAAAATATAGCTCTCGTCAGCGGCAACAAAAAAGCCAAAATACTCGCTATATCTTTCAATATTGGGAATATTCAAGAAATGATCTTTAACCAAAGTGTCTCCACTTATCTTGTAGGCATGAAGCGTGGTCAGCGATTCTCTTTCACCTTGAGTAAAGCGGAGAATATAAATTAAACCCGAAGCTCCAGTGCCAATGACCAATTCGTTCGCGTCAGTGTTAATGTTGACCTTGTTATGGCCTACCGTTTTCCACTTTCCGTCAACTTTAACCGCTTTCCAAATATCTTGATCACCATTGCCACCGATGTTTTCAGGATGATCTGCTTTGGTGAACCAAAGAACCTTACCATCTTGGCTGTAAAACGGATTTATATTAGGATACTCATCATTCAGCTCAGTTAATGATGCTGGCATTTCAGTAAAACTCTCCTGACTAAATTGAGCTTTTGCATGAGCAGTGAAAAGCACTAACATGAACAAAATCAAAAAAGAAAAAGAAGGAAAAAGAAAAGTGTTTTTTACAGCTTTCACATTGATAAGTTGCCGGCAAAAATAAAGTATTGAGATTAGGTTTGGAGAGGTCATTTCTAAAAACGTAAAAAGCTCCACTAAATGGAGCTTTTTACTAAAACCTAACCTTAAATAACCTACTCTTTTTGCTAAAGAAATTCGAAAGAAGTTAATCAAGATGAATTGTATTTTCTGGATTGAAGAAAGGGGAGTTTTGATCTAGAATTCGGTTTTCGAATTAAAAATCAGCTCTTTTTCGTTTGGTACTTTCCTCTAAGTTTGATTCGATTTCAGGCGAAATGCCTGATTTCTCCACAAAATCTTTTGCTTCTTTCAACGAAACCTTATTGCCCCTATTAAATGCCACAACAAATGCATCGTCAATTCCTTGAGACTTTAAGTCTTCACGGTATTTAGCAGCATCTTCGTATGTAGCATAACTACCAACTGTTAAAACAGTAAGCGCGTTTTGCTGATTTTCTCTTATTCCTTCTATTGACAAATATTTTTCAGCTACCGCACTACTAACTATTGTTGAAAATGCGCCTACTTGAACTCTAAAATCAACTTTTCCATCTAAATGCCAATCGATATTATCAGATCCAATACCTAGTACTTCTTTGTTATAATATGGTTGGTTAATATCAACAATGAACGCATCTCCATAGCCTTGTTCACGTATCTTTTTGAGCAGAGCTTCTGCTTGTTGACGGTATAAGAATCTACCAATAACGTATCTGAAAATTCCATTTTCATCCACATATACTTCTACATTCTTCACATTTTCAAACTGTCTTGTTGGCTTCAAATCTACCAAAGCAGCAATCTGAATACCATATTGGCTATTCAGCGAAGTAAATGTCACCTCTTTTGTTCTCAAGTTTTCCCAATCACTAAAAGGAATCAAACGTTCTTTGATTTGAGGAGTCGTTTTTTCTTGAATTACTTCCGCAACAATAGCTTCGCGCGCCTTCTGTTCTTCAGTCA
>JANRBI010000223.1:4838-10195 GCA_030727625.1 Salibacteraceae bacterium
TTTTCTTGAATTACTTCCGCAACAATAGCTTCGCGCGCCTTCTGTTCTTCAGTCACAACAATTGGCTCGGCAACAGATTTCACAACTGGCTGTTCTACTTTCGGTTCTTCAATCTTCGGTTCTTCCACCACCGCTACAGGTGGTATTTCAACTTTAGGTTCTTCCTTCTTCTCAAGATTACATTCGCGAACCCATTTTTGGCCATCTACCAAGTAGTACTCATCGCTATAAGAATAAACTTGATAAAACTTATTAAGCGATCTCAGAGCCTCTTCACATTTACCCGTTTTTGAATATGCAATAGTGAGGTAATAGTAAACATATTCAGGAGCACGTCTTTCTTTGCTTGAACCAGCGCTGTAATCTGTGGTGTAAATAGATGAAGCCGTCTCTAGCATTTCAACTGCTTTATTCATATTAACATCTTCTTTCACGTAGCAAAGGCCCAAGAGATAATTGAGGTTTGCGTTGTTCTGATCAGAAGACCAAAGCTTTTCTAAAATTGGAATAGCCTGGTTTAGCTTGTGATTGGCTAAAGCAATTTTAGCTTCATTAAAGTTTTGACCTTTAGGATCATCTTGAGCTGCTGCGCTGAGCGCAAACAAAACTAAAAGAGGGAGCACTAGTTTTCGAAGCATGATTGTATTATATCTTATTCAAACCTAGCCCGAATCTATGCTCAGATTGGGTAAACATCACAGAGTTTTCGACAGTTGAGTGTAAACAGTGACTAAAAGCGAATTTCGGCCAATATAGCTTGATGATCTGAACCAGCGCTTGGCCATATTTCTAACCAAGAAACAGAAGATGATCGATTGTAAAAAAGATAATCTAAACGATTTAGGAGCGGCATAAATGTAGGATGAAGAGCTTTACCAAGTTGCAACTGAGCATCATAAAAATCTTCATTAGAAAACTTTTGATATGGAAAACTTCCTGGTAAAAAGTTAAAATCACCAACCATAAAATTTGCTTCAAATTCACTTTCTAAAACAGAACTTAACTGACTCATTTGATGACCGATAACTTGAGAAACACTCAAAGCATCAATATCACCACCACCACTAAAATTGAAACTCTGAAGATGTACATTCACTAAATTGAGCTCTGAGTTTCTAACCAATATTTTATAATCCTTGGCCTCATTAGTGTGACTTAAAAGCTGAAAAATTGTATCAACCCCGCCTATCGGGTAAGCTGAAAATATTGCTGTTCCAAATATATTTCCCCTTGTAGGTGTAAAATCGTAATAAGCAAGACCAACTTGTTCGCTAAAGTCTTTTGCTACAGCACCAATATTTGGCCACATGTAGTAGAGCCCAAACTCTTGTAAACAGACTATTTCGGCTTTTGACGATTTTATCTGCTCAACAATATTCTTCACTACTAGCGTATCGTTTTTAAATTGGTGCACATTTTGGCTGTAAATAATTACCGAATCATTAAACGCAAAAGAAGATAAAGGCTCATTTTTTGGAATTTGGTTCATTAGCCAAAAGCAGCTGATTGAGATTAAAATTCCAGTTTTAAGAACAGCACCATTTGGCTGGTTTTTTGAAACTAAAATTAAAAGAACATTCGTCATCAAAAGTGGCAGAATAGCCGCTGTACTAAAAACCGATATTGGATAATAATGTGCGAAAATGAATTGGCTTATTAGCTCAATTAAAACTACCATTGAAACGCAATAGAAACAGAATAACATAGTTTTGATTATTCCATTTAAACTTCGATTTATGAGAGCAATTGTGTTCACTTTAGGCTTTTCTTTTTTAGCAATAATGGGCGTTAAAGCCCAAATGTTTCCTCAAATAAGTGCTGAATCCGTAAAAGGTAAAACAACAGAAATACCTACTGCGCTCAATGGTACAAAATCTATCGTATTTCTAGCATTTACTGCCGAAGCAGAAAGTAAATTACAACACTGGTATGAACCCGTTTACATGATGTTTTTAGATCAATCTGGATTCAATGCAATGGCTTACGACTGCGAAGTTAAATTGATGATGATGTTTACTGGAGCTAGCCAAGGGGCAGCGAATAAGATAATTGATAACATTAAAAAGAACGTAGACCCTAGCATGGCAGAAATGCTTTTATTCTACCAAGGAAACTTCTCCGAACAAATGAATGCGCTTGGATTGAAGAAAAAAGATGACTGCTATGTATTTGTTCTTGATGAAAACGGCAAAATTCTGCTTCAAGAAACAGGTAGCTATAGCGAGTCTAAGTTAGATAAAATAGCCAGCTTGGTTGAGCTTTAAGCTTGTCCATAATCTCTAGCGCCAAAAATTGAGCTGCCGATTCTTACAAGTGTGCTGCCGTGCTTTATGGCCAATTCATAGTCGCTACTCATACCCATTGAGATTTCTTTGGGCTGCCATTGCTCTGAGTGCTCAATAGAAGAAGACAATTCTTCGAACAACTTTTTTAAAGACGCAAATTCACGCTCTATTTGACTTAAATCTTCTGTAAAAGTGGCCATTGCCATCAAGCCAACTATTCTTACATTTTTAAGAGTTGCAAATTCATCAGAAACAAGCAACTCTCGCGTCTCAGAAGGTAAAAGACCAAACTTGGTTTCCTCATCTGCAATATAAACTTGCAACAAACAGTCAATTACTCGGTCATTTTGTTTGGCTCTTTTGTCCACTTCTTTCAATAGCTTGATACTATCAATACTATGGATCATAGCAACAAAAGGAGCGATGTACTTAACTTTATTAGTTTGTAAATGACCAATCAAGTGCCACTGAATATCTTTTGGCAAAAGGTCATATTTTTCAGCCATTTCTTGCACTTTGTTTTCGCCAAAAATGCGCTGTCCGCCATCATAGGCTTCTTGCACAGCTACTGCAGGATGTGTTTTTGAAACAGCAATCAATTTAACCGTTTCAGGAAAGGTTGACGTAATATGGTTAATGCGCTCAGATATACTCATGCTGCAAAGATGAAGAGGAGAAATAATTTAAACGGCTGTTATCTCTATTAAATCTTAATTAAGCTTCCTTTCATCTAATTCATTTGTGATCAAATACTAGAGTCCACACTTTCGTGTTTGAATACCATGATAAAGTACATCTTCATATTGTTGGTTGGTCTTTTAGGATTAACATTAGATGCCTCAAGTCAAGAGAAATCTTGTGACAGCATTTACTTTGATGACAACCGTGCTTCACTTAATTATGCAGCCCTAAATTATCTTAATCAGCTTAAAACAACAAGCTCTTCGGATACTTCGGTGATCCATCTTTATGCGATTACATCAGAATCTCTTGATATGTTTTTTAGCAGAAGGCTTTCATTAAGAAGAGCTCAAAACATTCACGATTACCTTGTCGCAATAGGGATTCCTAAAAACAAAATGGTTATTGAAGAAATTCTTCCTCTAAAATGTGCCACCGAAAGTTCATTCGGCACACCATTTTCATTTGTTCAGATCAATAAAAATTAGGCAAAAAAAAACCGGCTCTTTGGAAGAGCCGGTCAGCGAATTTAATCGCCATGCTACGGATTGAGGTTTATATAGACAGTAATACTGTGCTTTTCTGATGTGAATGTAAAACGAAGGAAATAACCTGCAATACCACCAGCCATCCTTTGTTGCGATTGCCTTATTTATGCGGGCAGACGTATATTTCTGTTGTGTTTTTATCAATCTCATATCAACAATTCGTTCAATTTGTCGAATCGATGAACACGCATTGATATAAGGATGAAGCAGTATTTCTGAAAATCACTGACTTAAAAGAAGTTATCAAAACTTCGAAATTCCAATTCTCATTTCTTAAAAGAGAGCAAAAAGAATTTGTAAAGGATTCAAAACAAAAAAAGCCAGTCGGTTAAACTGGCTTTTCGAGATTTTCATCTCATCTGTTTAGTTAGGTTATCGAAAAACGATGAAACTAAAGTAGCAAAGAAATTAGGATTACAAGGGTTTTTCAAAAATTTACATTAAAAAGGTATTAAGTGCATCTGTTTTCTATTCTCTGCATAATAATATGATTCCAAGGAAAATACAACATAATGGCAAAAAAAAACCGGCCCTTGTGAGGCCGGTCAGCGATATGATCGCTATGCTACGGATTGAGTATTCAATGCACAGCTAATGTAATATTAAGTGGTTAGTGTTAGAAATACACAAAGCTATCCGTATGCGATATGCAGTATTTTGTGTGTGAATGGTATTTACGACAGTGTTAGACAAAAAAAAACCGATTCACAAGTGAATCGGTTTGGTAACGAGTTATTCGTGCTACGAATTGAGGAAAGAACGATAATTATTTATTCCTCAAAACACCATCTATTTGGGACAGCCGCAATAGGGTGTACACTTAAATTAATTTTATAGGTAATTTACTTATCTCACAACACGCCAAAGGCATTTTGTAGTTCTACTTTAAATGATCTTGAAATTGGGATTACAGCTCCGCCAACCTCTAATTTATTCTTAGAGATACTATCTACATTATTCCTATTAATTAGAAAACTTCGATGCACTCTAATAAATTGGCCCTCTGGCAGTTTCTCAATAAAAGCACTTAATGTTTGTCTACTTACAATCTTTTTGTTCTTCGTGTAGACTTCGATATAAATATTATCTGCCTTAACATAAAGAATATCGTCTGGATTAACTAGAACCGCTTTATGCCCATCTTTAATTTGAATACTCTTTGTATTTGTAGAAGTGTGGTGCATTAATGCCATTTCTATTCCAGCAAATAATTCTTGCTCTGTAAATGGCTTGATCACATATGCTCCAGGATGAGATTTTTTTGCTTCTAACAAGGTATTCCTATCAGCATAGGATGTTAAGAACATAAAAGGAACATCCTTTTCTTGCACCAAGGCCGCTAATTCAATGCCTTCTTGTTTGCCTTCTATGTTTATATCTAATATCGCAAAGTCAAAATCGAGATTGGCAATCAGTTCAGATGCTTTTTGCTGATTATGAGCAACACCTACAACTTGGTATCCCATTTCTTCAAGCATCATTTTGATCATTTCAGAAATGAAACTCTCATCTTCTACTACAATTATTCGCAATGCATCATCAGCCATGTGCCAAAGAAACATATTTTTTGATATCCTTCACTATCCTAAGAAAAATAGCCATAAAAAAAGCCGCATGAAAATATTCCATACGGCCTTAATAAAATTCATACAACTAACTAATTTTCAAGCTCATGCACAAACATTCCACTTCGAAGTTTAGGTTCAAACCAGGTAACCTTCGGTGGCATGATTAAGTCTGCATCGCTAATATTGATAAGCTGCTGCATTGAAACAGGATACATTGCAAATGCAACTTTCATTTCACCAGAATTCACACGCTTTTCAAGTTCACCAAGACCTCT
>JANRBI010000223.1:10295-17223 GCA_030727625.1 Salibacteraceae bacterium
TAGATTGATGGAACTTTACCGTCAAATAACTGCTCTATAGAAGCATTGTCTTTATCGCTGTTTACTAACCAAAGTGTGTGTTGAATACCATCATCCGTTGTGATGTCATATACTGGGCTGTTTTCGGCTTTTACACGATCAACAATAGCATCAATCTCATCTACGTGTGCATAAGAAAAGAAAACAGGTTCAGCGTTAATCTTACCATAGCGCACGTGGTTCTTTCTATCCTCTTCTTTATCTGGTCTAGTGAGCTCATGTTTCTTTATGATATTATTAAAATAGTCGTCAATAGCACAGCAACCTACAATACCCGTTTGCTTATGGCCATTCATAATCAACTGATAGATATAAAAACGCTCGCTGTCATCTTTTACAAGAACACCATTGTCTTTTAGGATTTCGTAATTCTCTCGGCCTTTCTTGTAAACAGCTTCATCATAATGATCAAAATCACTAGGGAAGTTAATCTCAGGTTTGATAACGTGGTAAAATGAAACTGGATTTCCCGCAGATTCGGCCAAAGCCTCTTCTGTGTTTAACACATCATATGGGCGACATGCCACATCTTTCACTTTGTCAGCAGTAGGTCTTACTGCTCTAAATGGTTTAAGTATACTCATCTGATTTATCGAAGAATTGTAAAGGAATTTTCTGGCGAACTAGCCTAATAATTGAATGATTTGATCAGCCAATTCTAGGCCTATTCTATCTTGAGCTTCTAATGTGCTTCCACCAACGTGTGGCATGCTCATGATTTTTGGATGTGTCAACAGGTCTGCTCTTGGAGCTGGTTCACCCACAAAAACATCAAGTGTTGCAGCTTTTACTTTTCCGGCATCAAGGGCTGCAATAAGTGCATCTTCGTCAATAGAACCGCCACGTGATGTGTTTACCAAGCAAACACCATTTTTCATGCGGCTCATTTCGTCTGCCCCAAGCACAGCACTACCGTCAGCTTGTTTTGGAACGTGAAGACTGATGTAATCTGATTGTGCCAAAAGGTCTTCAATTGACACTCTATCTAGCACTACCTCTATCGTTTGATTAGCGATGGTGATGGATACGCTTTCTGATTCTAATGGTCCGCGGGTGGTGTAAATCACATTCATTCCACAGCCGAGCGCATATTGAGCCAATTGCTTCCCAATTCCACCAAAACCAATGATTCCAAGTGTTTTGCCACGAAGCTCCGTTCCTTTGCTGTAGGCCTTTTTCAAGCCATTAAAATCCGCTTCAGCCGAAGTCATTTTACGGCTAGAATCATACATGAAACGAGCCATAGAAAACAATGAACCCATTGCCAATTCAGCTACTGAAATAGAACTTGAAGCTGGAGTATTAATCACATGCAACCCTTTATCGCGGCCATACTGCACATCAATATTATCCATACCAACCCCGCCTCTGCCTATCAACTTTAGGTTTGGGCAAGCATCTATGTGTTCTTTGCGTACTTTGGTTGCACTTCGCACCAAAATACCAACGTAACCGCCATCGTTAATGCCTTGCGCTAAATTTTCTTGCGGTATTGTATTCGTATCAACGGTGTATCCGTTGGCTTCTAGTTTTTGCTTTCCTGAGGCAGAGATGCCATCATTTGCTAAAATCTTCATTCGGTTGTGGTTTATTTTTCGTCTTTATTTTCTGGTGTTGCTTCTTCCATTTCTGGTTCATCCACTTCTGGAGTTTCTGGCTTCACTAGTTCTTCTTCCTCTTGAACTTCTTCCTCCATCTCCTCTTCCTCTGGCTTTGGATTTTTCAAGTCATCGATTGGAATTTGCGCTGTTTCCTTGAAAGATAAGATCAGTTCTTGCATGTAGCGATCAACCTCTTCTTCTACACTACTCTTTGTTGGGCTTTTGAAATCACTCAACAAACCGTTGTAATCAAAATCACCTTTTTTGTATGACTCTGTTGCCTCATACTTAAGATCGTGTACTGAATACGTGTAGTTTTTCTTGTCGCAATTCATTGAAATCTGAAATTTCAATTTGCGTTTTGTGTGCGTTCTGCTCACGCTGAAATGCGCTTCTGGCATTTCATGCTCCACATCAATCAACAAGATGTTTTTATTCTGTGGATCTTGGTAGGCTCGCACCTTATCACCTGTAAAATGGGTTTCACCCCAATATTGCAAACGTTCCATTAACTCGCCTGTGCCAGCACGATCTACTTCAGCATCAGCCTTGTATTCGTATTGCTTATCGTCATTGCTAGGAATATGCGAGAACTTAGGAATTTGCGCAGTTACAAGCGTTGAAACTGCAAAAGCAGCCACCGCCAATGTGTATTTCAATTTCATATTTATCCGAATTTAGTTTCGAAAGCTTTCATTACCTCTACCAAGGTTTGAACGCTGTCTAAAGGTAATGCATTGTACATACTAGCTCTGAAACCACCAACAGAACGGTGTCCTTTTAAACCAGAGATATTTGCTTGTTTACACATGTCCAAGAATGAGGCATCAAGGTCTTCGCTCAAGCCATCGGCTAATAAGAAACATGCATTCATGTTTGATCTGTCTTCAGTAGCAGCTGTGCCTTTAAACATTCCGTTACGATCGATTTCATCATAAATAGTTGCTGCTTTTTCATCATTTCTGCGACCGATTTCTTTCAAACCTAAAGATTTGATCCAACGCAACACCAACATGCTTACATACACAGAAAATACTGGTGGTGTATTAAACATTGATTCTTTTTCAACATGTATTTTCAAGTTCATCATGGTTGGCATTTTAAGTGGCGATCGACCTAAAACATCTTTTTTCACAATGTAAACCGTAGCACCAGCTGGGCCCATGTTTTTCTGAGCTCCACCATAAATCAAATCAAACTTAGTAGCGTCAATTTCTTTGCTAAAAATGTCTGAAGACATATCACACACCAAAGGAACGTTTGCATCAGGAAATGCTTTGAATTGTGTACCAAAAATGGTGTTGTTTGATGTGAAGTGCAGGTAATCTGCGTCAGCAGGAACCGTGTATTCTTTAGGAATGTATCCAAAGTTTTTCTCTTCTGAAGAAGCAATCACGTTTACATCGCTTAAGAACTTGGCTTCTTTAATGGCGCTTTTCGCCCAAGTACCCGTGTTAATATAAGCCGATTTACCGTTTGCGCCAGCCATATTGTAAGCTGAAATCAAAAAGCCAAGACTTGCACCACCTTGCAAAAACAACACTTCATAATCGTCACCAAGACCGTAAATTTCTTTCACTAAAGCTCTTGCTTCTTCCATTACAGCTACGAAGTCTTTGCTTCTGTGCGACATTTCGAGCAGCGACAAACCGCTACCGTTAAATTCTATTACTGCTTTAGATGCTTCTTCGAAAACTTCTTTTGGAAGTATGCTTGGTCCTGCACTGAAATTGTGAACTCTTGACATGTTGAATTTGAATTTATTTGATGGCGAAATTGTGAAAATTTTATGTGACAAAAAACCTCTTAAACTAAGGCTTACAATTTATTCATGAACATTGCAGCTATAAGCGGTCTGCACTATGGCACCAAAGCGGCAGTGGTCAAACAAATTGTAGTTTGTACACTATCTAAATTTTCGGTTTTAAAAGAGATTAAATCGACTAACATTTCACCTTCACCAATTAGGCTTTCGCCCGTGTTTGTAGCAATAATGACTTCAAACCTGGTTTGTGAGTTGAATTGAAACAGGTAACCCAAATTTGTTTGCAGTCGATCTGGTGAAGATTTATCTACCGTCAACTGAAATGAAATTGACTGTTCTTGCGCACCACATTTTTGTTTTCCAGCATAGTTGCCTTCGTATTTCAAAAGCTGACTTTTGTTGCAAGCATCACCAGAATACCAAACATCGCATTCGCATAATTTTTTAATACACGTGCCATTTTCGCAACCAGTAGCGCACCTGTTGCACGCATTAAATGCTAAAGCAACAAAAAACAAAATGGCGGATAAAACAATCGATTGTCTCACCCGCCAAATGTAGCTTTCGTTTCGAACGTTTTGTGTTAAGCCACTAATTCTGCCAGCTCTCGCTGAATGCTTACTTGTTTGTCTTCATTGTACCACTTTTGAAGTTCAGCAACCAATTCTTCGTGCGAAATTTTTGGCTCTGGTGCATTTTTATGCTCAAGCACATACTGCTGAAGCTCAGTTGGTCTTGGACCCCAAACAAATTTCACACTCCAATCTTTCTTGTTCAACGCAACGATGATTGGAATAGAACGGCCACCATTTGTTAAGTGAGCATCAATCAAGTCGGTGTTTTCGTCTCGTAAAACCAATTTTACTTCTACTCCAGCAACCTCAGCCAGTTTTGTAAATACAGGCACGCTTTGAGCGGCATCTCCACACCAAGATTCGGTGACGATCAAAAAACCTAGTTCATCCTTTTTTGCTTCAAGCAACGCTTTCAAAACTTCATTAACCTTAGTGGTTTTGTGAATGCGATGCATGCGCTGCAAATTCAATTTTGTAAAATGAACCAATGCTTCCATCTGATTTGGACCGCTCGTTTTTCCTTCATTCACAAGGTTTTCGACCAATGAATAATATTCATTTGCGGTCATTCCTTTTTCCCAATATGCTTTATAATCCATGATTTTTTTCTAATGAAAGCCTGACGATTAAGTCTCGAAATCCTTTCTTGACAAAGATCAATACTCTGAAACATTTGGCACTTGTTAGAAGATGTTTTTACTCACTTTAAAATATCAAAAAGGCAGATTTTGCTCATTTCTAGCCATCCTTGCGTAAAAACCATCAAACTTTATATTCGCGGCCAATTTGAGGATATGAGAAGTTGGAAATCGTTGGCGATCGCAGCAATACTGCCTATTCAAGTATTTGCGCAGCAAGCAGAAGAACTGAAAGAAGTAATTGTTTCGGATAATAGAATTCAAGTGCCGCTTTCCGAAAGCAGCAGAAATATTGTGGTTATTAGTCAAAAAGAGATTGAAAACCTTCCCGTTCAAAACATCAATGAATTGATACAAACAGTAGCTGGAATAGACGTGAGACAGCGTGGAGCTTGGGGAATGCAAGGCGATGTAAGCACGCGCGGTGGCACTTTTGAGCAAACACTGATCTTGCTGAACGGCATAAAAATGAATGATCCGCAAACGGGACATCACAATTTGAATTTAGGCGTAGATCTTGAAAATATAGAACGCATCGAAATCATAAAAGGTCCGGCAGCATCTAGGTATGGACTCAACAGCTTTAGCGGAGTGATCAATATTGTAACTAAAAAAGCCACCAAAAACGATGCAAGTATTGGCTTGGCGGCCATGCAAAGCGCAGGCAATAATCCGCTGCACGAAACAAATGCTGGATATACGGCCAAATCAACTGTGAATTTTGTGGTAAATAAATGGATCAACACTGCCCAAGTTAATCGCACGCAAAGCACTGGATATAGAGCAAACACCGATTTTATAAGACACCAGCTCATGTATCAAACCCAGCTTGAAACTAAAGCCGGAGAATTTAAAGCGATGGCGAGTTATCTTGACAATGCTTTTGGCGCAAGCGGCTTTTATGCCTACCCCATTGACAGCACCAGCACCGAAATAGTGCGCACAGGTTTAATCGCACTCATGCACAGCAAAAACTTTGGCCGATTCAGTTGGAATACAAAAGCCTATTGGAGAAACAATTTTGACGAATACACGCTTTTTAAAGAGCGCCCAAGTGCTTATCAAAACAAGCACACGACCAATGTTTTTGGTGCAGAAACACACGGAACTTACGCTTACAAATTCGGAAAAGTGGGCCTTGGATTAGAGGCACGAGACGAGCGCATTTTAAGCACCAACCTTGGTAATCATGAACGACTCAATCTTGGGCTTTTTGCTGAAAACAGAAGCTGGTTTCTGAAAGAAAAACTAAACGTTGGTGTTGGTTTTTACTTGAATCAATCCAACGTTTTTGGTACACAGTTTTTACCCTCGCTTGACGCGAGTTATAAAGTAACCAATACACTTTCAGGTTTCGCCAATTATGGCACTTCCTTCAGAGTGCCTTCGTTTACTGACTTGTATTATGTTGGGCCAACAAACATCGGAAACGCAGACCTAAAGCCTGAAGAGGCCGTAAATTATGAGCTTGGTGCGAAATGGTTTAGCAAGATGCACGAGCTCCAAGCAAGTGTCTTTCTGCAAGAATCGAACAACTTGATTGATTGGGTTCGCAACAGCACCGATGATCCTTGGCAACCCAAAAACTACGAATCTGCCAGTACGCAAGGATTGGATTTGAACTATAAGTGGTTGAACCTAAGAGAAAAGAAATCGAAGATCAACCTGAATACGTTTTCAGTTGGATACACTTACTTGAACATTGGGCTTAACAGCGGATCGGAAGTTATTTCGCGATACGCACTCACCCACCTTTCGCACCAGTTGAGCACGCGATTTAGCGTAGCTTTTTACGATCGATTAATGGTAAATATTACCGCGCGCTATTTTGATCGGATCAGCTACAAAAGCTATTGGTTGATTGATAGCCGCGTGATGCTAAAAGGCAAATCAGTAGATGTGTTTGCAGATTGCACCAACATGCTCAACAGTAATTATATTGAGGCTGCGCAAGCACTAATGCCTGGCCGTTGGCTTAGACTTGGTGCCAACATTCGGTTGTAAGCAATTACTCTAAGTGTGCTTTTCTTCTTGGTGAGAAGGCTTCATGGTATAAGCATATTCTATCTTCTCGATGATGCTCTTGATGGTAACATCCAATTGCTCAGAGCATTCTACTAAATGCTCAAGCATTTCGGCATTTTCTGTACTGGTAATAACATCGCGGTCTACTATATTCAACAAGCCACGAATGGTAGCAACAGGTCCACGAATTTCATGCGAAGTAAGCCAAGCAATTTCATCAAACAGCTCATTTTGACGTTCAAGCGTTTGCTCACTGATAAGCTTGTCTGTAACGTCTCTCGATAT
>JANRBI010000224.1 GCA_030727625.1 Salibacteraceae bacterium
GCAGGTTTAGAAGATGGCACCAAGCCGTGCGATTATTTGAGCAATGAACCCGTAGTACTTGAAGATTTTGAAGATTGGAGTCCCGAAAATTATGACAAAACGAACCAAGGAGGGCGCTATTCTATGGCAGCAGCGCTGTCAAAATCGCTTAATCTGCCTGCGCTCCACCTCTACTTTCAAGTAGGTCACAATAAGCTTAACCGACTTTGGAACGACTTCGATTTTAAAGGAACGTTGCCCAATAATCCAAGTGCAGCGCTTGGCACAGCCGAAGCCAATATGGTAGAAATGGCGAGGCTTTATTCCGCTTTCGCGAATGGTGGCAACCGCATTGAAGCTTATTACATCAACCGCATTTTAGACAAAGAAGGCACCGTTATTTATGAGCACGAACCAGAAAAACCGAGCAGAATAATGAGTGAAGAAAACGCAACACTCATGCGCCAAATGCTCGAACGCACTGTAAAAACAGGAACGGCTGTCAGCATTAAATCGAGGTTTGGGGTAAGAAGAGAAATAGCCGGAAAAACTGGAACGGGTCAAAATTATGCAGATGCTTGGTTTTGCTCCTTCACACCTGATTTAGTAATGATAAGTCGCGTTGGTTGTTCTTCGCCAAGTATTCATTTTAACAATGGTGCCTATGGCTCAGGCAGCGCCCTAGCGCTGCCATTGATCGGATATTTTGCGCAAGGCATACAAAAAGACCAATCGCTTAGCGCGAAGTATTTCAACGACTTTAGCCATGAAACGGACGTTGATCTCACTTGCATTGACTACAAGAAAGCAGGCATTATTGACCAGGTTTTTAACCTCTTTGGAAAAGACAAAACAACGCTAGAAAAAGAGCGCAAAAAAGCTGAAGTAAAGCAAGGAATAAGAAAAGGTGTTAGAGAAATTTTCGGGAAATAATCCTAAGCGTTAACCGCAACCTTGTAGCTTGGATCTTCAATGATATTTACATCAATCAAACTATCGGCATTGGCCAATAATCTGCGGCAATCGGCACTTAAATGCTGCAAATGAATCTTTTTACCTGCCTTTAAATATCGTTCGGTAAGCTTGTTGAGTGCTTCAATTCCAGACATATCCGCCACACGACTTTCCGCAAAATCAACAATTACTTCTTCAGGATCATTTGCCACATCAAACTTGTCGTTAAAAGCCGAAACCGAACCAAAAAACAACGGACCGAAGATTTCATAGTGCTTCACTCCTTTTTCGTCCACTCTTTTTCGTGCACGAATTCTAGTGGCATTTTCCCAAGCAAAAACCAGTGCAGAAATGATCACACCAATCAAAACGGCCAAGGCTAAATTATGAAACAACACCGTAACCAAAGCCACCACAGCAATCACCAACACATCCATAAAAGGCATTTTGCCGAAGGTTTTCAAACTCGCCCATTCAAACGTGCCCACACTCACCATGATCATCAAACCTGTGAGCGCTGCCATTGGAACTTGCTCAATCAAATCGGCTCCAAACATGATGAACACCAACAACATCACCGAAGCCACAATTCCTGAAAGTCTAGCTCTGGCTCCAGAAGAAATATTGATCAAACTTTGACCAATCATGGCACAACCGCCCATTCCAGAGAAAAAACCCGTTACCGTGTTTGCCAAACCTTGAGCAACAGCTTCTTTGTTTCCCCAACCGCGCGTTTCTGTGATTTCATCGATCAAATTCAGCGTAAGTAAACTCTCAATCAAGCCAACACCAGCCACAATCAAAGCATAGGGGAAAATGATGGAAAGTGTTTCTAAGTTAAATGGCAAATTTGGAATATGAAACGGAGGAAAACCGCCTTTAATACTTGCGATATCACCCACCGTTTTGGTATCAATTCCAAAAGCTAACACGATCGCAATTACGGTGAGAATAGCCGTTAACGAAGCTGGAATTTTTTTGGTGAGCTTGGGTAAACCCCAAATAATGAGCATGGTTACCAAGACCAAACCGAGCATAGTATAGAGTTGACTTCCCGACATCCACTCAAGCACTCCTGCAGCATTTTCTATTTTAAACTGATCGAGCTGCGCCATAAAAATGACAATGGCCAAACCGTTTACAAATCCAAACATGACCGGATGCGGAACCAAGCGAATAAACTTGCCTAATTTCAAAAGACCTGCGCTCATTTGAATCAAACCAGCAAGTACAACCGTAGCAAAAATGTATTCTACACCATGACTTGCCGCAAGCGAAACAATAACCACGGCTACAGCTCCTGTTGCGCCCGAAATCATTCCTGGTCTACCGCCAAAAACGCTGGTGATCAATCCCATACTAAATGCAGCATACAAACCTGTAAGTGGCGATAAACCTGCAATCAGCGCAAAAGCAATGGCTTCTGGCACCAAAGCCAACGCCACGGTCAAGCCCGAAAGGATTTCGATTTTGTAATCAACTTTTTGTTTGAAATCGAAAAGGTTAATGTATTTCTTCATGCCGCTTTTTGTCTGGTATTGTGAAAAAAGGCGCGAAGGTAAGGGATTAGAATTTCGCAGCTTTCGATGCTTAACTCTTGGCTTTCACTTTTTCAATGAAACTATTTTTATGTAGAAAATATTCAACACAATGAGCACTCAGCTTTACAATTTGCGCCTCTATTCTAAGCTACACGTCCCTATTTTCGGGTAATTGAGGACTTGGAATGAATCTTTCATAATTAGGAGCATAAACATTATGATTATGAAAACCGAAGAACATAAAGACATTAATATCACAGGAAACTGGAAAACATTTGAAGGTAAGCTGAAGGAAAAATATGGTGATCTAGCCAATGACGACCTTACTTACCTTGAAGGAAAAGGCGATCAGCTCGTGGGCCATTTGCAAGAAAAATTAGAAATGACCAAAGACGAAGCGTTAAACGCCATCAAAACATTAGTAGATGATGTGGAAAAGGAAGTGAAAAAGTAATGAGAACAATTACTGCCACTTTAATCTGCAGTTTGTTTCTATTCTCAAGCTGCAGTAGCAGCACTTCTTTTCCAGCTACAAGAGCTGAAAAACGTGCCTATAAAAAGAGTCAAGATGTTGACACACCGCGAGAGTTAGACCTAGATCGTGAATCTGGTCTTGGCGGAGGCGAAAAGTAAAAGCCAAAATATTATGATACAAAGGGTGAAGCGATTCACCCTTTTTTTGTGCTCATTTCTAGAGCATAAAAAGCAGTAAGCGTCAAGAATCAACCGTTTAAGAAATCGATAATGTGAAGAAAAGTTGATTCA
>JANRBI010000225.1:0-1560 GCA_030727625.1 Salibacteraceae bacterium
TGGATGATTTTCTTTTGAACCGAACGCAGCATAATCAATCCTAAAACCCTTGAATTTCTGGTTGGCGATAGTTCCAAATCTTCTGCAATGCCTTCAATTCGTAAGGGAATTTATAGATCTGGTTTTTGTATCGGAAAGAAGCTAAACTTCTGATCAACTTACGCTTACCTTGACTCAGTCGAATATCTGAAACAGTAGGATGATGCGCATTAAGTACTGTTTCAAAATCCCGGATTTTATCAATCATTTCTGGTTGCAACCAAGGGGTTAAAGGATTTTTACGCAAGTCAAACTTCTCCCATTCTGGCGAAAGCCAATCTTTCAATTCTTCGGGGAAACGGAATCCTGAATCAAGCACCGCATCAAACATTTCGCTGCCTTCGGTGGGCACAGGACTGTAAGTGTAAATGATGATTTCCGTATCAGGATTCACTTCTTTCACTTTTCTGATGAAGGCAATATCGCCATCAATTTGAGCCATCACTTCCTCAGGTGTATCGCCCGGTGTACCGAGCACAAAGCTGTATTCGGGAATGATATCAAACTTCTTCATACGAGCCGCAAACTCTAAAATTTGCGCAGCAGATTGCGTTCCACCTTTATCCATCTTTTTCAACACTTCATCATTACCCGTTTCTGCACCGAAAAAGATCATTTTGCAACCTGCATCGCGCATGGCTGCGAGGCTTTCGTCTTTGTATTTATCAATGGTATCGATGCGGCCTTCGCCCCACCAAACCATATTTTCATCCTTTATAAGCTTCGAAAACTCTACGGTTCGCTTTTCAGAAACGAAGAAATTATTGTCGTGAAATTCAATTGAATCAGCGCCCCATTTGTCTTTCACGTATTTAACATCGCGATAGATGTTTTCGGCACTTAAACCTTTCCAGCGCGCTTGGTAAATAGGAACTACTGCACAAAATGAACATGTAAATGGACAACCAAAACTGCTGTGATAAGCCAAGGTTTTCTCCCCTAAATAGGTTTTACCCAAGTACTTTTCAATGTCATAAAATTGATCCAACTTATCGTAAGAAAGTCGAGGTAACTTATTGTAATCCAATAAATCATCTTTCACCGTTTTTACAATCTCACCTTCTTTTTTAAAGATCAAATTGCGAATCAGCGAAACATCTTCTCCTTTTTCTAGCGCTTGCAACAATTGCGGAAATGAATAATCGCCTGGACCATTGATTGCATAGTCAACCACGCCAGAATTAAGCACGCTTTTGTATTGGTTTGAAGCGAAATAGCCACCCCAAATCATGGTCGTTTCAGGAAACTGTTCCTTGATTTTATAAGTGTATGGAATAGCTTGCTCCAGCTGTGGGCCCGGCATCACGGTGAATCCAACGTATTTAAACTCGCCTGTTTTTAAGTAGTCAACAATTTTCTGCCAAGGATCAACCTCGCGGTTTCCATCTACTATTACCCAATCAAAAAGACCTTCAATGGACGCTGCAACTTGTAAAATACTGTTTGGAATACGGTATTTTTTGTGGGCACTTCTGGGGTTAAAAAGGAGGACTTTATTCATAGTTAAAAGGCGCTACAACA
>JANRBI010000225.1:1660-3156 GCA_030727625.1 Salibacteraceae bacterium
AGTTTCTCAATTCCTTCCACAGCTTTTTGAAACGACTTTTCGTTTCCACGAATGAAATTGTGCGTTTTTTCTAAGCCATCCAACGAAATGTAAATCTCTCTTAATCCAGCATTAGCAAGCTTTTCAGCCTTTTGCGGAAGCGTTAACGCATTGGTAGTAATGCTTGTAAACAAACCATGCATGCTAGCCAATTCAATAGATGGAATGAGATGCGGATAAACCAGCGGCTCGGTAAAAGCATAGCCCAGTTTTACGTTTGGCATAGTCTGCGCGCACTCTTCAATGATTTTTGAGAGTAACTCTAGCGGCATATTTAGTGGAGAAGTTCCAACCAGGTTTTGCGCAAAAACGGTGTCGTTATTTCCCAAACCAACATCGCACATTTTGCAATGTAAATTGCACACATTGTTCACCCCAAGCACCAGCCACTCTGGCGAATAGAGCAAATGCTTTGGGAAATACCTCGCATTTACAGACTTAGCTATACTAGTAATGTTCAATTAGAGCAGGTTTGGTTCGTTAACAGACGCATCTCGCGCATCGATGGGCACTTCTATGGTTTTAAAAGGCCCTAGAACGTCAATCAGGTGCCGAAAGTACAAAGCTTGCATGAAAGAAAATTCTTCGTGGTCGTGTGTTTCAAAAGATGAAAGCTTTGTATTTACTTCTGACTCACTCATACCCCATTCTTGGGCTAAACGCGCTGCATTGGGCTGCATAAAGCCGATATAGAGCAATTCGGCATAGGTGTGATCTTGTTTTTCTAGCACATCAATGGTTGGTTGTAAGTCTGATTTATATGCTTCGAGCCAAGTTTGCCAATCTGAAACTTGATTATTAAATGATTCAACCGACTTAAAACCAAACACATCTGGTGCATTAGCGAAGTTTGGATTGATATTTATTTCATGACACCAAATACATTTTGAAGGTTTTCCGCCAAGGCTAAAGACTTCGTCTGCTGCGGTTTTCAGTTTTCCATCTAGTCCATAAATCGCAAAGCGCAATTGACCATTTGGCATGATATCAAACACTTCATATTCTTTCAGCTCAAATGAATGATTTGTGGTATCCAAAAAACCTTCGTAAGCAATAAACTGATCGCTCAATCCCTTTTCAGCACTGTCATTCATGGAAATGAGTCGATCCGCAACAGAAACAGTAGATTCGGTAATTGCATACAAGTTTTTATTCTCCGGAACCTGAGCCATCCATTCTTCCAAGGTTTCTGGCACGCCCGTTATTTTGTAATAATGATTGCTTGAAAGCAGTGTGAGCGCAACAAATCGCCCAATATCAAATGCGCCATTTGCTTGGTATTCTTCAGAATTTCTAATAATCAAAAACAAAGAATTCAGCGCTTCTTGTCCATTATCAGCTACACCAATTTTTTCGGCATCTACCATTAATGTGTCATCATTCCAACGATAAGCAGATGGCTCTTCTAGTGCAGCCCCGAGAAAAGAAAGCGTCCACAGAAAACCTTTTTCCACATC
>JANRBI010000226.1 GCA_030727625.1 Salibacteraceae bacterium
AACCGCTTTCGCAATTGGGCTTTCATCACAAAAAATAAATCATTCCTTTCGTTAAAATATCACCTTGGCAGAAATCACCATGTTTCGTCCTGCGCCTGCCAAGCCAGAACTATATGGGCGGTAGCGTTGGTTGGTTATATTCTCTATTCCTGCGCTCACCGATAGGTTTTTAGCCACTTGATACATTGCTTTAAAATTGAGCGTATACCATTGTGGTGCACGAGGATTTCCATTTTCATCTTTGGCATATAACTCCGTTTTAGCTTGCTCGGTTATAGGCAGGTTTTCGAAACTCACCGGTGCATTGTAAATGCCATAAAACTGAGCATTGAGTTTACCCGAGCTGTATTTTAATCTCGCTACAGCGAAAAAAGGAGCAGCATGTCTTGAAGCGCTTGTGGTTCCATCGTCTTGTTCTTCTACACCTTTCTGAAAATTGGCTTCGCCACCAAAACTAAATCCACTGCCTAGCTTTATTTCGGCCCCAGCCTGAACACCAAAAACAGTGGCATTTGCCGCATTTTGAACTGCCTGCACTTTACTCAATTCACCGGCATACATTATGCTGTCTTCACCGTTAAGCGTAAAATCTCTAAGAACCAGCGCATTTTGTAAATAAGTGTAGTAAGCAGTAACATCAACCTTTAAGAAATCACCAAATACGCGGGCCACATCCAACTCAGCATTGTAAACATATTCTGCATTCAGGTTAGTATTTGGAACCACCACAGCCCCTGGTTCTGAATCAAACACCTTACCCACATCATCCACATTTGGCGAACGGAAACCAGTAGAAAGATTTGCGCTGATGATCCACTTTTCGGTAGGAGTAAACACCGCACCAAGACTTCCGGTAAGTGCGCCATTATTGATGTTTGCCGTTGTAAATGGGAAAGGATAAAATGTGGTGTCAAACTGAGAATTGAGCACGAACTGATTGTATCGCGCACCTACTTGGGTGCTGAATTTTTCGGTCCAGTCTCTTTGATAGGTTGCATAAGCAGCATACGAACTCCAATCGCTTTGAGGATATCGACTTGGCCCTAAAGCCGTTGTTCCAGTTTCAATGTTCTCAATCTTACCAAATGACGAAACCTGATTGGTTACCGCTTCTAATCCATAAAAGAGTTTATTGCTTCCTCCAAGCTTCTTTAGAAAATCGATGTTGGCAGAAAACGCTTCAACCTTCTCGGTATTGATTGTTCGATCAGCGCGATTCAAGCTTCTATCTATTCGGCTTTCTTCAAAATGTTGCTGTGCAAAACGAATGGTGAGTTCGTCATACAAAACGTTTTCGCTAGCATTCACTACCGTAAACTGATTCATCATCCACACTTGCGGTCCATAACTCCATTCTGCATATCTTGGCAAGCTATTGCGTGTGCGCAAATGCCTGTCATAGCGACTATACGCTGAAGTTTCGCTGTAATGAAACGCATAGGTCAAATCCCAGTTATTATTGGGTTTGAATCGCACCTTTTGCATCATATTCATTTGGCTGTAAGCCGAAGGATTTTGCACCAATGGGTTTTCATTTTGAAACACACGATCTATAGAATCAACACGCTGCACGTAATATGGCATGAGGTAATCATCTGGACCATATTTACCCATTTTCAAATCGTCATAATTGAAATTAGAAAAGCTGGTAACCAAAGCCCATTTTTTCCAACCTAAGTTGAGGTCAAAATGTGCGGTTTGCTCGCTATTTGAGCTTGAATATCGCGCAAGTGCATTGCCTGACACCAATACCTTGTCTGTAGCTGAAAATGTTGGTGTAAGCGTGTTAAAACTCATTACTCCACCAATAGCATCGCTGCCATAAATCACCGATCCTGGGCCAAAAAGCACTTCGGCACTTTCGGTAGCAAAAGGATCGATCGAGATGACGTTTTGCACGTTGCCACTTCTAAAAATGGCGGTGTTCATGCGCACACCATCTACAGTGAGCAGCAAACGATTGGTAGAAAAGCCACGAATCATAGGGCTACCGCCACCTTGCTGACTTTTTTGAATGTAAACTTCGCCCGAACTTGCTAATAAATCGGCAGCCGTTTGCGGATTTTGTAAAGCAATGTCTTTGGCAGAAATCACTTTGATTTTTGAAGGAACCTCTCTTGAGGTTTGGCTCCATTTTGAAGCCGATACCACTACTTGATTGAGCGAAATACTATTCTGCGATAAGCCAATAGTAAACGCTTGATTTTGCAATTGGCTGTAAGAAACGGTTTTGGTTTTATAGCCGATTGATCTAAACTCAATATCCAATGCTTCAGCAAATGCAGAAATATCTGCTTGCCCACGAGCATCGGTGATTACACTTAAATTTTGAGTTTCACTAAAAAGCGTGACCAAAGGAATAGTTTGGTCAGATTCAGCATCTTTAACAGTAACAACTTGGCCTTGTGCAGCCAAGAGTATCACCGCCATGAACACTGACAACATGAGTTGTTTCATGGTTTGAATACATTTTGGTTTGAAATAATGCAGCCCGCTGCTATTTCAGAATATTTTATCTGAAGAAGCCACGCTGCTTTAAAACGACCTCAGTGATCGCTTAACTCATAAGTCAAACCAAGGTATTGGGTGGCGGTGTAGGCACTTTTGAACAGTGAGCCACCTTGCTGAAAAAGTGGGAGGCGAATTTCAGTGGTATTTCATTTAAATACAAACCGTTAGCAGCGTTGCTTGCAGGGTACTTCGAAATAAGAACAAACGTATAAGTCGTTCTTTTTTCTTCCGTGTCAGGCTCACAAAGTGCATTAAGCGTCATCGCATCTAGGCGAGCAAAAAGGTGACTTTCTTTCGCATCATGAATGCAGAAATATACTGTTGAGTCTAGTTTGGCTTCGCTTTTAACGACATCATACCACTCGCCATCAAAACGAAATTCTTTGCTGTGCTCCCACTCTATTCGGTCATTTTTTTCGGTTTCCCAAGCGTTTGCTATTGCTATGCGCACCAAATCATGATGTGGAATACCGGCTTTGATTTGATGTTTGATTTCAGATCTCAAGGCAAACTGCTGAACCTTAAAAATGAGCCACGGCCCTTGCGACTGCAATAGCAACAAAGCGGCAAACAGCAATCCTGCAATTCGATATGTGAGGTTGAGCTTCACGTAGGTTGCAAATCTATGCTAGAAGGTGAGTTTTGGAGAGAAAATGATAGTTAAGGTTTGATTCTTAAATAAGCTTGAACCTTGGAACCAATAAATGATTTTATCTCCGGCCAACTCTGATTGTTCAAACTAAATGGTTCTTCACTTTCTTCTGCTTCAGCGAAATACAAAAGGGCTGTAGGTATTGAAATAGCAAGCATTTGATTAGGGAATTTTTGAGTATGCCATTCAATCAAATATTGAATAGAGAAATGTCTGAGTAGTTCCGCTATATCCCAAAAATCCTTTTTTACAGCTCGGTTTAATATTGCTTGAATCTTCATAGCTCCAATGTCTTTCGATGAATAGAATCGAATACCATCTTCGAGAATACTATCGTCAATTTGTGAAAATGGATAATTAACAAAGTCCACTTTTACTTCTTTGATGTAACAAAATAGCCCTATACTGTTTGGCTCACCTTGATATTGAAAATCAATGCCAAATTCAGCTGAGAGTATTGAAACCAACCGTTCGCGATTGAAGTTTTTGGTCGTAAATAAATCAAGGTCAATTGATTTACGATGGCCGTACATTAAAGACAAGGCCGTACCTCCAACCAAATGGTAGTCTTCTAGTTCAGCAATTCCAGATAATTGTTTTAATAAGGCAAAAGTCCCTGATTCGACTGTCTCAAGATGAAGCATCGCATGTTTTCTAAAGGTATATTGAAGATTCCGCTGACTAAATAGATTCGAGGTTCTGATAAAAACTTTGCCTTAACTAAGACTTCTTTTATTTTTTCATCACCATAAAAGCCGCGGCAATTTCTTATGTCTTGCACATCACCACGATCAAAGACCCGCTCTATGATAAAATTAGCGCGCAATTCGATGTCCATCTTTTCATGGTCTACATCCCAGAAAATGCGCGGATTATCGTATGGTTTGGTTGGTTTCAAGGTGTGCTAAGATATGAAATTACCCCTTCAACTTCCTCCTAATAATGCCTTCCAAATCGGCAATGGCAACGCGGTCTTGCTGCATGCTATCGCGCTCACGGATGGTTACGGTGTTGTCTTCTAATGTTTGATGATCAACGGTTACTGCAAACGGAGTTCCGATGGCATCTTGGCGTCTGTATCTGCGGCCAATAGCGTCTTTCTCGTCATACTGACACATGAAATCTTCCTTCAGCCCATCAATTACTTCACGTGCTTTTTCGGGCAACCCGTCTTTTTTGGTCAATGGAAGTACGGCCACTTTGTATGGCGCTAGTTTAGCTGGAATGCGCAAAACCACGCGCTCAGAACCATCTTCCAAGGTTTCTTCTTGGTAGGCATAAGACAAGATGGCTAAGAACATTCTGTCTAAACCGATGGATGTTTCAACCACATAAGGCACATAATTCTTGTTTTCTTCAGGGTCGAAGTATTGAAGCTTTTTGCCGCTGTGCTCTTCGTGTTGCTTTAAGTCAAAATCGGTGCGCGAATGAATTCCTTCTAATTCTTTAAACCCAAATGGAAATTTGAATTCAATATCGGCAGCGGCATTTGCATAATGCGCCAATTTAATATGATCGTGAAAACGGTATTGATCAGCTGTCATGCCCAAAGACATATGCCAAGCCATGCGTTCGTTTTTCCAGCTTTCATACCATTCCATTTCGGTGCCTGGTTTTACGAAAAACTGCATTTCCATTTGTTCGAATTCGCGCATGCGGAATATGAATTGACGAGCCACAATTTCGTTTCTAAATGCCTTACCAATTTGTGCTATTCCGAAAGGTATTTTCATGCGGCCAGACTTCTGCACATTCAAGAAATTGACAAAAATACCTTGAGCCGTTTCTGGTCTTAAATAGATTTTATTGCTGCCTTCGGCTACTGAACCCATTTCGGTGCTAAACATCAAGTTGAATTGGCGCACATCGGTCCAGTTCTTCGTTCCACTTATTGGATCGCTGATTTCTTCGTCAATGATCAGTTGCTTAAAATCGGCCAAATCGCCATTTTCTAAGCAGGTTCTCATACGATCTTCAATCGCAGTGATTTTATCTAAGTAGCCCATAACACGTGGGTTAGTTTGCTTAAACATATCCGCATCAAAGCTTTCTCCAAAACGATTAGCTGCTTTCTCTACTTCCTTGTCAACCTTAGTTCTGATTTTCTCAATATGATCTTCTACCAACACATCAGCACGGTAGCGTTTCTTGCTGTCTTTGTTGTCTATCAACGGATCGTTGAAAGCGTCAACGTGTCCGGAAGCCTTCCAAGTAGTAGGATGCATGAAAATAGCAGAGTCTATACCAACAATGTTTTCGTGCATTTGCACCATGCTTTTCCACCAATATTGCTTGATGTTGTTTTTCAATTCAGCGCCAAGTTGCCCATAGTCATAAACAGCGCTAAGGCCATCATATATTTCGCTTGATTGAAACACAAAACCATACTCTTTGGCATGAGAAATTACTTTCTTGAAAACGTCTTCGGCTTGAACTGACATAATAGATTTTCGAATAAAAAATTGAGGGTGCAAGTTTAGGTGTAAAGTCAGAGATTAAAAAGGCGTAAAACAGCAGTAAATCCAAATTATAGGGTCAATAAAAAAGCCCCGATAGATAAATCCATCGGGGCTTTAACTAATCTAAACTTTACTAATTAATTCACATCCCAGAATACTTTGTCGGTTGTGTTGTCTTTACCACCATTAGCAGCAGCTACATTGGTTCCATTGACAGAATATTCATCAACTGTATAGTTGTATCTGGTTGGCGTGATAGTACCAATTTCTGGCGCAACATTCATTGCAGGATAGTCATATAATCTCCAAGTTGACCATGCTTCAAAACCACGATCATACATTGCGATCCATTTCTGCACTCCGATTTTCTGCTTCCAATCTCCAGCTGCTGTGCCATAAGCAACATCAGCTTGTGCCAAATAATCATCAGCATGAGTATCTGTGCCACCCCAACCTGTGATGGACAAGCGAATACCCATATTGTAGTGCTCTTCAGCTGACAATGGTGTTGACCAACCTCGTTCTGCAGCATCGGCTAGCAAGAAATGCACTTCTGAAGCACTCATAAGCACACCAGGAAACGTGGGATCTTCTTGCATCGCACCAGGTCCAGTAAATTCATTGTAAGCACCGCCTGAACCGAAAGGATTACCATTTACCGCACCTGTTGAATCAAGATTTTGAAAGTAATTTCCTCGTCTTGGATCATTCAATGAGTTCATCACATCACCTAAAGTGTTTGCTGCAATGAAGTCGAATCGGCCACTTTGAACCAAATCTTCCCACATAGGGTTAGTATTTGGAGTTGTGGTTTGGTAAACCAATAATGCATCTTCCGAACTATCATCGATAATATCAGAAGAAGTAACTGATTCAGCCCAAGTTTTGGCTGTACCCGCATTTTTATCGCCCATACGCACCGCCATTCTTAGTTTCAGCGATCTTGCGAAAGCAGCCCAAGACGATGTGCTTCCTCCATAAATTAAGTCGCTTGCTCCTAATTCGCCTGCAGATGGCCCAGAAGCTAGTGTGGCTATTGCTCCATCTAAGGATGCAATAATTTCAGAATAGATTGTTTCAGCATCATCATAAGCTGGTGACAAATCATCAATTCCGCCTAGAGCTTCAGTGTAAGGCACATCGCCAAAGATGTCTACTAACATTGAATAAGCATACGCCTCAACTACAGAAATCATAGCCAACTGGGCATTTCTCTCCTCTTCAAGAATTACCTGATCCGCCTCAATAATGTTTCGAGCTTCGTTACAATCTCGCAACACTCGTGCATACATTCTATCCCAAACCTCTCCGTTGATGTTTCTTTCGGTCAACTCGAAGTTCGATTCATCTGTATAAGTAGTTTGTGTCCAGTGTTGTGCCCACAATCTAAATGTATTTACGTTTACATTCGGACTGGCCACATAATCTACCAACTCTTTGGTGGCATTTGCAAAAAGAGTTCCAGCTGGCACAGTTACTGGATCCTTAACGTTATCGTTGAATGAGCTTATGTCCTTTGTACAACTGGATATTACCAGTGCTAGAACTGCCGCATATATTAATGACTTTTTCATGTCTTGCTCTGTTATTAGAATTTAACGGTGATGTTTACTCCAAGTTCTCTCACTGAAGGATAAGCACCAGATTGATAGCCTTGAATGTTACCAGCACTTAAACCAGCTTCTGGATCAGTGTATGGGCTGTTCTTGTAAAGAATAGCAAGGTTTCTGCCAACCAATGAGAAATCAACCCCTTGGAAAGGCGTTTTAGCTAACACGCTTGGGGTTAAAGAGTAGGTTAATGATACCTGGCGAAGCTTTACATAAGTTGCGTCATAAACATGCGCAGCATTTGGAGCTCTGGCATACCCAATTGCATTGGCATAGTTAACCATACCAGCATACTCGGTGTTTGCTGTTCCATCAGATGTCAGGTTTCCATCAGCATCATAAACATAGTTACCGTCAGCATCCTTAGCTGCTACTACGCCACCTATATTATAGCCTCCACCGTCTTCAATTGCATCTCTGATATTGTTTCCTTTATCATTTGTACCCGCTGTGTTCGCATAAATACCAGTAGCATAGCCATACCAAGTATCTAAAGAGAAGAAGTTTCCGCCTTTTTGAACATCGATCAAGAAACTACCAGAAATATTTTTGTACTTGAAGGTATTTGTGATACCACCTGTCCAATCTGGCAACATGTTTCCAATAATTTCAGGGGTAGCAGTTTTCGCATATCTCATGCCGCCACCAGCTCCAGCAGAGTTTTCATATACAATAGGTTCACCCTCGTGGTAAACAAAGTTTGATCCTTTGATTACGCCATAAGGTTCACCCACAGTTGCTTCAATGGTAATACCGCCTTGAACTGAAGCCAGTTGGTATGTAGTAAGATCATCTGTTAATGAAATTACTTTGTTTCTGTTCATTGCCCAGTTTAAGCGTGCATCCCAACGGAAATCACCCTTCTTAACAATGTTGCCATACAGCTGTAGTTCGATACCTTGGTTCTGAATATCTCCTGCGTTCACATATTGAAAATATGTTCCTGACGCTGTTGATGGTCTAACTGCAAGAATTTGGTTGAACGTGTTTGAACGATAGAACGTAAGATCCGCGCCCAATCTGTCTTTGAAGAATTTGTTCTCAAAACCAAGCTCAAGACTTCTGGTATTTTCAGGCAAAAGATTTGCATTGAAACCAGTGTTTGGAGCGCTAGCCAATGTATTTCCACCAAATGGAGTGCCGAGTGAATAAACATTTTGCAGTCTTTGCGTTGGAGCATCATTACCTACTTCTGCATAGTTGAATCTCAACTTACCAAAGTCCATGAACGAAGCATCAAACAATTCAGAGTATACAAAACTCACTGTTGCTGCAGGATAGAAAAACGCATTATCATTAGCTGGAAGTGTAGAGCTAACATCATAACGACCTGTAACATCGACAAACAAGAAACGATCGTAGCCAATCGAAGCTCTTGCGAAATAGCCGTCTACAGCTCTTCTAGCATCTGTTTCAATCGGAGCTTCAATCGAATTCACACTATTAGAAAGTGAATACACGCCTGGAACTACTAAACCACCATTGGTTTCTGCAGAAATAGAGCTTACATGCGATCTGCGTAGGTTAGTCCCTAAGTTACCATTGAAATCAATCTTATTGTCCGTTCCAAACTTCTTGTCAAAAGACAAAATCAAATCATAGTTTCTTTCTGTGAAAGACCTGGTGTACTTATAGTAGCTAGATGGGTCTACTGAACCAACGGCAATGCGCTCTTCACGAATTTCATCATAGCTATCATTAGTAATTCTACCCATTACACTCAACCAATCGGTCAGCTCATAGTTAGCAACTACATTTCCAATGAATCTATTTCTAGAATCTGTTGAATAATTCTCGTAGCGAGTCCAGTAATAATTGTCAAAATAATGAGCCTGTTCCCAAATATCCTCTGAATAAACGAATCCGTATGGATTCCATGAAATATTCTTGTGGAAATCTTCATACACTGACTTCTGATCCATCATATCAGTACTCACCTGATACCATTGACGGAAAGATTGATTTACGTTACGACTATCGTACCCAGTTCCATATCTCCCTGTTGCTCCATTCTGTATGAATTGCATAGAAGAAGACACATTAAGTTTATCTGAAAGATTGTAGTTCACATTTAGCGAAGCATTATTTCTTCGCATGTTACTATTAGGTAAAACACCTTTTTGCCACATGTCCGTAATACCCAATCTGAAACTACCGTTATCATTTGCTCCTTCTACAGATGCGCTGTTGTTTAGCATCAATGATGTTTCATAAAAAGTAGTCGCGTCATTTTCTGCGGCTACATAAGGTTGTGTCTTTTTATAAGTGTCTGTCAACTCTGGATAGACTGATTTCCAATTATAAACACTTAGGTTGGGATCAAAAGCCAAACCATATGATGCGTCTTCTTCCATTGGAATTGACAAACCATCAGGATTACCATCGCCATCAACATCCGCCTCATATAAATAGCCATTAGATACTGTTCCGTCATAAGCCGTATCAGGTCCATAAAATCTACCGTAACCAGCTCCATATTGTTTCTGGTAAGTAGGCATGGTGTTTTTATTGATTTGACCAGCAATAGCACCAGTAGAAACAGTTACACCAAGACCCTTTTTCTTCTTATTCCCTTTTTTAGTAATAATTAGAACTACACCGTTGGCAGCTCTGGCTCCATAAAGCGCTGTAGCGGCAGCACCTTTAAGCACAGATACAGACTCTATATCGTCTGGGTTGATATCCATAGCAGCATTACCATAATCATAACCACCGCGACCTGTAGTTTGGTCAGTGGTGTTAGTAATGTCATTGCTAATTGGAATACCATCTACAACGTATAATGGTTGGTTGTTTCCACCAATAGACTTGTAACCACGAATGATTACGTTGGCTGAACCACCCATTGTTCCGCTGTTTTTGATTTGGGCTCCCGCCACTTGGCCAGAAAGTGAGCTCATAAAGTTCACATCCTTAACCTTAGAGACATCGTCACCTGAAACCGTTTGGGTTGAGTAACCCAGCGACTTCTTATCTCTCGAAATACCGAGAGCGGTAACCACAACCTCTTCAAGCTGCACACCCATGCCTAGGGTTACATCAATAGTAGCTTGTGCCCCTACGGCTACTTCCTTTGTGTCCATGCCTATGAATGAGTACACGATTACAGCATCCCCGCCAGGCACTGCAATACTGTACTTCCCATCCATGTCGGAGGCGGTTCCAGAAGTTGTTCCTTTAATTTGGACCGTCACACCCGGCAGGGTCGATCCGTCATCTGAACGCACGGTTCCGGTGACTGTTCTTTCTTGTGCTAGTAATAGATGCGAAAATAACATCATCACAGCGCACAAGAGCGTTGTTCTTAGCTTCATAGTAAAAATGTTTAGTTAGGTTTGGTTACAAATAAATAACATTTTTTTAATGTTAAGTCGATGAGCAATAATTTTTTACCGATAAAAAGCTGCATTTGACACACAGAGGTTTTAAGTCATTTTGTAAAAAACCAATGTAATTTCGCGGCATGCCAATGATTCAAATAGATGATCAATTGATCTCAACCGAAGTTTTTAGTGAGGAGTTTGTATGCAACCTTGGTGCTTGCAAAGGCGAGTGCTGCGTAGCTGGCGATGCTGGCGCACCAATCACTATTGAAGAATCGAAAATCATCGATCACGAGTTCGATAAATTCAAAAGTTACCTTTCTGAAAAAGGTCTAAAATCTATTGAAGCACAAGGCAAATATGTATTGGATGGAGATGGCGAACTGGAAACACCACTGAATGATGGTGCCGAGTGTTCCTATACCGTTTTTGACAACTCAGGAAATGCCATGTGCGGAATTGAGCTGGCTTGGAAAGATGGCAAAACCACTTTCAGAAAACCTATTTCTTGTCATTTGTATCCAATTCGCACAACGCAATATGAAACTTTCGAAGCAGTCAATTATGAGCGATGGAACATTTGTAGCGATGCTTGCACTTTGGGTAAAGAGCTAAAAGTTCCCGTTTATAAATTCACAAAAGATGCGCTAATCCGCAAGTATGGCGAAGCTTGGTATGCAGAACTTGAAAAAGCCAAAGTTGAGCTTGAGAAATTGGAACAATCAGATGGGAAAACCAAATAATTTTTTTGATTTTGTCTCAAATTAACACTGTCAAAAACTTGCTTTTCGCTGTATCATTGAGCTAAGCATACCTCCAATTAGTTTTGAACACAAGTACATTTCTCATCATGTTAAAAACCTTGATGAATTGTCAATAAAAATGGTTTGCCTTCAGGGGCTTTTTTACCAAGTTTTGTTGGGCAATAAAAAAAGAGGAAAAATCACTCATTTGCCCTCTAGAAAAAGCAATCACCGCTTTTAAATCGTTGTTTTACAATTAAATAGAAAATTTCGCAGGAATGCGATACTAGACTCCTTTGTCTCTATTTGCAGCTTAAAAAAAGAAGAATACCAGTAATGGAAGACCAAAAAACACAAGCAGAAAAACTAAATTTAAACGAGGTGTTGCCTAAGAATACGACACTAGAAAACAACCAAAAAATGCAGGAAGAGCCCATCCTAAAAGAAGACCCTAGAAGATTTGTTCTCTTTCCAATCCAACATGATGACATCTGGGCATTCTATAAAAAGTCTGAAGCTAGTTTTTGGACTGCTGAAGAAATTGACCTTGGACCAGATTTGCACGATTGGGATAATAAATTGAACGATGATGAGCGCTATTTCATCAAACACATTTTAGCTTTTTTCGCGGCAAGCGATGGAATAGTTAATGAAAACTTAGCTGAAAATTTTGTAGCCGAAGTTCAATACACCGAGGCAAAGTTTTTCTACGGATTTCAGATTGCTATGGAAAACATCCACAGTGAAACTTATTCTCTACTTATAGACACTTACATAAAAGACAAAACCGAAAAAACAAAGCTTTTCAATGCAATTGAAACAATTGATTGCGTTAAGAAAAAAGCCGATTGGGCGCTTCGTTGGATAGATAACGGAAACTTTGCTGAGCGTTTAGTTGCTTTTGCTGCTGTTGAAGGGATTTTCTTCTCAGGATCTTTTTGCTCCATTTTCTGGCTAAAGAAGCGTGGTTTGATGCCAGGCTTGAGCTTTTCGAACGAACTTATTTCTCGTGATGAAGGAATGCACTGCGATTTCGCTTGCTTACTTTACAATAGTCATGTGGTAAACAAACTTTCAAAACAAACCATCGAAGACATTATTCGCGATGCTGTTGCAATTGAAAAAGAGTTTGTTACAGACGCGCTTCCTGTTTCTCTCATTGGTATGAATGCCGTATTGATGCAACAATACATTGAGTTTGTTGCTGACAGATTGTTATCTGAACTTGGAAACGACAAGATTTACAATTCTTCAAATCCGTTTGACTTTATGGAAATGATTAGCCTTCAAGGTAAAACCAATTTCTTTGAAAAACGTGTTGCTGAATATCAAAAAGCTGGCGTTGCCAATGGCACTGAGAGTCAAGTATTCAAACTTGACGAAGAATTTTAAACCAATTTCCCTAAGAACTACCACTATTAACTCAGGATCTGCAAGGTCCCTTTTTCTTAACCTATATATCATCAATCCATGTTTGTACTTAAAAGAGATGGCCGTCAAGAGGCTGTGAAATTTGACAAAATCACCGCCCGCATCAAAAAACTTTGTTACGGTTTACACCCTAGTGTGGATCCTGTCAAAATTTCAATGAAAGTGATTGAAGGTATTTATGATGGAGTAACAACTACTATTCTTGACAATTTAGCAGCTGAAACTGCAGCCTCTTTAACTACATCGCATCCTGATTATGCTCTGCTTGCTTCGCGAATAGCGGTATCAAACCTCCATAAAAACACAGAGAAATCCTTCTCAGCTACCATGGATGCTTTATACAACTATGTGGACCCAAAAACTGGGAAAACAGCTCCTTTATTGGCTGATGATGTTTATAAAATCATTCAAGACAATGCCGAGCAACTGGATAGCACGATCATCTATGATAGAGATTTTGGATACGACTTCTTCGGTTTCAAAACATTAGAGCGTTCTTACCTTTTGAAAGTAAATGGTGAGGTGGTTGAGCGTCCCCAGCACATGTTGATGCGTGTTGCTTTAGGTATTCACAAAGAAGATGTAGATGCTGCTATTGAAACGTATGACTTGATGAGCGAGCGTTGGTTTACACATGCTACACCAACTCTATTTAATGCTGGCACACCAAAACCACAAATGTCTTCTTGCTTTTTGTTGACAACAAAAGATGATAGCATTAGCGGTATTTACGAAACACTAACTCAATGTGCTAAGATTTCTCAAAGCGCTGGCGGTATCGGTCTTTCTATTCACGATGTTAGAGCTACAGGCTCTTACATACGTGGTACAAACGGAACCAGCAACGGTATTGTGCCAATGCTTCGCGTGTTTAACGACACGGCTCGTTATGTAGATCAAGGTGGAGGAAAACGCAAAGGTTCATTTGCTATTTACCTTGAGCCATGGCACGCAGATGTGTTTGATTTCTTGGATTTGAAGAAAAACCATGGAAAAGAAGAAAACAGAGCAAGAGATTTATTCTATGCAATGTGGACCCCGGATTTGTTCATGAAGCGCGTAGAAGAAGGCGGAGATTGGACATTGATGTGTCCTGATGAGTGTCCGGGTCTTTCTGATGCTTGGGGTGAAAAATTCGAAGCGCTTTACACGCGTTACGAGCGTGAAGGCAAAGGCAAGAAAACCATCAAAGCACAAGAATTGTGGTTCAAGATTCTAGAATCTCAAATTGAGACTGGAACACCATACATGCTTTATAAAGATGCCGCCAACTCAAAATCAAACCAACAAAACCTAGGTACTATCAAGTCTTCGAACTTATGTACTGAGATTATGGAATACACTGCTCCTGATGAAGTAGCTGTGTGTAACTTGGCTTCTATCGCTCTTCCAAAATTTGTAAGAGAAGGTAAATTTGATCATAACAAGCTATTTGACATCACTTATGTGGCTACCAAAAACTTGAACAAGATCATTGATGTAAACTTCTATCCAGTAGCTGAGGCTAAGAAATCAAACATGCGTCACCGTCCTATCGGATTGGGTGTGCAAGGTTTAGCAGATGCATTCATCTTAATGCGCTATCCTTTTGATTCGCCAGAAGCGAAACAATTGAACAAAGAGATTTTCGAAACCATTTACTACGCTGCCCTTAGTGCATCAAAAGACTTAGCTAAAGATCTTGGACCATACGAAACATATGAAGGTTCGCCAATTTCTCAAGGCAAACTTCAATTCGACCTTTGGGGTGTTGAGCCAGTTGGCCGATGGGAATGGGATGTATTGAAAGAAGAAATCAAGAAATACGGAGTTAGAAACTCATTGTTGATGGCACCAATGCCAACCGCTTCTACAAGCCAAATTCTTGGCAACAACGAATGTATTGAGCCTTACACCTCAAACATTTATTCAAGAAGAACCCTTTCTGGTGAGTTTGCGATTGTAAACAAACACTTGATGCGCGACTTAGTGAAGTTGGGTATTTGGAGCGATGGCATCAAAAACAAATTGATTGCAGCTAATGGTTCTGTTCAAGAAATTGATGAGATTCCAGACAACTTAAAAGAGCTTTACAAAACTGCTTGGGAAATCAGCCAAAAAGTGATTATCGAGCTAAGTGCAGATCGTGGAGCATACATTGATCAAAGTCAGTCTTTGAACATTTTCATGGAAAATGCAAACTTCGCTAAGTTGACTTCGATGCACTTTTATGGCTGGAAAGCTGGTTTGAAAACAGGAATGTATTATCTAAGAACCAAAGCAGCGAGAGACGCAATCAAGTTTACAGTAGATAAAGCGCAGCTTGCAGAGCCAACAGCAAAAGCAGTTGAGGTAGTAAGCACCGAACAAAGACAAGCAGAAATTGCGTGTTCATTGGACAACCCTGAGGATTGTGAAATGTGCGGTAGTTAATCTTAATCGAAATAACATTTTTATAATAGGTCACTGATATAACGTCAGTGGCCTATTGTTTTTTGCGGTTTATCCCACTTTTAAACGAGAATTACCTAATTCTCAAATAAATGATGGTATTTTGCATGAACTAGACTACTGTACATGCGTCCAAACTACCTAGGTATTATCACTCAAAGGATATTCGCCATCTTATTCCTATTGTGCTCGTCATCCCTTGCTATTGCGCAGAATGTATTGCTCATCTATGACGATTCGCCAACGAACACCAACACTTTAGCACTAAAAACTTCCCTCGAAAACCAAGGTTTTCAGGTAACAGTGAGCGCTGTTTCAGAATCTTTTTGGAACAACACCAATCCTCCACTTACTGGATTCGATGCAGTAATACATTTAAACGGTACCACTTACAACACACAAATGCCAACTGCTGGTCAAACCGCGTTGGTGAATTTTGTGCAAAATGATGGTGGGATATACGTGGGATTTGAATGGAACGCCTATCAAGTTTCTATTTCACAGATGCTAACTATGGTCGATCTAATCCCAATTGTTAGAACAACTGGCGTCACACAAAACATCACCTACAACACTGTTCCAGCGCAAGCTAGTCATCCCGTTCTTAGCGGCATACCTTCAACTTTTTCATTAACCAATGTTGGTGCCAACCAAGGATCTATGAGGGCTTATGGCACAGACCCCGCAGTAACTTTAATGACACAAGGCACCAGCGCAGGTTTAGTATATCGCGCCTTTGGCGAAGGCCATGTGTTAATGTTCAGTCATGCAGGTAATTACACTTCAAGTGGAGCGTTGAGCAATACAGTAGTAGGTCAATTGATCTATAATCTGATAGAAGAATATGCCAGCTCAAAAAATAGAGCATTGAATTTTGATGGTATTGACGATTATGTGCAGGGCTCTGACGCTGGTTTCCCAAGCGGAAACAGCGCTAGAACGATGGATGCATGGATCAAAACCACAAAAGCAGGTAACAGTTCTATTATCGAATACGGCACTGTAAACACAAATCAGAGATCGGGTTTACTTTGCGTAAACAACCACCTCTATTTTGTTGGTCAAAGCAATGACTTAGAAGGAGCTATAACCATCAATGATGGTAAGTGGCATCATGTGGCCATGACCCATAATGGCACCACAACAAAAATCTATGTGGATGGCGTTCTAGACGGCTCTGCTACAAAAACACTTTCAACCACGCTCAGCCATTTCAGAATTGGAATGCGTGGAAATAGTATTTCTGAGCAATTTGAAGGGAACATTGATGAGGTAAGAATTTGGGACACTGAACTAACTGAGGCTCAAATAAGAGCCAACATGTGCAGGCGTGTACAGTCATCAGATGCATTATACTCAAACCTTGTAAACTACTACTCTTTCAATCAATTTCAAGGCTCGGTATTGGCTGATTTATTCAGCACCAATGATGGTACTTTGACCAATATGGATGCAACCACGGATTGGGAATTGTCGGGGTCGGCAGTTGGTGATA
>JANRBI010000227.1 GCA_030727625.1 Salibacteraceae bacterium
CTGCTTTTTCCAACCAGTAAACAACTTTTTCGATTGATGCAGAATACATTCCACCTACTTTCCATACGTTCTCTGTAATAGAACCATCAGCATTCTTTACCAATTGGCTATTGATACCGTAAGAAACTGGTATTTTGTCTTTCTTATCGATGATTTTAGCGTAGTAATTATCTACGTCTTTCTCCGTCATGTTCGGGCTGTAAAAATTTACTGCCGAACCTTTAACCAAACCTTTGTCAGGATCAAGATTTACTTTTTTAGCATCAAAACTTGGGTCGAACATGGCTTTTTTAGCTTCGTCACTCAAGGTAATATTGCATGCTGCAACTAATGTTTCGAAATAATCAGCTGAAAACTCCGGGTTGATTTTTGACATGCTGTAGTGATGGTGAATACCATTGCTGAAGAACACACGCTTGGCATATATCAAGAAGTTATCCCAATCGGCACCGCTTTTTTCAATAGCTTCATTTCGAATGATGGCTTCAAGCGCATGACGAATTTCGAGATTGTGACGGTAGTTCTGATCCCAGATCATATCTCTACCGCTGATTCCAGCTTCGTACAAATAATACACAAGCTCTTTTTGCTTTGCAGTCAACTTGTCCCAACCTGGAATTTGGTATCGGATAAGTTTAAGGTCTGCAAACTGCTCTGCTAAATATTGAAAATCATCAGCCGTTTCGGCCATTGCAACGGTATCTTGAGCATTTGCATCTGGCTTTTCAGCTGCTCCACCGCAAGATTGCATCACCATTCCTGAAATCATCAGGGGATAAATTAATAGGTTAAGTTTTTTCATGATTTGATTTAAATTCTGAATCTGATGGCCTAAAAGTAGAAAGAAGCGCCAAAAGGCACTTCTTTCTCTCTATTTTGTTGTGAACAGTGTAGATTAATGAATCCCTTTGTCTGCTAAATAGCGTTCTGCATCAAGAGCAGCCATACAGCCTGTGCCAGCTGCTGTTACCGCTTGACGGTATACTTTATCCCCGGCATCGCCAGAAATAAATACACCTTCGATGTTTGATTTTGTGCTTCCAAGTTTTGGCAACAAATAGCCCGTTTTGTCCATTTCTAACCAATCTTTAAAAATATCAGTGTTTGGTTTGTGACCAATAGCAACAAAGAATCCAGTTACGGCAAGCGTGCTTTCTTCGTTTGTTTGGTTGTTAATCATTCTAATTCCTTCAACCACAGTGTCACCCAAAACCTCTAATGTTTCGGTGTTAAAGTGAACTTCAATATTTGGAGCGTCAAATACACGTTGTTGCATGATTTTAGAGGCGCGCATTTCTTCTTTACGAACCAACATGTGCACTTTCTTGCAAATTTTGGATAGGTATGTAGCTTCTTCTGCTGCAGTATCTCCCGCTCCAACGATAGCTACTTCTTGACCTCTATAAAAGAATCCGTCACAAACGGCACACGCAGAAACTCCTCCACCTAGGTCGCGAAGACGCAACTCACTTGGCAAACCAAGCCATTTTGCAGTAGCTCCTGTAGAGATAATGATTGAGTGTGCCTCAAGGAATTCTTCTTTGTCATCAACCCAAACTTTATGCACTGGGCCAGAAAAATCAACCTTAGTTACATATCCACTTCTAATATCTGTTTCAAAACGTGCTGCTTGAGCTCTAAAATCCATCATCATTTGTGGACCATTTACTCCATCAGGATAACCTGGGAAGTTCTCTACATCTGTAGTATCCATCAACTGACCGCCAGGTTGCATACCTTCGATCATGATTGGTTTTAACTCAGCGCGAGCAGCGTAAATAGCCGCAGTATATCCAGCAGGTCCTGAACCTATGATCAGGCATTTTGCTGGTCCATTCATTTCACTCATTTCTTCTAATATTTCGGGTGCAAAAGTAGGTTTTGAGAAACACTTGTGAGTGATTTAGATCACCAGATTTTTAGGGTTAGCATTTCAAAAATCTATGGAGTATGACTAAATGAAATGAGTCCTAATAAATCTTTTGAAAGTGATTCTAATTAGCTCCTTTAACCTGCATTTTCATTGCATAAATACTTGTAGAGGCAGTGATAAAAAGCAAATCGTTATTTGAGCCTGAAAATGTCACATTAGAAGTCCAATGTTCATCAATAGGAATATGAGCAATTTTCTCGCCTTGAGGGTTGAAGACGGTGACACCATTTCCAGTTAGGTAGAGATTTCCGCGTTCATCTAAGGTCATTCCGTCTGAACCCAATTCACAGAATAATTTACGATCTGAAAGTTCAGATCCATTGCTAAGTTCATACACGTAAGTGCGATTTCCGTCAGCATCAGTAACATAAAGCTTATGAAGTGTTTCTGAACCTATTATACCATTTGGCTTTTTGAAATTTGAGTCTATCAGTTGCGCTGAATCACTTTGTGGCGTTAAATAGTAAAGTGACATTGTGTTTATAAATGCTAATGAGCCAGGCGACTCCCAATAAGGTCGTGGATAATTTGGATCGGTAAAAAATATGCCGCCAGAGGCGTTTACCCAAAGGTCATTCGGTCCGTTAAAGCGACCTGCATTAAGCGATGAAGTGATACTGGTAAATGATTTACCGTTACTAGAAAATTCAATGATTTCACCTTTCAAATCTGCGCATGCCAATAATCTATTTTCATGATCAATGTAAAGTCCATTTGAGCGATGCGTGCTATCTGAAAACAGCGAAACAGAACCGGATTTGGTGTTCCAGAAGTAGATTTTATCGTTGGGTTGATCCGTAAAATAAACATTGCCTTGCGCGTCACTAGCTGGCCCTTCTGTAAAACTAAAACCTGTTGCTAACTGTCTCGGTTTTTCATTTTCTGCAAATAGAGAAGTAGATTCAGTTTCAGAAACGAGAGTTGAATGCTTTGAATTACAAGACAATAAGCAACTAAAAAGACTTAAAACTGTAATAACGTTGAAGACGAATTTGGACATGGAAAATGGATTAAAATACTCGGCAAGATGAAGAAAATCTTGGCTTACCGTTTTAATCATTCAATCTATAACCGAATATTTTCAGAGTCTCACGTCATATATTGCAATTGCTTTCTATTTTGCAATCCATAATAAAACAAACATGAAAAAGATACTTCTTGCCCTCATAATGGTGTTTGCTGCAAGCG
>JANRBI010000228.1 GCA_030727625.1 Salibacteraceae bacterium
TTTTGGATAAACCGGAAGAAGTAAACTTCACCACAGAACTGATTCCTGAAGAGCAGAACAAACCAAAGGAATTGACTGCTGGTGGCGGCATGCGCAGCCTGACCGATGGTGGTGGAGCTTTTCACAAAAAGAGCGCTAAAAACAGCAAAGAAAACTTGGGTAGCCGATACAAGCGCGAGATTAAAACCAAGTTTAAGAAGCCGCTTACTCGCGGTGATAAAAATCAAAATAAAAAGCGATAAACGGTTGCAATCATGCATTTAGACTACATCAGCGATGTGAACGAGTTTGGCGAAAGCATTGTGCGCCTATATGGTTTTGGCATGGCCGAATCGAAAAAATTTCAAGACTTGCTAAGCAATTGGATCAAACATCCAGAATCTATTCTAGACCTTGGTAAAATTGATTTTATCAATGCCAAAAACTGCAGCCTATTGCTAGTAGTGGGCGATGAAGATGAAGGCATATTAACCAACGATTTCGTGAGTTTTTATTGCAAACTCACCTTGGCTGGTTATGAAAATATGATTGCACTCATTGCTCCTTTTTGTGAAAAGGAAACCCGCGCTTATCAATGGCTATATGATATTGATAACCCAATCGATTTCTTGTTTTCACCTGCAGGAACTGCCGAAGACGATGAACCAGTAGACGATTACGATTTGCTGTAGACCATGAAAACAAGAACCATTATATCTATTTTGATTTCGCTTTTCGCGTTTAGCGCTTGCCAAAGAAGCAAGTTTGATTCGGAGTATGAAACCTTAAAACATGATGGTGAAAAAAGGTCTTATTTGCTGCACGTTCCAGAGGGCTATAGCAGCGACTCGGCCGTGGCGCTGATCATTGCATTGCACGGTGGCACAGGCAGCGCCAAAAACATAGAAGAACAAAGCGGATTAGCCGATTTTTCGGATGAAAAAGGATTTATTCTTTGTTCGCCAAACGGACTAAACCGCACATGGAATGCGGGTAATTGTTGCGGAAAAGCATCAGAAAACGAGGTGGACGATGTGGGATTTATTAGCGCATTGATAGATGAAGTAAGCGCTAATTACAGCATCAACTCCAAGCAAATTTTCTTTACCGGAATGAGCAATGGCGCCATGATGAGCTACCGATTGGCTTGTGAACTCAGCGATAAAATTGCTGCTATTGCGCCCGTTGCCGGAACCATGGTTGCAACAGAATGCAACCCAAGCCAAGCAGTGAGTGTTGTGCACTTTCATTCATACGAAGATGAAAATGTGCCGTATGATGGCGGCATAGGAAACGGCATTTCTGACCATTACAATCCTCCGCTAGATTCTGTGTTCAATGCTTGGAATGGATTCAACAATTGCGCTTTGAGTACCTACTTTTCTTACAATGACAATGTAGATTTTTGGTCGTGGCTCAACTGCACAGATTCTACTGAATTGCAGCTGTATATTACCAAAGATGGCGGCCACAGCTGGCCGATGGGAATTGCTCCACGAAAAAATGCCGATCAACCTTCAGTTGCCATAAACGCAAACGAAGTGATGTGGCATTTCTTCATGAGCCATCCTAAACCTTGATGCGGGTTTAGATTCTACTTTGGTAAGTAAACAGCTCGTAATAACGGCCCTGACTTGCGATTAATTCAGGATGCGTTCCGCGCTCTACAATGTTTCCATCTTCTATCACCAAAATCTGATCTGCCTGCTGAATAGTACTCAATCTGTGTGCAATCACAAAAGTGGTTCTATCCTTCATTAACGCATTCAAACTCTTCTGAATGAACGATTCACTTTCAGTGTCAAGGTTTGAAGTGGCTTCATCCAAAATGATGATTTTCGGATCGGCTAACAACGCTCGTGCAATCGAAATGCGCTGACGTTGACCACCAGAAAGTTTCACTCCGCGTTCGCCAATTACAGTCTCTAAACCATCATCAAATCGGTCGGTAAATTCGTTTACATAAGCACCTTCTACTGCTGCTTGCAATTCAGCTTCTGTAGCGTTTGGTCTTGGGAAAAGAATGTTTTCACGAATGGTGCCTTCGTATAAAAAGTCGTCTTGAAGTACCACACCCAAATGTTTTCTAAAACTGCTCAGATTCACTTTCGAAAGATCAACTCCATCAATGGTAACCAAGCCCGATTTTGGATTTAAAAACGTAGCCGCCAAGCCTGCAATGGTCGTTTTTCCAGAACCAGAAGACCCAACCAACGCAGTAACACTGCCTTTTGGCGCATCAAACGAAATCTTGTGTAAGACTTCTTTTCCTTCGTCATAACTAAAGGCCACATCTTTAAAAATGATGTCTCCTCTTAGGTCGTCCAACACAATGGTGCGCACTTCAGGATTGTCTTCTTCGTCCATTTTCATCAATTCTTGCGTACGATCTAATCCTGCCATCGCCTCCGTAAGTTGGCTACCGATATTGCTCATTTGCACGATAGGTGCAATCATAAACCCAAGAAACAGCGTGAACGAAACAAATTCACCATACGTCATGCTGCCATCCATAATAAAATAACCGCCAATTCCCATAATACCAGCCGAAGCCAAACCAAGTAAAAATGTACTTGAACTAGTGATCAATGCCGTTGCAGTCAAACTGTTTTTCACGTTTTGAAACAAGCGTTCAACGCCATCTTCAAACGTTTTGCTCTCCTGCGCTTCTGCATTAAAGCCTTTGATCACGCGCACCCCGTTTAGGGTTTCGGTTAAGCGACCAGTAACTTCTGCATTGATTTTTCCTCTTTCGCGAAAAATGGGACGGATTTTACTAAAAGCCTTTAAAGCAACAAAAGCGAAAATGGCCACTGGAATCAGCACAAAAGCCGTCATCGTAGCATTGATTTTCAAAAGAATAATTAGCGAGATAATAGCGGTGATGGTTCCTCCAATAAGTTGAACCAATCCGGTTCCTACCAAATTGCGCACACCTTCTACATCTGTCATAACACGAGAAACCAAAGCACCCGATTTGTTATTGTCAAAAAAACTGATGGGCAAAGCCATGAGCTTTTTCTGCACATTGGCTCTTAGTATGGAAATGAGTCGTTGCGCTTCTACGCTGAGCAACTTTGTCAGCGAAAACGAACTGACTGCTTGAATCAAAATAGATCCACACACCAAAAGCAACAAAATAGTGAGCGCGTCAAAGTCTTTTTGTGGAATAACATTGTCGATTAAGTTCTTACTAGCGTAAGGCAGCACCAAACCTGATAAACTTCGAACAATAATGAGAAATAAGCCGAGTGATATAATAGCTCTGCGAGGCCAAATAAATTCTTTGAATGCCCACGCAAATGATACATTTTTGTTTTTCATGAGTGGCTTTAGGCTAAACTCAAGCCAAACATTTTAGCTGCCATTAAGACAGCGAAAGAAGAATGAAAGCTATTCTGAATCGTTTGCATTTATAATCCATGACTAGAATGAAAGCCTGTGGCATAAATTCGCACTAAACTTTCTTCTTTACTAGAATAACGTCTGTATTTTGGAGCGCCAAAAACTTAGAATCATGCTACGATTTTCAATCATTTTATTTTCCGTTTTGATTTTAGCAGTTGCCTGTAAAAGAGAAACTATTGAGATTGAAACTATAGTTTGTGATGACGCATGTGCGCCTTTCAATAATGATGGCGAATGCGATGATGGTGGCGAAGAATCAATTAGCAACTTGTGCAAAATAGGCACAGATTGCAGCGATTGTGGCGAACGCATTATCATCACAAAAGAGAAGATAAAAAGAAGAAACCTACCTGATTCGCTGCGATAATTTGCTGAATACCATCAATTTTTACGACTATTGTCAAACACTTTATTGAAAGATGAAATCAAGTTTTGCTAGAATTTTAATTGCGTGTATCGCTATTTCAGGAACCTTAAGCATGAGTTCATGTGTGAAAGAATTGTGTGATAACACATGTGCTTGGCCAAGTGATGGTGTGTGTGACGATGGTGGCGAAGGCTCTACGTACGACCACTGCGATTTAGGTTCTGACTGCATTGATTGCGGCACCAGAGACGAGCCCAAAAAATAGACCAACGAGCTATTCCCTTTTCCTAAAACAGTAGGTATTCCTCTAGAATAGCGCTATGATCAAATGCCATCTTTGGTAATTTAGTGAGGCTGAACCAAGCAACTTCAGCTGCATCATCAGCTGCTATTGCCTCAGGCTTTTTATTTACGTGCACTGCATACACCACACTTACGGTGTGAAATCGAGGATCGCGTCCTGGTTTCCCGTAGGTTTTAAACTGTGTTAACCTTTCCGGATTAATAGCTACAGAAGTTTCTTCGAGCAATTCGCGAGCGGCAGCGTTTGGCAAATCTTCGCCCTCATCTACAAAACCACCCGGAAATGCCCACATCCCCTTAAAAGGTTCGTTTTTTCTCTTGATGAGCAAAACTTGTTCTTCGGCAATCAGAATAGTGTCTGCGGCCAGATAAATCAATTGAGTGAATGCCATAGTTTACTTTTTAAGCCAAGTTTCGAGTTCAGAAAGTGAAAGTGCATTTAAGGTAAATGCTTTTGTGAGTCCGCCTCTTCGGGCAGCCAACACGCCATATTCCATGTGGCGGAAACCTTCTTTGCGGTGCGCATCTGGATTGATGGAAATCATTACTCCTTTTTCCATGCAATACGGAATCCAAGTATAATCAATGTCTAAACGCATAGGATTGGCGTTCAACTCTACGCAAACTCCATTTTCCGCGCAAGCGTCAATTACCTTTTTATGATTAACTGGATAACCTGGGCGCGACAACAAGAGTCGACCTGTTGGGTGTCCGAGAATCTTAGTGTATTGATTTTCAATCGCTTTTATCAATCTTTTGGTGGCCGTTGCTTCATCCATTTTCATGGCAGAATGTATGGAAGCAACAATGAAATCGAAACTTGCTAAAACATCGTTCTCATAATCCAAAGAACCATCGCTTAGAATATCTGATTCAATGCCTTTCAAAATTTTGAATGGCGCCAATTCTGCGTTCAGCGTATCGATTTCAGCATGTTGCTCAAAGATCTTTTCAGGTTTTAAGCCGCTGGCATAAACCGCAGTTTGCGAGTGATCTGAAATTCCAAGATATTGGTAGCCTTCGTTTTTCAAAAACACCGCCATGTCTTTGAGCGTGTGCATTCCATCGCTGTAAGTAGAGTGATTGTGCAAGCAACCGAGCAAATCTTGATTGGTTATTAAATCCGAAGCTTGGTGTTTTTTAACCCAATCAAACTCGAAGCTTCCGAGACGCATTTCTGGCTCAATAAATGGCAAGTCGTTCAATTGATAAACTTGTGCTGCATTTGTCGCGGTGCCAATATTTAGTTGAGACAAATGTGCTTCCGTTGCACTTCTTTTAAATTGTTCTAAGTCAAAAGAATCGGTCTGAACCGTATGAAAATGAACTTTGGTTTTGAGTTCGCTCGTATCAGGCAAATTGGATACTGATTCGTCTACAATAAACTCAAGCTCGCTCAATACTGGATTTTTCATCGCGGCTTCGCCTACTAAGGCAATCTTTCCATCATTGTTGGCATTCACGTAAGTGATAATTTCATCAATCAAACCTTCTACCGAAGCATAAAGCGTTTTTGATTGATGTTCCATCATAAACTCGATAGAAGCCTTTACCGCAGCCTGCGTTTTGTCTCCAAAACCTTTCAGATCTACTAAGCGATTTTCGTTGCAGGCGTATAGCAATTCACCTGGCGATTCTATTTCCATGCCTTGCCAAATGGTGCGCACTTTACTTGGGCCAAGACCTTTAATTTTCAGCATTTCAATGACGCCAATCGGAGTAACATCAAGCCACTTTTGCAAGTAGCTCATTTCGCCCGTTTCTAATAACTCGGCAAGTTTTGGAACAAGATTTTTACCAATTCCCGGGACTGACTCAAGCTGTTCTAGGCTTAAATCAATAATGCGTTCGGGATATTTCGAAATCTGAAAAGCCGCATTTGTATAGCTTCTTGTTTTGAATTTATTCTCATCATGAAGTTCCATGAGTTGGCCTACCAACTTAAAAACCGAAGCTATTTCCTTGTTTTCCATTTCGCGCTGATCACATTTTCAATCGATGCTTCGAAATTATACTTCACAATTCACTCGCGAGCAATTTTCACACTTTTCATTTGTTTGAATTTCGAGCAATAAAAAAGCCGCGACAACTAGGTTCTCGCGGCTTTCGTTCAGTGTGATGTGTCTATTATTTCACACGGATATCGTAAAGCATTCTCGCTTGAAAACCATCCATGTTTTGGATGTCTTCAATTTGCTTCAAGTATTTCACTTGCTCTTTGCCCAAAGCCCATTCTGCAACTGTAATTCTCGTATTCTCAGACATTTCTTTGAACATTTCCTTGATTGGATCTTTCTTTTTAGGCAATTCAATTATTTCATAATCTTCCAACTCAGCCTGCTTCGCAGCATAGGCAACTGCAGCTTCAAGATCACCAATTTCATCAACCAATCCGTTGGCCAAAGCATCGGTTCCAACCCAAACTCTACCGCGACCAATAGAATCAATTTCAGCCCATTGCTTGCCGCGACCATCAGCCACTTTTTGCACAAATTCGTTGTAGATATCTGTCAAATAACCTTCTAACAACATTAATTCAGCTTCGTCAAAATCTCGCGAAAGCGAACCAAAATCTGCGTGCTCATTGGTTTTTACATTATCGAACGTCACGCCCAATTTATCATTCATGAAACCTCGAAGATTTGGGATCAATCCAAATGCACCGATAGAACCTGTGATCGTAGTTGGCATTGCAAAAATGCGATCAGCAGATGCAGCAATGTAATATCCACCTGATGCGGCCACATCTCCAAAGCTTACAATAAACGGTTTAGATTCGCCAGCAAGTACTGTTTCTCTCCAAATCACATCGCTAGCCATTGCACTTCCACCTGGGGAATTTACGCGCAACACAATCGCTTTAACATCTTCATCCAATCGTGCTTCTCTGATGGCTTTCGCCAATGTTTCAGAACCAATTTCTTCTGCATTGCCTTCACCACTATTGATTCCACCAATGGCATAAATTACCGCGATATTGTCTTTGATTTCCCAGCTTTTGTCTTCATCATCGCCTTCAACTTCAGGTGCGTCAGCATTAGCATACTTAGCCAACGAAATGCTCTTAATGTCATCATCTGCCTCAATACCTAGCTTCTCGCGAAGATTCGCAAGAATTTCATCATAGTATTTTAAACCATCAATCAATTTGAGAGAAACTGCATCATCCGGTTTAGTGACAGCAAGTTCATTTGCAATCCTGTTCAACTCATCTACCGAAACATTGCGCGAAGCACTTACGTCAGCCAACATTTCGCTCCAAAGCACATCTAAAATTCGCTTAAGTTGAAGTCTGTTTTCATCGCTCATGTCTTCTCTGTAGAAAGGTTCAACCGCACTTTTGTAAATGTTGTTTGGCCCTTTTATGATGGTTGCATCAATGCCTAATTTTTCCATGGCATTTTTGAAATATGGCACTTCAGAACGCAATCCTCTAAAATCTAATGTTCCTTCTTGAAACATGTAAAGCTCATCTGCAGCACTTGCCACGTAGTATGCACCTTGGGTATATACTTCTTCATACGCTAAGACAAACTTGCCTGACTCTTTGAAGTCAATAATGGCGTCATGTAAACTTTGCACAGCCGAGAAACCAGAAGTGATGTATTTACCGTGAAGGTAAATTCCTTTGATGCGATCATCTGTTTTTGCTCGCTCGATTGCAGCGAGCGCATCATCCAATTCTAAGGGGTTGCTTCCACCGTCAAATCCTTCAAATTTTATTCCTGCAAATGGATTTTCTTTAGCGCGCTCAACAATCTGAGATTCAAGATTGATATCAAGCACTGACGATTCTTTTACGGTAACCTTTAGGTTAGATTTTCCGGCCATCATAACCGCAGAACCAATGATGCCTGCAAGCACAAAGCCCGATATTAGCAACACAAGCACAAAGCCAATGACCGTGCCTATGGTTGATGCCAGCATAAATTTTACAAATTGTTTCATGAACTAGATTTTAAAAGTGATTTAAAAATTCTTCTTGTGTGTTGTAGGCTTAAGCAAAAAGACATGCTTTAGAATGCAATGCCTACAGCTTAAGTTTTCATATTCGCAGCAAATTTAGAATGGCCCACAAGGCCAATCATACGATTTTGACAGATGGTCAAAATGCTGTTTTAAATGGAGAATAAGAAAAACCAAGCCTTTATTTTACTCGGTTCGAACCTCGGAAAAAGAGAAGAAAACCTAACGAAAGCAATAATTGCTATTGAAAAATTCGCGATTGTGTCATTAAAATCAAGTCTCTACAAAACCGAGCCTTGGCAAATGAACGATGCCGATTGGTTTCTGAATCAAGTGATTTTGATCGATACTGAGCTTGAAGCAAATGACCTACTTGCCGTTTTAATAAAGATTGAAGCAGAACTAGGCAGAACACGCGGCAATAACATTGGCGTCTACGAATCTCGCACAATAGATCTTGACATACTCTATTTTAATGATTTGACTTTAGATTCTGAATTATTGCAAATACCTCATCCACGTTTACACTTGCGTAAATTCACTTTGTTGCCTTTGGTAGAAATAGCAGGCGATCATGTTCATCCAACACTCAATGAGAGCAATGCGCAATTACTGGCGGCTTGTGGAGATGAATCTGAAGTTAGCACACTTGTTTTACTATGATTCAATACAAAAACATAGTACTAGAAGGAAATATTGGTGCTGGAAAAACTACGGCTGCGTCAATGCTGTCAGAAAAACTAAATGGCCGATTAATTTTAGAGTCGTTTGAAAATAATCCTTTTTTAGAATTTTTCTACAAAGACCAAGAGCGGTATGCTTTTCAGGTCGAACTTTTTTTTCTTGCTGAGCGCTATCACCAACTTTCAAAAAATCTATTGGGCGACATTTTTAATGAATACACTGTTTTCGATTATATTTTCACGAAGAGTGCCATTTTCAGCGGAATTACCCTAAATGGCAATGAAAAAGATTTGTTCAACAACTTATATCATATAATGAACAGGTTTATGCCGAAGCCCGATATATTAATCTACCTTCATCAACCTATTGAAAGGGTAATTGAGCAAATAAATAAACGCGGACGAACTTACGAGCAAGACATTCCTGAGGAATACTTAAAAGAAGTGGAACGCTCTTATTTTGGGTACTTTAAAGAAGAAATGCGCTTTCCAATAGTCATTTTAAAAACCGAAGAAATAAATAATTACAACGTTGAAACTATCCAGTCGTATATATTCGATATTCTGTCGAAAGATTGGCGCAATGGGTTGTCATATTACCCCGATTAGTCTTAAAACAGAAGACAAATTTGCACATAGTGATGCTTTTCTAAACATTAATTAATATTGCACGCTGAAAATGTCTATTATTTCCATGAAAAACCGAAAACCAAATATGATGAAATCGACCTATTCTGGTGTCGCAATTGTTTCTGCAATTGTATTAGTTGTTGTAACGGCTTGTAACCCGTTAAACAAGATGAACAAAAAACACGGGCTGGTAAAGTACACGCTTGCTCCTACCCCGCTAGAGCTTCATAACGACTCAGTTACAATAAATGTAAGTGGTCGTTATCCTGAAAAGTTCTTCAATAAAAAAGCTGTAGCAACAGTAAAACCTGTAATGAAGGATGCTACAACTGGTGCTGTTGTGAAAGAATTTGATTCTATTAAATTAATTGGTGAGTCTGCTGAAGGCGAAGGCCAAAAAATCAGCTGGACTGGTGGTTCTTTCAACGTAACCAAAACTGTTCCTTACACTTCAAGTATGGAGAATGTGATTTTAGAAGTTGTTGTTGAAGGTGCTTACAAAACCAAAACAAAAGCTTTTGAACCAGTTGAGATTGGAAAAGGAACTGTTACTACACCACTTTGGGTTCAAAGTGACGAGAAAGCTATCCTAGGAGCAGACAACTTCACTAAAACTTCTCCAAGAAGCGTAAGTGCAGAAATCAATTATGCTATCCAAACGAGTGTTGTACGTCCTGAAGAGCTTCGTCAAGAAGACATGCAGGCTGTTGAAGCATTCATTCAAAAAGGTATTGAATTTGAATATGTTTACAAAAACGTAAGCATTACTTCTTATGCTTCTCCAGATGGCGAAACAAGCTTGAACGACAACCTTGCGGGTGATCGTGCTAATAGCGCTACAAGTGCTATTAAAGGTTTGTTTTCTAAGAAGAAAGTAGCTGCTGGAAAAGAAGATGCTCTTTACACTAAGTCTCCAAAAGGTGAAGACTGGGCTGGTTTCAAAACTAAAGTTCAAGCTTCTGAAATCGCAGACAAAGACCAAATCATTCGTATTGTTGGTATGTACAACAACGATAAAGAGAGAGAAGAAGCAATTAAGAATTTAGCTGCAGTTTACACTGAATTAGCTGAAAAAGTACTTCCTCCATTGAGAAGATCAGTAATCACTATCAATGCTGAAGAAGAAGCTAAGACTAACGAAGAGTTGATGGAATTGGTGAAGTCTAACCCATCAGAATTGACAATCGAAGAAATTCTTTATACCGCTACATTGTACAATGATTTGAATGAGAAGCTTTCTGTTTACAAAACAGCTGCTCAAGTTCACGCTGGCGACTGGAGAGGTCACAACAACGTTGGTTACATTCTAGTTATGCAAAACAAAATTTCAGAAGCTAAAGCTGAATTTGACAAAGCACTTAATGCAGACAATACTGCAAAAGTTGCTATGAACAATCTTGGTGTAGTTGCTCGCCTTATGGGTGACAAAGACAAAGCAATGGATTACTACGAAAAAGCTAAAGGAGCTGGTAAAGAAGTAAACTACAACATCGGTATCCTAAACATTATGGGTGCTAAATATGATGATGCAGTAAGCAACATGAGTGGGTACAATACTTTCAACAATGGTCTTGCTCAACTTTTGAATGGTAATACTGACGGAGCACTTAACACTGTTGAAGCTTCTGATGACAAAGCAACTGCTGCTGGTTACTATCTAAAAGCAATCATTGGTGCTCGTACCAAAAACATGGATATGATGAAGAACAACCTTAAAGCTGCTGTTGAAAAAGACACTACGCTTAAGGCTAAAGCTAAGAAAGACGCTGAATTCTTAGAATACAGAACTGATTCTGGTTTTGCTTCAATCGTTGAATAATAACATTTTCAGACATTAAGAAAAGGCCTCGAGTGATCGAGGCCTTTTTTATTTGACCATACTCTCATTTGCAAAAACCATAGGTATTGATTTCTTATATATTTGCCTCGAAACGAAAAGAAAGATGAAAAGACTATTTACCCTAATGATTTGCGGAACTGCATTGGCAGCTTTATCTACTTCTTGTCAACAGTGCGCTACATGCACCACCACTTCTGATGATCCTGCAACTTTGGGAGAAAACATGACAGAAGAAGTTTGTGCTAGAGGTAGAAACTATGATGACCTTATAAAGATCTATGAGCGTGGAGCATGGACATGCACTGCTAACTAAGATTAGTTCCTCAGCGCTTTAAAACATTCCCAAAGTACGATTCCGGCTGCTACAGTCACATTAAAACTGTGTTTAGTTCCGGCTTGAGGAATTTCGATTACCACATCGCTTTGGTCTATAACCATTTGATTAACGCCCTCTACTTCGTTGCCAAGCACTAAGCAGATGGGCTTTTTTATTGAACCAACTTCAGAAGGATCAACCGATGTTTCACATTGCTCTATGCTAGCTATGTAATATCCCTTTTGCTTTAGATCTGCTATAGCAACTAGTATATCTTCCTCATAAGACCATGTTACAGACTCGGTAGCCCCAAGTGCGGTGCGCTGAATTTCGCGGTGCGGTGGTCTGCCCGTTATGCCACATAATACAATTTGCTCCACACTAAAGCCATCACAAGTTCTAAAGATTGAACCTACATTAGCTAAGCTTCGAATATTATCCAAAATAACCACTACCGGAATTTTATCTTGCGATTCAAATTCCTCTATCGATGGCCTATTCAATTCAGTGGTAGCGAGCTTCTTGTTCATAAGTATTCAAAAGTAGGAAGGGTATAAATTTCAACCTCATGGCGGTGTTTCTAAATTTACCCGTTAGATAGATTATGGCTACAAAGGAGACAAAGAAACATATAGAAACCCCGTTGATGTCGCAATATTATGCGATAAAAACCAAGCACCCGACAGCTCTACTGCTATTTCGTGTGGGCGATTTTTACGAAACCTTTGGAGATGACGCTATTAAGGCTTCCAAAATTTTAGGTATTGTTCTCACTTCTCGAAAAAATGGAGCGGCATCATCTGTTGAACTTGCCGGTTTTCCCCATCATAGTCTAGAAGTATACTTACCAAAACTGGTTCGCGCAGGCGAACGAGTAGCTATTTGCGATCAACTTGAAGACCCAAAACTCACTAAAACTATTGTAAAAAGAGGCGTTACAGAACTTATAACGCCAGGTGTAAGCTTCAATGATCAAATATTAGACAGCAATAAAAACAATTTCTTAGCTTCTATTCACTTTGGCAAGCCAGACTTAGGTGCCGCATTTTTGGATGTGAGTACAGGTGAGTTTTACGTAGCTCAAGGACCCAAATATTATATCGAGAAATTAGTTGCTGGATTTTCTCCTAGCGAAGTACTTTTTGAAAGAAGCAAAAAAGAGCATTACTATGAACTTTTCGGTAATAAATACCACACCTATTATTTAGAGGATTGGGCTTTTCAAGAAGAGTTTGGATATGAGCAACTAACTCGTCATTTCAAAACACATTCACTCAAAGGTTTTGGAATAGAAGATCAGAACGAAGCTGTGATTGCCGCAGGTGCAGCAATGCATTACTTGGGAGAAACGCAGCACGACAAAACGCAACACATTGCCCATATCTCCAGAATTGATGGTAAGGATCATGTATGGCTTGATCGGTTTACACAGCGTAATCTCGAGCTTTTTGCTTCAAGCAATGAAAATGGCAAAAGCTTGCTTCAGGTGCTTGACAGAACAGTAACTCCTATGGGTTCACGTTTGCTCAAACAATGGCTTGCTTTTCCGCTTAATGCAATTGAACCAATCATGCATCGCTTGCTTTTGGTTGATCATTTTAAAGATAATCGCGAATCGAGCGAAGTCATTAGAACACAGCTAAGAAAAGTTGGCGATTTAGAACGAATGACATCTCGACTAGCCATTGGGAAACTTGCTCCTAAGGAAGCTCGACAATTGGCAAAATCACTTTCAGAAGCAAATCCTATAAAAACGGAACTCGCCAAAAGCGAATTGACTGCTCATTTTGGAAAAGCGCTTGAAAATAATGGACCTATCATAGAGGTAATTGAAAAAACGCTTCAAGAAAATCCGCCTGTTGTTATTTCAAAAGGAAATGTAATAGCCGCAGGAATCAATCAAGAATTAGATGATTTAAGATCTATAGCCTTTAGTGGCAAGGACTATTTGATAAAATTGCAACAACGCGAATCTGCTGCCACTGGAATTTCTTCTTTAAAAATCAGCTACAACAATGTATTCGGCTATTATTTAGAAGTGACCAATGCACATAAAGATAAAGTGCCAAGCGAGTGGATCAGAAAACAAACTTTGGTAAATGCAGAGCGCTATATAACCGAAGAACTCAAAGAATACGAGCATAAGATTTTAGGCGCGGAAGAGCGGATTCAAAGCATTGAACTGAAGCTTTACAACGAACTTTTAGAAGAACTGACCAAGTATATTCATACCATTCAGAAAAACGCCAAAGCATTAGCCGAAATCGACTGCTTAAGCACCTTTGCCGACAACGCTATTCAGTTTAATTATTGTAAACCAGAAATAAATCAATCTAACACGATTGATATAGAAGAAGGCCGCCACCCAGTAATTGAGCGTGAAATGCCACTTGGCGAAAGCTACATTCCAAACAATGTTCATCTTGATAAAGACAGCCAGCAAATTATAATGCTGACTGGTCCTAATATGGCTGGTAAAAGTGCCTTGCTCCGACAAACTGCGCTTATTAGCTTGATGGCACAAATAGGCAGCTACATTCCTGCAAAAAGCGCTAAACTCGGGTTGATCGATAAGCTTTTTACGCGCGTTGGTGCTAGCGATAATATTTCGCAAGGTGAATCAACCTTCATGGTTGAAATGAATGAAACAGCCAGTATTTTGAATAATCTTTCTTCTCGAAGTCTAATTCTACTCGATGAAATTGGTCGCGGCACATCCACTTATGATGGTATTTCTATCGCTTGGTCTATTGCAGAATACCTGCACGAACATCCAGGAAAACCATTGACTCTTTTTGCCACACACTATCACGAACTGAATGAAATGGCTGAGCAGTTTAGTGGAATCAAAAACTATACGATTGCCATCAAAGAAGCTAAGGATAAAATTATCTTCTTAAGAAAACTCATTGAAGGAGGAAGTGAACATAGTTTTGGTATTCAAGTAGCAAAAATGGCAGGAATGCCCGATTCATTAATTGCCAGATCTCAGTTCATTTTAAAGGAATTAGAGAAGACAAAAGGCACTTCAAATCAAAAAGAAGCCTTTGATAATGTGAAAGAAGATTTCCAACTGAGCATTTTCCAGCTTGACGATCCTGTTTTATCTCAAATCAGAGACGAAATTACTAGTATAGATATCAATAGTTTAACACCTGTTGAAGCCCTTTTAAAGCTCAATGAAATCAAGAAATTAATCGGTAAAAAATGACCCTGAAAATATTTTCTATTTTTTTGAGAATATACTTTCACGATTAAAAGATTCGTTTATTTTTGCCGTCCTTTAGCGAGAGTAGCTCAGCTGGTAGAGCACGACCTTGCCAAGGTCGGGGTCGCGGGTTCGAATCCCGTCTCTCGCTCACTAAAGCCAAAGGTTAATTTACCTCAAGTAAATTGACCTTTTTTATTGAAAATCGTTCTTAAGATTTAGTTTGAAAATCAAACTTTAAATTTGAACCACAACCTTCCAATTTGTTGGATGCTCGGGTGGTGGAATTGGTAGACACGAGGGACTTAAAATCCCTTGACCATTGCGGTCGTGCGGGTTCAAGTCCCGCCTCGAGTACAGATAACCCCTGTTAATCATTTGATTTTCAGGGGTTTTTCATTTGTTTGAAGTCCAATTTGTACGATTTCCGTACGACCACTCATCAACCGTGGACTACTAAAATTGAAAACATCAACATGTATAGAATCTAGATCTGTTCAAACCTATTCGTCAAATCAGTCGCCAATCTTATTTTTGTCTGCAGCGAATCTAATCAACAAAATTTATGCTAGTTTTTGACTTAATTGATCGGATAATAAATACTCGAATTTCAGAATATGATCTTAAACAAGGTTTGAAAGCTCTTTTAGGAGAAGAACCTTCAATAAAGAACATACAAGAATTAAAAAATGAGTTTTTTGCTAAGTTAGAATCACTAAGAACCACCTTTGAAGATAGGCTAATTGATGATTGGATTGACTTCAATATCGATAAACATTCAGTTGTCCAAGAATATAGTTCAAATAGGCCGTTCAACCATCTAGAATTAACAATTGAAGATTACCCAAACAACTTTGAAGAATTAAAACAATTTAATCACGAAATAAAACTCAAAGAAGAAGTAGCAGAACATAATAATAGTCAGAGCTCGCTTCTAATTGAAAAATCTGCTCTAAATGATTGTTTTGAAAATTTCTACAAAGAGTACATTCCTTCCATAAATCTGTTGAGCAGCCAGACCAGAAAATTCTTGACCGAATTAGTACTTTTTTCAACTATCTGTGACAACACATTTAAATTTTTGGATGAGGAGTTTCTCACGTTCACAAATAAAATATCGAACTCAACAAATGACAGTGAAAAAAATGAGCATGAAAAAATCTCCGATCTTTTATTCAAGAACGAATCTAAAAAAGAATTAGCAATTGAATTGATCAAAATATGTTGTAACACTGAACATAATAAGAATGCATTTTCTGATATTTATTATTTTCTGGATACCAGAGAGGTGAAGGCATTTAATAAACAAGTTGACTCAAAAGGGCTTTATATCAAATGGGTTAATTTAAAGTTTAATGCTAAACTAACACGTCATCAAGAGGCTAAGGCTGCGAGAGGGAAGTTAAGCAAACGTTGGCCCATCTTCACTAATATGAAAGAACAGTATCTTTCAAAAAGATAATTTAAAAAAACGTGCACTATTTGCACGAAAACGTGCACTATTTGCATGTTAAAACAATGATTTTCATATAGTTAGAAAATACCTTTGTAGAAATTTATATTTCACATGAAGGCAATTCAATTTTTACAGACCAGCCCTGAGGAGCTGAAAAGAGAAATCCTCGGAGAGTTAATCCCTATCATTAAGTCAATGCAAGAAGACTTAAAATCTCCAAAAAGGGAACAATACCTAACTATTTCTGATGTGTGCGATCTGTTGAGCATTAGCAGATCAACCCTTAACAGCTGGACAAAGAGCGGAAAGCTCATGAGCTGCGGTATTTCAGGTAGGGTTTATTACAAGATGTCAGAAATAGAATCCTCTATGATTCCTCTTAATTCTTCACCATTAAAATCTGCAGCG
>JANRBI010000229.1 GCA_030727625.1 Salibacteraceae bacterium
GAGTTTTTTAGCCATTCCTATTCTTTAGATTTTTGGTGCTTTTTCAATGACATGATTCTAGGTGCGTAAAAGCCAACGCCTCTTTGTTCATCACTCAAAAACAAGAGTAAACTATCTTCCAGTAAAACAGGCGAAGTAGCCCAAAATCGAGCAGGTGTAATTTCAGTCCCTTTCCAAAAAATTTGATGCTCAATGGTGTTAAAATCTGACTGACCAAATGGCGCTGGACGCCATGAAAAAAGCTCAATTCTTGAATATTTCCCATCAAATGAAACCATGCTTATTTCTTGATTCATAACCTCCAAGCGCTCATTAAGCAACTTTGGTTGATCTGCGACTAGAAGCGTTCCTGTTGCTTGCTCATTAGGTTTAACAAGCGTCCAAACCGCAAACAAAGAAACTGGAATTAAAAGCCATTTAAAGTGTATTGAAATAGAAGTTGACTTAACAACGAGCATAAGAACCAAGATGAAACCTAGAAGTCGATAAAACGGGAAATCTTGCAAAAAAGGAATTTTCTCAAAAACCTGTGAACTAAAACTTAAACCTAATAAAACGAGCATTAAAACACTGGTTGAATGACTTTTAGATAAAGAAAACAACACCAATGGAAACGCCAGCAACAAACCATAAGTGCTGCCATAGCCCGTAAGCAATAATCCAGCAAACAAAATGGTTGCAAATTGTGCAAACACCTTTTGTTCAGCTAAAACCCAATTGGCAAAAACGTAAACCATGAGCAACTTAACCAAACCATCAAGCAGCATGAACACCCTTGGAGCGTGAATCAATGGATTGGGATTAAGCAATGCATCTTCATCAAGCAATTGCTTCAAAAAAACGGTGGTAGATTGGTAAGAAGAGCTAAACGGATTATTGATCTCGCCTTTGAAAAGTCGTGGTAAAATTTCGAGTAAATAGGTTTTCCAAATCTGTGGATCAATCAAAACAAATGATGCTGAAAGCAAAACCGCTGATATTACCACAGCCAAAAACAAGGTTTTGTAATCACGCTTTAGCAGCAAATAAGCAAAAGCAATAGCCGGGAAAATTTTGAGCAAAGCCGCACTACTCCATAGCATTGCGGTAACCGTTTTTTGCTTTTCTAAAAATAGAAATCCAAACATCAAAGCACTGATAACTAGTGCGTAGGTTTGGCCTTGATCAAAATTGCTTTTGAGTGGAAACAGCATCAGAACCAAGCCAATAAAAACGTGAAATGAAGCAATCTCTAATCGTTTTGAAACACGATAGCTTGCTAACCACAATCCAGCAGCGCCAAGCAGATTGAAAACCAATTTGGCTAAAACAGGCGGCATAAAAGTGAATGGAATATAGAACAAAGCTGTAATGGGCGGTACAGGTGTATAATTCAAAAACACCGAACGACCTATAAAATTTTGAATGAGCGAATTGAAACAGTAAGGTTCGTAAATGCATGCATCAAATTGCCCAAGCAAAAGCAATTTAGACCCGAAATAGTAGTTTCCGAAATCGCCTAAAGGTGCTTTAAAAGTGCCAAAAACAACCAAAGCAAGCAGAAAACAAAAGGAGACAATCCACCAAAGATTGCTTTTCGAAATCGCTTTTTGAAGGTCGGGTAATTCGGTCATTTAAGGTTTTGAAAACTGGGACTAAAGATGTAATTAATAGCCTGAAACTAGGCAGACTTGCAGCTTCAAAAGAAGTAGGAATCATTATACTATTTTGCCGCAGCGCGCAAAAGTCTGTCGTTTATTGCTCTACCAAGACCAAAATCAGGTAACCGCTCAATCACCAATCGTGTTATTGATTCATCATTATCCCAATGGCGCAACGCGTCATAAAACTTTTGAGCGGCTTCGTCATGGTCGCTTGTGAGCGAAAGCTGAATCAGCTTTGCTGGCGGAACATCTTTCTTTAAATCAAATAAAATGAAGGCCGTTTTTCTGGTTTCTATTTTCCTCAACTCGGTTATCGAATCTACAGTCACAATTTCCTTGTTTGGCGAATAATGCTTGCTCAACATTCCTGGAGCAGATGGCTTTGAAGAACTGGTATTTACTTGCACTTTACCCACTACAGACTCAATGCGTTCGATGGATAATCCGCCTAAGCGATAAACTGTTGGCTTACCGTTCTCAATACCAACAATGGTAGATTCTATGCCAACATTGCAAGGTCCGCCATCTAGCACCATGGCTATTTTCCCTTCAAAATGCACCGCTACATGTTCGGGTGTAGTTGGACTCACATAGCCAAAAGGATTTGCGCTTGGTGCTGCCAAAGGAAAAGGCAATCGGCTCAACAAATCGAGCGTGGTTGCATGACTTGGAATGCGCACTGCTACTCTATCCAACCCAGAAGTGATGATTTCGGGCACTTGAGCACTTTTCTTAATGAGCAAAGTCAGCGGTCCTGGCCAAAAAGCTTTCGCCAATGGTTGCAGCACTTCAGGAATTTTCAAACCCCAAGATTCCAACTTTTCAATGCTATTGGTGTGTAAAATCAGCGGATCATAAAACGGGCGATTTTTTACTTTAAAAATCTGTTTAACCGCACTTTCATTAAAGCCGTTTCCGGCCATACCATATACGGTTTCGGTAGGTATTGCAACCAGCTCACCGGCCGTTAATGCCTTTTCCGCGAAAGCGATATCTGAAGAAATAAAACTCATACGTGCAGCAATTTTAGGGTCTTATTCCACATGTATAATCCAGCAAAACTCATCACAAAATAAAGCACCATAAGCCAACCGTAAATGTTCAAACCTTTGGTAAAATAAAGCCAAACCGAAACTCCGTTTATCACAATCCAATAGAGCCAAGCGGAGAGCACTTTTTGTGCTTCTAAATAGCTGGCAATAAAGCTAAACATGGTGGTATGAGCGTCTACATAACTCATTTCTGATTTGGTAAAACTGCTCATGATCCAACCTAAAATGGCGCTGAGCGCGAAACCAATGGGCAAGGCAATAGCATGATTTTGCCACTTCCATTTTCGCACTACAAGTGCTGTTTTACCTGCCTTTTTTCTTGACCACATGACCCAACCATAAACCCCAACTGCCGCATAAAAAACATAGAGAATGGCTTCTGATAACAAGTTGATTTCGAGAAACAAATA
>JANRBI010000230.1 GCA_030727625.1 Salibacteraceae bacterium
CGTAGCTTTCAGAAGTAACCGATCCAGGATTAAGCGCTGGGCCTAAAATCAAACTTGGGTTTATGGTCACTAAATCCCATTGCTGCTGACCTTTGTTTATTTCCCAAGCTTTTTGCTCGGCCAAGGTTTTTGAATAGGAATAAGGCTGATAATCTAAAGAAGCGGTAGTGTTCCAGATATCTTCTGTGAGTTCGTCATTTGCACATTTAGTACAATCTATCGCATCAGTATAAATAGCTGCGCAGCTGCTTGTAACCACTACGCGCTTTACACTTGCAGTTTTGGTAGCTTGGTTCAAAACATTGGCTGTGCCTTTCACTGCTGGGTCAATCAATTCTTTTTGTGGGTCTTTAAAATTGCTGGTAAAAGGCGATGCCGTGTGATAAACCAATTCGCAGCCAGCCATTGCTTCGGCATAGCTGCCTTCGTTTAGCAAGTCTGCTTTGAAGTACTTGATGCTTCCAGGAGCTTTGGCGGCCAAGGCATCCAAATGCGCTAGCTTTTCTTTTTTATCAGGATTGCGAACGGCTGCATGCACAGTGATGCCGTCATCCAATAGTTTTTTCACGATCCAGCCGGCTAAGTATCCTGTTGCGCCTGTTACTAATACAGGTTTAGTTTTATCAATTGTTGTCATAATGTTAAGTAATTAATCACTCACTATTGTGGTGAAATTTTTTAAAGCTGATACTTTGATTTAAGTGTGTTTAGAATTTCTGTTTTATTGTTTGGTTCGTGCAGTAACAAGGCCGTTGCAGCGCCATCTATAAACATGAGTAGGAGCTCTGCTTCAGCTGCTGGGTCAGCATAATTTAGTTTTTCGAATGCGCTTTTTAGCACCAATTTCAGCGGATCTAATTTGCTGCTTTCGTATTGATTTGTTTGCCATTTGAGCGCGTAAGTCAGGCGCCACATCTCATATTCTTGTGGTGCAATGATAAATGGAAGTTCAAGCGCTTTGCGGATTAACTCTTTCGGTTCGGCTGTTAGAATAATGTCTGACATCAATATTTTGGCTGATTCTTCAGCTTGCTGAAGAATGGCTTGTAACAAACCATCTTTATTTTTGAAATGCCTGAAAATTAACCCTTCAGAAACACCTGCCATCTTTGCAACTTTGCTGGTTGAGGTAGCAGCAAATCCTTCTTCTGCAAAAAGCTTGAGCGCTGTAGAAAGTATTTTTTCTTGTTTTTCAGTCATTGTAAAAGTGAGTAATCGCTCACAAATGTAATATAATTTTTAGGCGAGCATCGGTTTGCAGAAAATAATCAGTCTTCTCAGTATGAAAAGATGATTTTTCAGTTCAGACGCGTTTCAAGCAATCGCATGTTTAAACATGTAACACCCTAAGCTTTTTACCGTTAATGCTTCCACTAGTTTTGAAGCATGAGAAAATCAGCCTTCTTATTGTTGCTTTTTGGCTTTTTAATGCAGCCAATTTTCGCGCAAAAGCGCAATCAAAAACCTGTTTCGTTTAATAAACATTACAACGAGATTTTCCCGCACGCTCCTCAATTTGAGTTGAGCGGATGGCATTTTGCGCCTGGCGCCACTTACATGCTTGCGCGCACTTTGCCAAAAACAGAAACGTTGGCTACCGATTCTTTTACTACCACCGAAGGCAAATATTCGCCCATTGGCAAACCAGCTTTTTATGCCGAAGTGGGCCGCTACAAGGTGATGAAATATTCAGGTTTGATCAAATACATTGATTACGGAATCAGCTACAAGGGCTTGCTAGGAAGGCATAAATCTACCATTAGTCAATCGTTGGTTGAAACAGATAGTTTGATGAGCGAAACCGAAGTGGTAAGCAAATTCGGCTACCATTTTTTAGAAGCGTATGTAAATGCAAATCACGTTTGGCGCATTAGTAAGTACAATTTCGTGCAAAACTCGCTTGGGCTGAATGCGGGCTATGCCATCATTGCAAAAACGGAAAACGCAACCATTCCTTTGACTACGTCAAATATTCCAGCGCGCTATCAATTTCAATTGCATTACAAGCTTGGTTTTGGTATTAAAATGCGTGGCAATTGGATGATTATTCCTTCAGTTGAAACGCCCATTCTCACGGCTTTGCCTTGGGATGACGGCCGTAGTTCCATGAACTTTTTTACCAGCAGGTATCGCCCGTTGATTTTTAGTTTGAGGTTTCTACTGCTTCGCCCGGCCGATACGATGAAATGCACGCCAATCAAAACACGAGAAGGAACCTTGATGCCATCAGATATGGAGAAACAAGGGCAGATGAATCAGCGTTAGTTCAGCTTCTTTCTAAAAAAGGTTGTAAGTTATCGGTCGCTTAGCGGTCACAACTCGCAATCTTTAAGAACATGAAAAACGCGCTTCTCGAAATTGAAAATACACAGGGAAACAAGCTTTATGCAAGGCTTCAATTACCTGCTAATCAGCATCCCAGTCACTTTGCCATTTTTGCGCATTGCTTTACGTGCAGTAGCAATCTTAATGCTGCACGAAACATAAGCCGAGCGCTTACCGATCATGGTTTTGGGGTGGTTCTTTTTGATTTTACCGGTCTCGGAAAGAGCGAGGGTGAGTTTGCTAACAGCCATTTTTCAGCCAACGTTGACGATTTGATGGCAGTGCATGGCTACATGGCTAAACATTATGCTGCGCCAGCTTTGCTAGTTGGGCATTCGCTGGGTGGAGCCGCAGTAATTGTAGCTGCATCAAAATTGGTTGAAGTAAAGGCTGTTGCTACTATTGGCGCACCTAGTAGCGTGCAGCATACCAAAAAGCATTTTTCGCATGCCATTGAAGAAGTGGCTGAAAAGGGCGAAGTAGAAGTAAATATTGGCGGGCGACCGTTCAAAATCAATAATGAATTTATTCAAGATTTTGACAAAACAGATCTTCTCAAAATGCTGCATGAGCTAAAGAAACCTATGCTGATCATGCACGCGCCATTTGATAAAACGGTAAGTGTAAATAGTGCACAAGAATTGTTTCATGCGGCCTTTCATCCAAAGAGTTTTGTAAGTTTAGATGGTGCAGATCATTTGCTTGCTGATGAGCGAGATAGCCTTTATGCGGGCGATGTGATTGGGAGTTGGGTAAAGCGCTATTTCCCCGAAAGGGAAA
>JANRBI010000231.1 GCA_030727625.1 Salibacteraceae bacterium
CAATTACCTGATTCGAGCGGCTGAAGATGCAGATTGAAATCCAATTTCCTTTCCGCTCGAAATGAATCATACACATTAGAAAAGAGGTCTTTGGTTTATAATCTCTAGTCTAAAAATCTCAACAAAAGAAAAGCCTCGATAGAATTTCTACCGAGGCTTTTCAATATATATGGACGTAACGCTTAGCGTTACGATTGGAATTCTGAAATCAGAAATTCCTAGTGGAGTATTACATCATTCCACCCATGCCGCCCATTCCACCGGCTGGCATTGCTGGCATTGCCTCTTCAGGCTCGTCAGCTAATACACACTCGGTAGTCAACAACAAACCAGCAATAGACGCTGCGTTTTCAAGAGATACTCTTGATACTTTGGTTGGATCAATAACTCCAGCAGTGAAGAAGTTTTCGTAAACGCTTGTTGCAGCATTATAACCGAAATCGCCTTTGCCTTCCATTACTTTTTGAACTACGATTGAGCCTTCGCCACCAGCATTGGCAACGATTTGACGCAATGGCTCTTCAAGCGCTCTGCGAACGATTGCGATACCTGTAGTTTGATCTTCGTTGTCGCCTTCTAAGCCAACTAAGGCCTCGATAGCGCGGATGAATGAAACACCACCACCTGGCACAATTCCTTCTTCTACCGCAGCGCGTGTAGCGTGAAGTGCATCGTCCACACGATCCTTAGTTTCTTTCATTTCTACTTCAGTAGCAGCACCGATGTACAATACAGCAACACCACCGCCAAGCTTCGCTTCGCGCTCTTGAAGTTTTTCTTTGTCGTAATCGCTTGTTGTATTAGCAATTTGCTCACGGATTTGACCAATACGAGCTTTGATATCTTCACCAGAACCAGCACCATTTACAATGGTTGTGTTGTCTTTATCGATGTCAATTTTTTCAGCCTGACCTAAGAAAGACATGTCGGCTTGCTCTAGTGTAAGTCCGCGCTCTTCGCTGATTACTTGACCGCCAGTAAGAATAGCGATGTCTTCTAACATTGCTTTTCTTCTATCGCCAAAACCTGGAGCTTTCACAGCAGCTACTTTCAATCCGCCACGTAGTTTGTTTACTACTAAGCCAGAAAGCGCAGTGCCTTCTACATCTTCAGAGATGATCAATAATGGACGGCCGCTTTGCGCAACTTTCTCCAAAATTGGAACGATGTCTTGGATGTTAGATATTTTCTTGTCGTGAATTAGGATGAATGGATTCTCTAATTCAGCGATCATTTTTTCTGTGTTGGTCACAAAATATGGAGAAAGGTAACCTCTGTCAAACTGCATACCTTCTACCGTTTCAACAGTAGTTTCAGTTCCTTTAGCTTCTTCCACAGTGATTACACCACCGGTTCCAACTTTTTTCATGGCTTCTGCCAAAAGTTTACCAATAGTAGCATCGTTGTTTGCAGAAATAGTTCCGATTTGCTCGATTTTAGCGAAATCGTCACCAACTTTTTGAGATTGCTTAGCAAGGTTTGCAGTCACAGCTTTCACTGCTTTGTCAATTCCTCTTTTAAGATCCATTGGGTTTGCACCTGCAGTTACGTTTTTCAAACCTGCAGTTACTATTGCTTGAGCAAGAACAGTAGCAGTTGTAGTTCCGTCACCAGCTACATCAGCCGTTTTAGATGCTACTTCTTTTACCAATTGAGCGCCCATGTTTTCTAGCGCATCTTTCAATTCGATTTCTTTAGCAACGCTTACACCATCTTTAGTAATGGTTGGCGCGCCAAATTTCTTGTCAATTACAACATTTCTACCTTTTGGTCCAAGGGTTACTTTCACTGCGTTTGCTAACTTATCTACACCTCTTTTGAGGCCATCTCGCGCTTCCGCGTCAAAATATATGTCTTTTGCCATAGTTTGGAATTTTAAATAATTGTGGGATTAGACAATGAATTAAGCGATTGAGCCCAAAATATCTGAAGCTCTCATGATTAAGTAATCTTTGCCGTCAAGCTTGATTTCGGTGCCTGAATACTTTCCGTAGAAAATGGTATCACCAACGTTAAGCGTAATAGGCTCATCCTTTTTGCCTGGACCGACAGAAACTACAGTGCCTGTTTGTGGTTTTTCTTTTGCTGCATCTGGAATAATAATTCCACCAGCGGTTTTCTCTTCAGCGGGTGCTGGCAATACCAACACGCGGTCTTCATTTGGTTTAAAATTCACTTCTGCCATGTTTTAAGAAGATTATGTTTACGAGCGGCCAATAGTCACATTTTGTGCCACTGGTCTAATCGCTATTGTTTTGGCAGAAGAGCAAAAAAAATGTCAGATAGTACGTGACAAGCTGACATTTCTAACTTAGAGTATAAGTGATATAACGGGTAGCGCTTTAAATGAGGTTCGTTATAATGAGTTATAAAAATGAATCTTAGAATTGTAATCCTAAGTGATTGTAAATCAAATTACCTTTTGGTGAAAAGGTGAGTTTTGGTCAAATTTGTTTTATACGTTTGAAGGAATTGAACCTGCTTATCATGAAGAAATTTTATGCTTTACTAATGGGAGTCATTGTATCGGCTTCTGTTCAAGCCCAATCCTTTGCTCCAATGGGTGCAGTTTGGCATTATTCCGAATTTTATTCTACTTCTGGTGACACTGGTTTTTTTAAAGTGGAAGTAACTGGAGATTCTGTGGTTTGTGGCAAAACGTACAATGTTTTAGCGTCTGAGTTTTCTTGCTTGCCTAGTGAGTTGCAATTGGTGCTAGCTTCTAACGATAGTGTATTTGTTTATATGTCGCATTTGAATGATGAACGTGCCATCTATAACTTAAACGATGTTGGGTCTGCTTTTTTTTATGAAACAGATAATGATGGAACCTATTTTACCACGACAATTGACTCTACAGGAACGTATATGGTGAATGGACAAGCCATGCCTGCTACTCATGTTACTTATTCCTATGTAAACACGAATAGTTTGACTCAGGGTGCATATCAGTCGATCATACTTGACTTATTTGGAGATGTGTCTTACATGTTCAATTTCTTTTCTGCCGCAGGAACTTGCGACCTCAATTATCCGCGCGGATTAAGATGCTATGAAGACAATACCAATGGTTTTTATCAATTTGACAATATGCCAGAATGCGAGCACATAGGACAATACGTAGGCGTGAATGAAGTAGTGGAGCTAGCGTCATTTTCAGTTTACCCAAATCCCAGTGATGGTTTGGTTCAGATCAACAATCTTACTGTAGGAACCAGAATGACTTTGATAGACGCTAGAGGAGCTGTTGTGCTGGAATGGCGAGCAAACGAAACAGCAATGGAACTTAATTTAGAAGAATTTGATAACGGAGTTTATTTGCTGCAGGCAGAAAACTACTTGCCGCAGAAATTAATCGTTCGTTGATCTAGAGATTACACCAAAAAAAAGCTCGGTTTGAATGTTCAAACCGAGCTTTTTTTATTTGTTGTTTCTGATGATTATTCGTCACCTGCTGGTGCAGCAGCTGGATCAAATCCTTGTGGAGCTTGAACATCGATCATGCCTTCAATTTCACTTTTTTGTGGCTCTGCAGTTGCAGCTCCAGTATTTGAAATAGAAAGGGTAGAAGCTAAGCAAAGAACCAACAATGTAATCGCTAACGCCCAAGTACCTTTTTCAAGGAAGTCAGTTGTTTTTTGAACGCCTACAATTTGGTTTGAAGAGCTAAAGCCAGATGCTAGTCCGCCACCTTTTGAATTTTGGATCAAAACGATTCCCATTAATAAAAGGCTTACGATGATGATCAGAATGGTGATTAAAATACCCATGTTATTATGATTAAAGTTGTCTTTTCAGTTTTTGAATGAGGGCGGCAAAATAAGTGCTTTTTTCAGGATGTAGCAAGCTAAGCTTTTCATAGGTCGAAATTGCTTTAGAAATGTTGCCCTGAGCCGCGTAAATATTGGCAAGCGTTTCGGTAACGAGGTCGTCTTTATCGAGCAAACTGTTCTTCGCAGCCTTCGCAGGATTGAAAAATTCTGCGCGTTTTGGCACAATTTGATCCTCGTTCTGTATAAAGTTGGTAATAATGTCTGCAACTTCTTTCGCACCTTTTATTACCGCAGGTTTTTCAACGAAAGTTGGAGCAGGTTTTTCGATAATCGGTTCAGTTTTAGATTTAGTTGAAACCTCAGGTTGTGAGATTTCTTCTTTTACCGTTTCTTCTTCAGAAATAGCCTCAGGTTCATCTTCTAAAAGGTGAAGCCAACCGCTAAAACTCAATTTTTCAGGAGCGGATGGTTTTATAGGCTTCTTAATTTCCTCGGTTTCTTCAGCTGCTTTTTCCGATTCTTCATCATTTTTTTGGTTCTTCTGACGAATGTTTTGGGCAAAATTGATGTTGTCCTGAACTTCATCATCTATACCAAGCAATTCAATAGCCGCTCCTGCAGCTAGTGCCTCGGTTAAAAATTGTCGTTCAAGCACTTCTATTCTTGCTTGGTCTAGGTCGTATTTCTCTTTGACTTCAGAAACTAGTTGAGGGCTTTCTTTTATTGTATTTGAAGTCTGCTGTGCTTCTGCTTCAATGTTTGCTTCTCCTTCTTCTAGTACAATTACCTCAGCTGGTTCTAAAATAGGTTCTACCTCTTCTTTGGTTTTTACTTCTGCGTGTTTTATTTCAGTGGTATCTGATTCCTCTTCTTGCGCTTTTTCCACAATGGTTTGCAAGCAAGCAGTATCAATGCTCAGCTCTTCTGCAATAGGTTCTTGCTCCTCAATTTCTGCAATAATCGGTTTTATCGCTTCTACTTCCTTTTCAGGAATTGGGCTATATACAAACTCGTGAAGCTGTTTGCGGTTGTGCGTGCGAATAGCAGCTTCTCTCACATGATCTTCAAAACGCGCATCTTCATTTAATTGAGAAGCGCGGGCCAACAAAACACGCAACGAAGCCGCATAAGGATGCTGCACAGAAGCATCAATCAGCGTTTGGATGAAGTGATCATCTGGCTTATTGTGTTGCAATATGTTGATGGCTTCTTTAATCATAAAGATTTACCAGTTGCCCAGTGTTTTATTGAAAATGTCTTGGGTAAGTCTTTCTGTGATCACAGGAACTATGGAAGGCTCAACATCAGAAAGATTTCGGCCGGCATCGTAAGGCTCCATTTGCGAAAACGTTTGTTCGTAGCTGTTTTCAGGATGTTTTTGATCGGTAAAAGTCACTTTGACTGAAATTACTAGATTCTCCGTTGCTGCTTGGTTGTTAGAAACGGCAGCACTTCTTACTGAATAACCTGTGATTTCGCCTTCTACAATCATGTCGCCATTGTTTCTTACCAGTTCAAGTCGCGATTGCTGCACAAAAATATTGCGCAAAGCTTCAGTGAAATCTTGACTTAATGTAGCCGGAGCGATGGCTGCGTTTTGCCCAATGATTGGAAATGTAGCAATAGAAATGGTGTTTACATCAGCAGGAACAGAACTGCCAGAAAAGCTGTAGTTTACAAACTTGCAGCCTGTGAAAAGAAAAACGATTGCAGCAATTACCGAAAGCCTAGTTAAGGTCATATTCTTTGATTTTACGATAAAGTGTGCGTTCAGAAATCCCGAGTTCTTGAGCGGCATTTTTTCTTCGGCCTTTGTGTTTTTCTAAAGCCTTGGTAATTAATTCACGCTCTTTTTCTTCGATGGAAAGCGATTCTTCCACTACTTCAGTTTCGGTGTCGTATACACTGTGTTCATCATTATAATGATCAACACGCTGAATTTCAAAATCACCATAAGGTTTCGCACTTGGCTCTGGTCTGGCAGGTGTTTCTGAAGAATGAGTCGGATACAATCTCTGAATAGCACTCAAATCAACGTTGGTTTCGCCATTGCCTTGCATAAGCTCCATCACAACTTTCTTTAAATCGTTAAGCTCTGCCTTTAGGTCAAACAATACTTTGTATAAAATCTCACGTTCGTTCAGATCTGTTTGATCTTCTTTCTGCACTACCATTGGTAGCTTATTGCTGTCGGCCTGTGGTAAATACTTTATAAGTGTACCAGCGTCAAGATCACGTTCGGTTTCAATGACCGAAATCTGCTCGGTTACATTTTTTAGTTGGCGAATGTTTCCTGGCCATCGATAATTTTCTAGCAGGCGCACGGCATCGGATGATAATCGCACTGGAGGCATTCGATATTTTTCACCAAAGTCTGAAGCAAACTTTCTGAAAAGCAGATGAATGTCTTCTTTGCGTTCGCGCAGTGGTGGCATTTGCACCGGCACGGTGTTCAAACGATAATAGAGGTCTTCTCTAAATTTCCCTTTTCTAATGGCTTCAGGAATGTTTACGTTGGTTGCTGCTACAATGCGCACATCTGTTTTCTGAACCTTACTTGAGCCTACTTTCAAAAACTCACCTGTTTCTAATACACGCAATAATCTCACTTGCGTGGAAACAGGAAGTTCGGCTACTTCATCTAAAAAAATGGTTCCGCCATCGGCTACTTCAAAGTATCCTTTTCGGGTATCATGTGCTCCAGTAAAGGATCCTTTTTCGTGTCCGAATAATTCGGAATCAATGGTTCCTTCTGGTATTGCACCGCAGTTTACAGCAATGTAACTGTTGTGCTTTCGCAAACTATTGTGATGAATGATCTGTGGCATGGCTTCTTTACCCACACCACTTTCTCCAATAATTAAAACCGATAAATCAGTTGGTGCAACACGCAATGCAGTTTCAATGGCTCGGTCTAAAACCGGACCTACGCCAATGATTCCAAATCGCTGTTTTGCTTGTTGTATTGTCATGAGCGTTGTTATTCAACTATTTCGCCAAGCAGAGTTGCGGCAGTGCATTCTGTCACTTTTACATTCACATAATCACCGCTCTTGTTTCCTTTTTTAGGGAAAACACACATCACATTTTGCGTATTTCTACCACATTGATGCTCGCTTGATCTTCTTGAATCACCTTCCACTAGCACTTTGTGAATTTTGCCTACCGCTTTTTGATTGCTAATAAGTGAGTGTGCCATTTGCACATCTATAATTTCTGTCAATCTGCGTTTCTTTTCCACTTCTGGTACATCGTCTTCAAACTTTCTTGCAGCCAATGTTTTAGGTCTTTCTGAATAGAAAAACATGTAAGCGAAATCGTATTTCACCGCTTGCATTAACGAAACGGTGTCTTGGTGTTCTGCTTCTGTTTCGCCACAAAAACCAGCGATAATGTCTGTGCTGATAGCGCAATCAGGCATTATTCTTCTGATAGCATCAATGCGATCAAAATACCATTCTCTAGTATAACCACGGTTCATTCTATGAAGCACATCGCTGTTACCAGATTGCACAGGTAAGTGGATGTATTCGCAGATGTTTTCATACTTCGCCATGGTGTGAAGCACATCGTCTGTCATGTCTTTAGGATGCGAAGTAGAGAATCTGATTCTAAGACCTGGATTAACCAATGCCACTTTTTCAAGCAATTGGGCAAAGTTTACCGTCTCTTTTTCAGCGTCTATGATTTCGTTTTTCTTGGTAATGTTCCAGCGATAGCTGTCCACATTTTGCCCGAGTAAGGTTACTTCTCTGTAACCTCTATTATATAAGTCATGTGCTTCAGCAACAATCGATTCTGGATCGCGGCTTCTTTCTCGGCCTCTTGTAAAGGGAACCACACAAAAACTGCACATATTATCACATCCACGCATGATGGAGATAAATGCACTTACACCATTCGTATCTAATCTTACAGGAGTGATTTCTGCATACGTTTCTTCACGCGATAGCAACACGTTTACAGCTTTTTGCCCGGTGCCCACTTCATGAACCAAGTTTGGTAAATCGCGATAAGCATCTGGTCCAGCCACTAAATCAACCAGCTTTTCCTCTTCAAGCAATTGACTCTTTAATCGCTCAGCCATGCAGCCTAGCACACCAATTATCTTGTTTGGGTTTTCTCTTTTATCTTTTTGAAATTGAGTCAATCTGTTGCGAACACGTTGCTCGGCATTGTCTCTAATGGCACAAGTATTCAATAGAATAACATCTGCTTCTTCAGAGTTTCTTGTGGTTTCGAAACCAGCTTGAGCCATAATGGAGGCAACAATTTCGCTGTCCGAAAAATTCATCTGACAACCATAGCTTTCTACGTAAAGCTTCTTGCCGGTGAGTTTATCACTCAATTGTTCAACCATTGTTGCTTCTCCTTGACGCTCGTCACCGAGTAGTTGGTGTTCAGTATTCATTTTATTTCGAAAAAAAATTAAGGTCGGCAAAGGTACGTATTCGCCACGTCTGCTAAAATGTCAGGAGTAGTTTTAAAGGCTTCTTAACATGTTGTAAATGACACATTCGAATTTCACCTGATTATTTTGCGCTTTATTTGCACTGACCGAAAAGCCCAATAGAGTATGAATCTTGTGATAGTAGAGTCTCCTGCAAAGGCGAAAACGATAGAAGGATATTTAGGAAAAGATTATGTTGTTAAATCAAGTTACGGTCACGTTAGAGACCTGCCTACCAAAGGTTTGTCAGTTGATTTAGAGAACAATTTTAAGCCTGATTATACAGTGATGGCCGATAAGAAAAAGGTGATCACTGAACTGAAAAAATTAAGTAAAGAAGCTGATGTAATTTGGCTCGCCACGGATGAAGACCGCGAGGGAGAAGCCATTAGTTGGCACCTTGCGGAGGCACTTGGCCTTAATTTTAAAACAACAAAACGCATTGTTTTTCATGAAATCACCAAGCCTGCGATTTTAAAAGCGATCGAAAGCCCCCGATTAATAGATAAAAACCTTGTAGATGCTCAGCAAGCTCGTAGGGTTTTGGATAGGATTGTAGGTTTTGAGCTGAGTCCAGTGCTATGGAAAAAAGTAAAGCCATCGCTTTCTGCAGGTCGTGTTCAAAGTGTGACTGTTCGCCTAATTGTAGAGCGTGAAAAAGAAATAGATGCTTTTACTTCAGAAGAATACTACAGAGTGAAAGCAGTTTTTCAATCCAATGGAAAAACATTTTCTGCAGACTTAAATAAAAGACTCTCATCGGAAGCAGATGCTCTCGCTTTTTTAGAAAAGTGTAAGAATGCAGATTTCACAGTACAGTCAGTAGATAAAAAACCAGGTAAAAAATCACCTGCAGCTCCTTTTACTACTTCAACGCTTCAGCAAGAGGCTGCGCGTAAACTAGGTTACAGCGTTGCGCAAACCATGCGTGTTGCTCAAAGCTTGTATGAAGCAGGTAAGATTACATATATGAGAACCGATTCGGTTAATTTGAGCGATACCGCCATTGAAGGTGCTACGGCTGAAATTAATTCTGAATACGGAAATGAGTATTTAAATCCACGCAAGTTTTCTACTAAAACAGCAAACGCTCAAGAAGCTCACGAAGCAATCAGGCCAACTTATTTTAATAGAAGAGAAGTTTCTTCTGATGGAAGAGAGCAGCGCTTGTATGAATTGATTTGGAAACGGGCCATCGCTTCGCAAATGAGTGACGCTAAGTTGCTTAGAACCACGATCAAGATTTCTAGTCAGAACATTGATGAGCTATTCGAAGTAAAAGGCGAGATCATCACATTCGATGGATTTTTAAAAGTTTACCTCGAAGGTTCTGATGATGAAAACGAAGAAGAAGAAAATTCTAACCTTCCAAATGTTGCTGAAGGCGAGCACTTGATGCTCGATGGAGTAGAAGTGACCCAGAAGTTTACAAATCATCCACCAAGATATTCTGAAGCTGCGCTTGTTAAAAAGCTAGAAGAATTGGGAATTGGACGTCCATCTACGTACGCGCCAACCATTAGCACGATCCAAAAAAGAGGTTATGTGGTAAAAGAAGATCGTGAAGGACATGAGCGAAAATATAAGGTAATCAGTCTTGCGAAGAACCAAGTTTCAGAAGAGATTAAGACTGAAAACACTGGTGCAGAACGCAATAAAATGTTCCCAACTGATATAGGAACTGTGGTGAATGACTTTTTAGAAGAGCACTTCAATACCATTATGGATTACCATTTTACCGCAAGTGTGGAGGAAGAATTTGACCACATTTCTCGTGGTGAGCTGGAATGGACCAAAATGTTGCACAAGTTCTATCAACCATTCCACAAAAAAGTAGAAGACACTCTTGAAAATAGTGAACGTGCTTCAGGTGAGCGCGAACTTGGAACCGATCCAAAATCAGGCAGACCTGTAATCGCGAGATTGGGCCGATATGGACCCATGGTTCAAATAGGTAGTACAGAAGAAGGTGAAGAAAAACCTCAATTTGCTAAGCTGCGAGTTGGTCAGAGTATTCAAACCATTGAGCTAGAGGATGCACTTGAATTGTTTAAGCTACCTAGAACAGTTGGCCAATATCAAGAGAAAGACATAGTGGCTTCAACAGGTAGATTTGGTCCTTTTTTAAGATTTGATGGCGCATTTTATAACATCGGAAAACTTGATCCATTAGAAATAGATCTTGAAACTTCTATAAATGCCATTGAAGAAAAACTGGAAGCAGCACGCAAGGCTTTGATCCATGATTTTGAAAATGATCCACCTATAAAAGTGCTACAAGGTCGATATGGACCTTACATGACTGTAGGTAAAGAAAACTACAAGCTTCCAAAAGATATTGATCCAGAAGCACTCACTTTGGAAAAATGTTTGGAAATTGCAGAAAATTCGCAACCAACCAATAAGGGCGGTAAACGAACTGTTGCTAAGGCCAAGCCTAAAGCAAAACCGAAAACTAAGGCTAAGAAGTAATTGAGTATGAGCTTTTCATCTTATTTTAAAGAAGATTTTGTCATTGCTAAGTCAGCGAAGCAAGGCAGCTTAGGTGAATACATCACAGATTATTCAGAAGATGTAGATTTCAAAGATTTTGACTTTGCGTTGATATTTATAAACCAAGGCGAATCACTAAAAAATCATTTCGAAACCCTAATAATGGAAAAAGTGTCCACACTTTTTCCATCGGGATTCGAACCCAGAATACTCAACATGGGAATTTTAGTGAAAGGCGCTTCTGTAAAAGACACGGAAGCAGCCGTGGCTGATATTGCCGAAGAATTGTTGACTGCACGCGTCATTCCAATTATTATTGGAGATAGAAGAGAAATTACAATTGCTGCTTACAAAGCTTTCGAAAAAACAGAAAGTGTAGTGAATTTGACCGCAATTGATAATACTTTAAATATTCAAAATGGTGCTGATGAAGGTTACATGTCAACTATTCTTCAAACACAGCCAAACTATCTTTTCAATTTCTCAAACATTGGTTATCAAACTTATTTGACAGATCCGAAAGAGCTATCATTGGCTGATCAGCTGTTTTTTGATGCTTACAGATTAGGTGAAATAAGAGGTAATATTTTGAGTACTGAGCCTATTGTGCGCGGGTCTGAAATTGTAACAATTTCTATGGATGTAGTAAAGTCTTCTGACTTTACCTCAAACTACTCTCGTCAGCCAAACGGAATCTATGCAGAAGAGATTTGTCAATTGATGCGCTTTGCTGCGCTTAGCGAGAAATCAAAAGTCATATTGATAACCGATATAAACTTCGAAAGTGATAGCCAAGTGGATGCATTGCTAATTGCAGAAATGCTTTGGTGCTTCTTCGAAGGGTTTTACATGCGAAAAACAGAAATGCCACATGCTAAAAGTACTGGCTTTTTGAAATATCGAGTGGCATTGAAAGAGGATGAATTTCATTTGATTTTTTACAAAAGCGTTAAGACGGATCGTTGGTGGATGGAAGTTCCAGTGCCACCAGAATTTGCTAATAAATACAGAAAACATCATCTAATTCCATGTAATTATGACGATTACAAGGTGGCAACAGAAGATGATTTGCCTGATAGATGGTGGAAAGCATACAAGAAAATGCTATAGTAAATCCTTGATTTATCGGCTGCTTCAACCAATTGGTGTTGAAAAATACCCACCTTCGTGGAAAAAAATTGACACCATTTGTATTTTCTCTATTTTAGCCCTTCCCAAACTTACCCTGTATTAACAACTATGATAAAAGGTAAACTTAAAAGTATAGCGCTCCTCTTTATTACGACATTTTCACTGTCAGCTGTTGCTCAACAAGATCCTCAGTTTAGTCAAAACATGAATAACAAGCTGTTTGTCAATCCTGCTTATGCTGGAATGAATGACGGAATTTGTGGTTATATGTTAGGTCGTCATCAATGGAGTGGTTTTGAAGGAAGACCAGAAACTTACGTTTTTGGAGCTCATGGCACATTCACTACTCCAGTCATCAACATGCGCAGCGGTGGTGGTTTGACTATTGTAGGTGACGCATTAGGTCAACAACACTTTTTTGGATTAAAAGGTCAGTATAGTCTGCATGTTCCATTAAGTTTTATTGGTGGAAACCCAGGTCACTTAGGAATCGGAGTATCGGTTGGTCTTTTACAATTCTCGTTAGGTAATAACTGGAGATCTACAGATCCTTATTTTTCAGATCCATCGATTCCAGATGAAGGATACTCTCAAGGAGGTTTCGATATGGATATTGGACTTTATTACCAAACTTATTTAGCACAAGATCGCAAATTGTACTTCGGTCTTTCAATGGCTCACCTCAATGGTTTGGAGTATGCGGCAAGCGGAACGGGATTCTTGACGCAGTTTCCGAATAATCCAGTTGTTACTTCTTGGGATACACGTTTTAAGATGTATCGTCACATTTATGTGATGGCAGGGTTTGATTACCCCATCCCGGGAAATGAGCTATTCGTCTTAAAACCTTCAGTGTTCGTCAAATCAGATGCAGTAACTGCACAATTTGACGTTAATTTAAACGTTGAATGGAACAACTTCATTTGGGGTGGAGTTGGTTATCGAGCTGTTGATGCAGCAGTGGTAATGGCAGGTTTAAAAAGTGCGGTTCCAGGAATTCCCGGAACATTTACCGCAGGGTATTCGTACGATGTAACCACTTCTAGAATCAATAAAGGAAGTACAGGATCTCATGAGATATTTCTACAATATTGCTTTAAGCTGAAGCCTCAGCCACCAGTAAGACAACACAGAAATGTGAGGTTCTTATAATTAGCATACTTTTGCAAGCTTTAAAATTCGAAGACTATCAAACAATTTAATAAAGGAGGAAACATGAAATTATTGCTCAAAACCTCGACATACATCCTGCTTGGATTATCAGTCTTAGTGAGCAGTTGCAGTACCTCAGGTAATGGTCAACTGATAGGGGTTCAAAATAGAATCCAATGGTTTCAACCTGATCCTTATGGTATGCTGTATTTGCCAATGGGCTCATTTACCATGGGTCAAAGTGATCAGGATGTTCCAATGTCAACTACAACTAAAGCCAAAACGGTTTCTGTTCAGGCCTTTTATATGGACGAAACTGAAATCACAAATAACGAATACCGTCAATTTGTGTATTGGGTTCGAGACTCAATAGCTAGAAGAATTCTTGGTGAAGAAGTTGATGAAGAATATCTGATTTCTGTAAATGAGTATGACGAGGAAATTGAACCTCCCCATATCAATTGGAATGAGCGAATACTTTGGGATGAGCCAGATCAGAGAGAAGCATTGGAGGTGATGTACTATCCTGAATTTGAAAGGTTCAGAGGATTCAGAGAAATTGATGTTCGTAAACTCGATTATGAGTATTTCTGGATTGACTATCGCGATGCTGCTCGCAAGGGAGGGCCTGGTGCACCATTGCGCCAAAGAGGTATGACAGATCGTTCTGTTTTCATTAAAAGAGATGTTATCAATGTATACCCAGATACTTTGTGTTGGGTTCATGATTTTACTTACTCATTCAATGAGCCGATGACTAAAATGTATTTTAGCCATCCTGCATATGACGATTATCCGGTTGTGGGGGTAACTTGGAAACAAGCTCGTGCATTTAGTATTTGGAGAACAGAACTTTTAAATTACTATTTGCTCGAATTAGGTGGAGTAAAAGTGCAAGATTTTAGGCTTCCGACAGAGTCAGAATGGGAATATGCATCTCGTGGTGGTTTGGATCATTCACCATATCCTTGGGGCGGTCCTTACATAAGAAATACAAGAGGCTGTTTCTTGGCAAACTTCAAGCCAATGAGAGGTAATTATGTTGATGACGGTGGTTTCCATACTGTGCCTGCAGCGAGCTATTCTCCGAATGACTACGGATTATATTGTATGTCAGGAAACGTTGCTGAATGGACAAGCAATGCATATGATGAGTCATCGTATGATTTTGCTCATGACATGAATATGGATTATGTATATGAAGCTAAAGACGATGACCCACCCGTTCTAAAGCGTAAAGTAATCCGCGGTGGTAGCTGGAAAGACATAGGATATTATCTGCAGAATGGTACCCGAACCTATGAATATCAAGATACAGCAAAGAGTTACATTGGTTTTAGAAATGTAATGTCCTATCTAGGCCGTGCTAAAGGCGATGGTATTTAATTAAAAATCTAATCTTAAATTAATTTATAACCCTAATTATTTTTATTATGTCTCAGGAAGTCAAAGGATTCAGACCAGGAAGTAAAAGTTGGAAAGCGTTCATGGGCAAGCTCTATGGATTAGGAGGAGCGGTCGTAATTATTGGTGCACTATTCAAGATTCAGCATTATCCTGGAGCTAGTATCATGTTAATTGTTGGTTTGACAACAGAAGCTGTGATTTTTATCTTTTCTGCATTCGAGCCGTTACATGAAGACCCAAATTGGGCTCTGGTTTATCCAGAATTAGCTGAACACAGTGAGGAAGAGCATCATGAAGGAGAAGAAGGCGAAGAAATGTCAATAGAAGAACATCATGCTGTTCACAATAGTGAATTACCAATAACTGAGCAGCTTGATAATATGTTAGAAGAAGCGAAAATAGGCCCAGAATTAATCGAAAGTCTTGGAGCTGGATTGAGACATCTTTCTGATAATGCTACAAAGCTTTCGGATATTTCAGATGCTTCAGTTGCCACTAATGAGTATGTTACAAGCGTTAGAAGCGCTGCAACAAACGTTACTCAATTGTCAGAAAATTATTCAAAAGCATCCGAAAGCCTTGCGAGCATCACTCTATCTTCCGAAGATGGAGCAACCTATGCTTCAGAGTTGAAAAGTGTTTCTTCAAAGCTATCTGAATTAAATAGTATTTACGATGCACAGCTTCAAGGAAGTCGTGAACAAATGGAATCTACCAAGCAATTTTATGGTGGAATATCAGAGTTGATGGCAAACCTCCAGGCTTCCGTTGAGGACACTAAGCAATACAAGCAAAATATTTCAGAATTGTCATCTAATTTGGGTCAATTGAACCGTATTTACGGCAACATGCTTCAAGCGATGAACATGGGGAACAATAACAATAATGGGTAATTAACCACTCTCTTTAACTCTATAATTTAGAATAAATGTCAGGCGGAAAAGAAACCCCAAGGCAGAAGATGATTGGTATGATGTACCTCGTTCTTCTGGCTATGTTAGCAATGAACGTATCTAAAAGTGTGTTGGATGCCTTCATAATTATCAACGAAGGATTGGAGGTGACCAATGAGAACTTCTCCTCCAAAAATGATGTGATTTACGGTCAATTTGAAAGTGCTAGAGCTAATGACCCTGCGAAAGTGGACAAGTACTTCAAGAACGCAATGAAAGCTCGAGATTTATCTAATGAAATCAATGCACACATTGAAGAACTGAAAAAAAGAATTATCTTATTTACTGACTATGGTAATGATGAGTCACTAGTTACTAATGATTCTTTATACCAGTTAAGGTGGGTAAATGGAAAAGATAATTATGATGCACCTACAGCAATGTTGCTTGGCGCAGAACCTACTTCTCCAAAGGAAGGTGAATGGACTGCAATGGAACTTAAGAGTAAAATAAACAACTTCAAAGATGAAATGAAGTACCTGATTGAGAATGAGGTGGAGCGCAATGCCTTAGAATTGGGTCTAGACACGGACAAGGAATACAAGGAGGGCGACATGACAGTTAAATGGGAAGTTGCCAACTTTTATCATTTGCCTTTAGCTGCGGTTATTACCAACCTGACCAAAATTCAATCGGATGTTAGAAATACAGAAGCGGACATTATTAAGTTGCTCTACAAGAATATTGATGCTGGGGATTTCAAATTCGATACTCTTGCGGCCAAGGTTATTCCAAGGTCAACCTACGTTATTCAAGGTGATAGCTTTATTGCAGAAGTAATTGTTGCAGCCTTTTCCACTACTCAAAACCCTCGAATGGGGCTAGCTAAGCAATTTGATCCGGAAACAGGAAATCCAATTTTTAACGATTACTCTGATCTCGATACAAACTCAATCTCAATAGCTAATGGAACTGCTCGTTATGCAGTGCCTGCTAATTCTGAAGGAGAAATGTCATGGGGTGGAGTTATTCAAGTGAAAGATCCGCAAGGTAATTGGAAATCGTACAACATTCCAAAACAATCATACACTGTTGCAAAACC
>JANRBI010000232.1:0-5604 GCA_030727625.1 Salibacteraceae bacterium
TGCAAATAATGTTGGTGGTATTACCGACAGAATCATCGTAAACGCCCGTATTACAGGAACTTCGGTTTGGGGTGCAAATACAGTTGCATCAACTGGAGGTAATGACATTGCTTATGCTGTTTTAGACACAGCTGGTAACTGGCTTTGGGCTAGCGGTTTTGGTTCATCAGGAAGCGTTGAAAACACATTTGGATTAGATGTAAACACGGAGGGTGACAAATTCTTTGTTGGTGGAGTTTTTGGTGGTTCGGTGAATATTAGTGGAAACGCCTATGCATCTAATGGCGCTGCTGACGGATTCATTTTAGGAATGGACACGGCAGGAAACTTAACCAACTTTTATCAATTCGGAAACGCACAACCCGAGCGTGGAATAACTGCTTTAAAATATGTTGATAACGATTATTTAGTTTTTGCTGGTATGATAGAAGGCGCGCTTGTATACGCTGATTCATCATACGGAACACAGGGTAACGCTGACGCTATCATTGGTAAGATTGGTCTTGATTCAACTGAAGTTTACGCTGTTCAGTTTGTTGAATCAAGCAGTGCTGAAAACGCACGATTCAATGATGTTACCATCAATAATGGAAGAATTTTAGGCGCTGGATTTTTCTTAGATGATGCATCACTTACGCAACCAAACTTGCTTGCAAACGGCAATTTTGATGGTATGATAACCAATATGACCATCATGGCGAAAGTTGATACTACAATGGTATTTAATGGCCTGGTAGCTGGAACTTATCCCGTAAATATTTCAGACAGCAATGGAAACGCCTTATCTGTTGGCGGTACTGTGAACTCACCAGCACCGATCACCATTTCGGGTGTTATAGGTGGTGCTACTTCAGGCGCAGCAGCAGATGGCTTTATTGACATTACCCTTTTGGGTGGTACAATGCCATATTCCTTCTTTTGGAGTAACACGCAAAGCACTCAAAATATCAGTGGTTTAGTAGCTGGAACATACACAATCACCGTTTCTGATGTAAATGGTTGTCAAGGAATAGATTCATTTATTGTTGATTCTACCTACACTGCACCACCAATGATTTCCACTTCTATGGTAACCAACGAGACTTGCTTTGGTGATAGCAACGGTGCCATCGATCTAACCATTCAATATGGAAATCCTGCTTACTCTTATGTTTGGACAACAGGCGACACCACTCAAGACTTGACAAATATTCCGCAAGGAACTTATATTGTGACAGTAACCGATGATTCACTCAACGTTTTAATTGACACAATTGTCGTTGGTGGAAATCCACAAATAATAATCGCAGGAACGGTTACCAACACTACCTCTTCCGGAGCAAATGATGGTGCCATTGACATCACAGTAAGTGGCGGAACAGCACCTTTCAGTTTTAATTGGTCAAACCTTGAAATCACAGAAGACATTACAGGATTAGCTGTTGCTTCTTATACCGTAACTGCTACCGATGCATCTGGATGTACTGAAACCGCAACTTTTGCCGTAGATTCAGTTGGTCCAACAGGGTTGCCGTTTATGCTATCATTTAGTACCATAAATGAAACTTGCTTTGGCGATAGCAATGGCGCTGTAATACTTACCGTATCTGGTGGTACAACGCCTTATACGTTTGTTTGGAGCAACGGAGCAACCACTCCAAATCTGATGGGAGTAACTTCTGGAATGTATTATTTTACTGTAACAGACAACGACACTTCAAGCTATGCAGATAGCGCAATAGTGCTCGGAAATCCAGCAATTGTAATTACTGGAATCATGACACCACCAACTTCTGGTACCAGCAATGATGGTGCTTTAGATGTAAGTGTTTCGGGTGGTTCTGCACCATACAGCTATTTGTGGAGCAATACAATGATGACGGAAGATATTTCAGGATTAGCAATTGGATCATATACCATCACAGTTACGGATAGTATTGGTTGTAGTGCAAACAAAACCTTTGCGGTTGATACCATACCTGCACTTTCATTGGTCTCTATTTCTACCGATGTTACGTGCACCGAAACCAACAACGGAACCATTGATTTGACCATCATTGGTGGTGTGCCACCATTTACTATTCTTTGGAGCAACGGAGCAACAACCGAAGACCTAAGTGGACTTAGCACTGGAGGTTATAATGTGATAGTAACCGATAGTTTTGGTCAAATAGCAACCTTAACTGACAGCGTTTTCTCAAATCCAATTTATCCGAATCCTGTGGCAGGACCAATTACAGGAAGTGCCTCTGTGCAAAGCTGGAATAGCTATACTTATTCTGTGCCTTTGAGCAACGGAAGTGGGTTTGCTTGGGGCGCTGATGGCGGACTAATCAATAACACTGCAAGCAACAATGCTTCGGTGCAATGGAATGCAGGGCCAAACGGAATGCTTTACGTTACTGAAACAGATGTGAATGGTTGTGTGGGTTATGACAGCCTTGCGGTTACGATCATCTTCCTAGGTGTGAACGAAACACATGAGAACACGATTCAGGTTTATCCAAACCCAAGTAACGGACAACTTACTATAAACCTTCCTGAAGCATTTAACACCGCTAAACTGAGTGTTTATAGCATTGGCGGCACATTGGTGAATCAGCAAAGAATAAGCGGCTTAAACAGCTTTGTTTCACTTGAAGGAGTAGCTAAAGGAACTTACATACTGCAGTTTGAAAACGAAGGCACTGTGTTACATCACAAAGTGGTAATTCAATAAATCCCAAAAAGAATAAACATAAAATCCCATCCTAGTTAGGTTGGGATTTTTTTTTGTGAAACCCTCTATGAATCAGCCAATGTAGAACATTCTATTTGTCTGTAGCAGAAACAAGTGGCGAAGCCGAACAGCATAATCTTTGTTCAAGAACCATGGATTTTATCTAGTAAAATCGGCTGGTACAGAAGCATCTGCTAGAATCAAAATCAATCGCGGACTTTTGCTTTGGGCCGATATTGTATTTGTGATGGAACAGAAACATCTTGACAGACTAAACCAACGATTTCTTAATGAAATGTCTTCCACGGCAGTGGTCGTGTTGGATATTCCTGATGAATATCAATATATGAGCGATGATCTGATCGAACATTTGAAGGAAAGCACAAAACCATTTTTAGACCTTGGTTAAACTCTATTCACGAAAGTGTAAGGCATAAAAAAAGGCAGCCAAAATTGACCGCCTTTCTACTTAAATATTCTTCGAACCTTACTTAGTTCAAGTAAAGTTTCTTAGTTACTTCTCCGTTTTCTGATTTCACCATAACGATGTAGATACCTGATGACAGTGAAGATGCGTCAATAGATGCGCTATTAGATGCAACACCTGCTATTGATGCTACTCGAGACCCAAGTATGTTGTAAACATCTACCGCGTTAATTCTTACTGGAGTACTTACCTGAATTTGTTGGTTTCTTTGAACCAACACTAGATCAGCTGCTGTAAGTTCTTGCACTGCAAATGGTGTTCCGTTAAAACAGTCGTCCACATTAATAGTCACATTTTCAATAGCTCTGCAACCGTTTCCACCAACACCATTCACAATAATGTTAACTGCGCCAACTACATTGGGTGATACAATTTGTGTAGCGTTTGTGGTTTGCACAGTACTATTAGGAAAATTGTAGATGTAATAATCGCATGAATCGCAAACTGTATTTATGGTTGCAAAAGAATCTAAACATATCGCTGCACCGTTGGTGCTTTCTGTTACTGTCATTAAGGGCGCATCTTGCACCTCAATAGTTGTAGTAGCTACCGTGTTGCACGCATTCAACGTTGCCGTAACACTGTAAGTTGTAGTTGTAGTTGGCGAAGCAATTACCGTTTTGGCATTGCTCACATTCAAGGTTGAAGCATTGTCCCATGCAAACTGCAATCCATTTCCATTTGCGATTAATGTAGACTCGCCACCAGGACAAATAATTGATGTACTCGCAGAGATAGCAACACTTGGCGGGTTTAGGTTAACTTTCACCTGTTTAGTTCCCGTGTTTGAACAACCGTTAGTATCCGTAACAGTAACTATGTAGTTAGTGGTTAGAGCTGGATAAACACCTGTTGATTGACCAGTGCTATCCGTGGTAGAAATGGCTGGCGACCAGACAAAAGCTGACAACCCATTTCCTAGTGCTTGAAGCGTAGCAGTATCACCAATACAAATGAAATTATTTGCTGCGTTTGCTGAACTATTGATAGTAACTGTAGGATTAGGATTTACCGTGATATTGAAAGCAACAGTATCTGTATCGGCAGGAAAAATGGTGTATCCCAACACTGTAATAGAATAAGTTCCAGCTGTAGAAGCCGAAAAATTAACCGAATCACTTAAATAAGTGTCCAATCTCAAAGTATCACTCCACACGTAAAGGTTGTGGCCACTGGCTTTCAACCAGATCGACTCATTTATACAAGCCTCGTTAGACTCAGTAGTAACCGTTAAAACCTGCGACTTGGCAGTAAAACCGATCAGTAAGAAAAGGATCAAGTAACTAATTCTATTCATAGTTGGATATTTGCTGTAAAATCGCAAATCTACTGGTAAAAGCAACATGCGACAAACCGAAATCTAAACCAAGTAGACGAATCAATCAACCAACTGGCATGGAACTGAATGTTTTTAATGATGAGCACTTTATGAAACTGGCTTTGCAGGAAGCTCATATGGCTTTTGAAAAAGGCGAAGTGCCTATTGGAGCGGTCATTGTTTCAAACAAAAAAATCATTGCGCGCGGGCACAATTTAACGGAGCAACTCAATGATGTTACGGCTCATGCAGAAATGCTTGCTATCACGGCTGCAGCCAATCACCTTGGCGGTAAATATTTGGAAAAATGCACGCTTTACGTGACGCTAGAGCCATGCCCAATGTGTGCTGGCGCTTTATATTGGAGCCACATTGGCAAGGTAGTGTTTGGTGCAGCAGACGAAAAACGAGGTTTTAGAAGTAGAAACATAGATATGCTTCACCCAAAAACAGAAATGATTGAAGGTGTTTTGGCGGAGCAAGCTAGGGAACTTTTGCAACGATTTTTTCAAGAGCGCAGAAACAAATAGATTCTTTTCTAGAAACGTTAAAAGCCTCTTAACAGTCAAAACCTTTTTGCAAACCAAGATGTTACCTTTGCTACAAATTCAATATAACTATGTATCCAGAAGAAATCGTAGCTCCAATGAAATCAGAACTAACAGATGTTGGTTTTGAGCAGCTTACAACTGCAGAGGCGGTAGATAACTTGATGAATAAAGCAAGCGGCACGGCACTTATAATGGTAAATAGTGTTTGCGGTTGCGCAGCAGCAAATGCACGCCCTGCGGTGCGCATGGCTATTGGCAATACTAAAACTCCTTCTACGCTGGCAACAGTATTTGCAGGTGTAGATGGCGAAGCCACAGCACAAGCTCGTAAGTATTTCTTGCCTTATCCTGCATCATCTCCATCTATAGCACTAATGAAAGATGGTAAGTTGGTTCACTTTATTGAGCGCCATCACATTGAAGGTCGCCCAGCAGAGTTAATCGCAGAAAACCTAAAAGCTGCTTTTGACGAGTATTGCTAAACGCAACAAATCATTAAAAGAAAAACCCCGAAAGCGTCATTGATGCTTTCGGGGTTTTGTTTTTTAAA
>JANRBI010000232.1:5704-29282 GCA_030727625.1 Salibacteraceae bacterium
TTAAAAGAAAAACCCCGAAAGCGTCATTGATGCTTTCGGGGTTTTGTTTTTTAAATCTTCCTACCTATTAGGTTTTGGCTGGAATGATGCATGGTAATTATCTCGACCAAATCAGGAGCTTTAACACGATAAATAATTAGAAATCTTTGATGCACAAGCTGCCTGTATTCTGCTTTACAAATTTGGCTCAACTCTTTTCCTATAACGACATTTTGCTTTAAAAGCTGAGTGCTTTTTCTAATTCCTGAAATAACTCTCACCGCATTTATTTTGGAATCATGCTCAATAAACCTATAAATGTTCTTGAGGTCTTCAACAGACTGAAGTGACCAAATTATTTCTGCCATTTTTCAATTTCAACATCCAACTCTTGGTCGGTGATTGATCTGCCGTTTTCCAAATCTTGAACCCCATTTTCTATTTTTTTTAATTGAATAAGTTCATCAATGAATTGCTCGAGGTCAATCTCTGTAGGAAAATGATTCAGCGCAGACGCTATTTATTCTTTAGAAATCATAGGACTAAACTACTTATTTATCCAAAACCTTTGGCACTTTGAAATAGTCACTGTCTTTTGATGGTGCGTTTTTCAATGCCTGTGCTTGAGTAAGCTCCTCGCCTATTTCATCTTTTCTGAGCACTAACGGCTCATTGGTCATGTATACCAACGGCTCTAATCCATCCGTATTCAGCTCATTGAGTTTATCTACAAAATTGAGCATGCGCTCAAGGTCTTGTTTTATCTCAGCCTTGCGCTCACCTTCAAAGTTTAAACGCGCTAAATCGGCCAATTTATCGATGGTTTTATCCGTTATTTCCATAAAGCTCAATCAATGGTTTGTTGATGATTTCAAAGGTATCTTGTTTCATTTGAACTGCGCCTTTTTCAGCGTAATCCTTTGGGTAAAGTGGTGCGTGAATGATTACTTTACTTGGCCCAGGCCCGCCTTTCACGCGCAGTGCTGCACCAGCTTGTAGTCTTCTCCAATTGGTAGTAAACGTTACCGGCACAATTGGGTATCCTGTTTCTATTGCTAACAAAAACGCACCGCTTTTCAGCGATTTCATCTTAGGTGCATTTGAAGGAATAGTTCCTTCTGGAAAAATAACCACACTGTGTCCTAATTTCAATTCTGTTTTTGCACGCTCAATCGCTTTCAATGCTTGTGAACTATTACCTCTATCTACAGAAATATTCATGCCTTTGGTGAAGAAAATGTTGAACATAGGCCAACTGTTCAATTCCATTTTTCCCATAAAAACGAAGTACTTTTTAAATACTCTGTACATGGTAATAATGTCGAGGTAAGAACTGTGGTTTGGACAAATTATAAATGGTCCTTTCGGCAAGTCTGCACGTCTTTCAATCTGCATCCAAACACCTGGAACTGTGATTAACGTGAAAGCCCAACCGCGCATTAGTTTAAATGCCTTTGGAAAACGCTTTTTATCGCTGAATAAATAGTTGAATAGCGGATACAACAATGTCAGGCTAATGATAAAATAGGAAAGGAAAAAAACTTTCCACAATACTCTGAATGGCTGTAAAATGTAGTACATCGCGAGCAAAAATAACGCTAATTAGTCGTGGTGAACTTAACTCACAACTGCTTTGGTTGTAACAAAGAAAACTAAAGCCCACTTTTGCACCCTGTTTTACAGCTCAAAACTCTTTTAAAACAAGCTCTTTGAGCCACTTTTTATAAAACCATGTCAAGAATACTTACTGGAATACAAGCCACTGGAACTCCGCACCTAGGAAACATTTTAGGGGCAATGCAGCCTGCAATTAAAATGGCTAATGACCCAGAAAACGAAGCATTTCTTTTTATTGCAAACATGCACACGCTAACCGCGGTAAAAGATGGAGACGTAATCAAAGAAAATACTTACAGTGTGGCCGCGGCATGGTTGGCATTTGGACTTGAGACAGAAAAAAACACTTTCTATCGCCAAAGTGATGTGCCAGAAGTAGCAGAATTGATGTGGTATTTAAGCTGCTTCACTCCTTTTCCTATGCTAGGAAATGCACACAGTTTTAAAGATAAAAGCGAGAACTTGGCTGATGTAAACGCAGGTCTTTTCACATATCCTGTGCTAATGGCGGCAGACATTTTATTGTATGATGCAAACTTTGTTCCTGTAGGCAAAGATCAGATGCAACACCTTGAAATGACACGCGACATGGCGGGCTCATTCAACAGAAAATGCGGTGAATTACTCGTTATACCAGAAGGAATGTACGACTCAAAAGTGATGATTGTGCCAGGAACCGATGGTCGCAAAATGAGCAAGAGCTACAACAACTTCATCAATATTTTCTTGCCTGAGAAGGAGTTGAAAAAGCAAGTGATGGGTATTATTACAGACAGCACACCATTAGAAGATCCGAAAAACCCAGACACTGATAATGTGTTTGCCCTCTACAAATTGCTGGCTAATGAATCACAAACCGAAGCACTTCGCAAGAAATACCGTGGCGGAAACTTTGGCTATGGTCATGCCAAAAAAGAATTGCTCGATTTGATTTTGAGTCACTTTGCTTCGCACCGTGAAGATTATAATCGATTGATGAGCGACAAAGGCGCACTGGATTCTGAACTGGCAAAAGGCGGAGAAAAAGCACGTGAAGTAGGCCAAAAAACGCTTTTCAGAGTACGAGAAGCACTTGGTTTCTAGGATTATTTAATCCTCTATTCGCTGCAAATACTTTTCGTAGAGTGCCGTTTGGCTATTGTTCAAATCAATGATTTTACCCTCGATAAAAGCTACTATTATTTGATTGGTTCGCATGTCAAACGCGTCTCCATCACACAAGAAAAACGTGGCTCTTTTGCCTGACTGAAGCGAACCGTATTGCTGATCGATTCCCATGAGCTTTGCCGGAGTAAGTGTAATAGCTTCAATGGCTTTTTCATATTCCAAACCATAATGAACAGCCGTGCCCACTTGAAAAGGCAAGTTTCTTGAAATCATTGCTTCCATATCGCCATTCATGGCAAAAGCAATTTGCACACCAGCAGTGCTCAATTTACTAGCCAACGAATAAGGCGCATCTACTGCATCATCTTCGTGCTCGGGCAAAGCATGCACGCGATTGATAATCACAGGCACTTTGTTTTCTTTCAGTTCTGTAGTTATTAAGTGTGCTTCTTCACCACCCACAATGGCGTAATTTTTAACGCCCGAAGCGCGCAAAAACTGAATAACATCTAACATGTCTTTTGCCCAAGAAACGCGCACATAAAGTCTTTTCGAACCTTGAAAAAGTCCGTTCATTGCTTCAAATCGCAGGTTTTGGCTTGGTTTATTTTCAAAACCTGAGTATGCCTTAGCTTCGGCAAAATATTGAGCAATTTCAGTGATTTGATCATCATACTTTTTATTGATCTCACCCGCTCCTGGTTCTACCCACCAACCCGTGTAGCGATAGCGCGAAGGCCAATTCAAATAAATACCTTCATCCGCCTTTACTGTGGCTTCGGTCCAATTCCAACCATCAAAATGAACCGCACTAGATGCACCAGAAATCAAACCTCCTTTGGGTGCAATTTGGCTCATCAATACACCGTTTGGGCGCATTGTTGCAATGATTTTGCTTTCAGTATTAAACGCAGGCAATGCACGCACATTTGGATTATATGTTCCGATCTCGTCAAAATCGCGTGTAGCTTTTACAGCATCTATTTCCGTAAGGCCAAGTCGGCTATCCATCACAATAAAGCCTGGATAAATATGCTTTCCAGAAGCGTCAATGATCGAGTCAAATTCTGCCAGATTGATACGCGCAGTATTCGCGTCCATCACAAACAGCAGTTCTTTGCCCTGAACAGCAACATAAGCATTGTCAATTTTTTCACCGTTGCCAATATGAGCCGTTGCGTAGCGAATCAAAATCTTTTTGTCAGAAGCTTTTCCGGGTGTTGGTGCTTGCGCAAAAAGATTGAAGCTTAAAAAGCAAAACAGTGCTTGTAGTATGATAATCTTCTTCATCTTTTATTCCTCCCAATAGTTTTCAAGCAATGTATCGCATTCATAATGTCGCTCTTCCTTAGCTTTTGGTTTTTGCTTAGCGCTGCTTTTATCTTTTAGCATCAAGGCTATTATTCTTGAGCGCTCGCGATTAATCATGTCAAGTTGGGCTTCGGCTTTTGAAGCATCATAATACTCCACGCCATTGATCATCGTTTTTTCTGGATGCGCATAAACACTGAGCGGATGATCGCTCCAAACAACCAAGTTGGCTTCTTTGCCCACTTCAATGCTTCCCATTCTATCTTCTAGATGTAGCATTTTAGCTGGGTTTATGGTAATCATATTCAAAGCATCAATTTCAGAAACACCGCCATACTTCATGGTTTTGGCAGCTTCTTGATTCAGTCTTCGGCCCATTTCGGCATCATCTGAATTGATTCCCACATTTACGCCCGCTTTTTGCATAAGCGCAGCATTGTAAGGAATAGCGTCATTCACTTCAAATTTGTATGCCCACCAATCTGCAAACGTGCTGCCGTTTGCGCCATGCGCAGCCATTTCATTGGCCACTTTATAGCCTTCTAAAATGTGCGTAAAGGTGTTGACTCTAAACCCAAGGCTGTCTGCCAAATTCATCAACATCAAAATCTCAGACTGCACATAGCTGTGGCAAGTGATGTAGCGTGTATCATTTAATATCTCTAAAAGCACATCTAGCTCAAGGTCTTTTCTTTTGCTCGCTTGGCGCGGATTTTCATCTCCGCTTTTTCTCTTGGTATCTTCTGCTAAACTTTTTGGTGCGCCATACTCGTGTGCTCTAATAAACGCATCGGCAAAGGTTTGCTCCACGCCCATTCTTGTTTCTGGAAAACGATCGCCTTTTCGGTTTGAATTGCTGCGTTTCACATTTTCGCCTAGAGCGAATTTTATAAAACCTGGCGCATTATCAATCAGCATTTCGTCAGCGCTTTGGCCCCATTTTAATTCAATCAATGCACTTTGACCACCAATTGGGTTTGCCGAGCCGTGAAGCAATTGTGCTGCAGTAACTCCACCAGCCAATTGACGGTAAATGTTAATGTTCCAAGGATCGATTGCGTCTGAAATTCTGACTTCAGCGCTAGATGATTGCCCCCACTCATTTGCGCCACCAAAAATGCCTATGTGACTGTGCTCGTCAATAATACCCGGAGTTACGTGCTTGCCATTTGCGTTAATTCGAACCAATTCAGTTGGATACATTTGGTCTTTTCCGATGGATTTGATCTTGCCATCAACCACATAGATATCGGCATTCTCAAGCAATCCATCGGGGCCACACGTCCACACTTTAGCATTGGTAATCACAAACGTGTTTTTCATGTTTTGATCTATCACACCATAAGCCATGTTTGGTTTCATGAGAATTGGCGGCTTTACTTCAGCCTTGATTTCGGTAGTTTTACCTGTAGTCAATTCACTTTTACGATCTTTCACCGCTGCCCAAGTAACCCACTCACCTGTGTTGTCTTGGCCTTTTCCATCCCAAACAGTGCCTTTCAAACTTAATTTTCCACTGAGTTGAAACAACAACGTTGAGTTGCTATCACCACTCATCAACACGATGGTAATTAAGTCGTTATCTTTTTCAATTGTTGTTTTTACTTTGGTTTCGCTGCCTTTGTATTTGGCAGAAGCTTTTATCGCTTTTTCAGAAACTTCAGTGATTTTCAAATCATAGTTTTGACCGTTCACCACCAAATTGTAATCACCAATAAGTGATTGATCTGGAAGTGGCTTATTGAGCACCATTTGGCCTTTGTTCCAATGTTGGGCAATGGCAAAACCGTCTTCATCAAAACGCTTGTTCGAGATAAAAAAGTTAGCGAGTTTCCCCGCTTTCAAGTCGCCAATAGATTCAGAGACTTTGAGCATTTGTGCTGGCGTTGTAGTAAGTGCCGCCAACGCTTTGTCGTGATCAAAACCACTTTCGGTTACTTGTTTTAGATTGGCTAAAAACTCTTTAGCCGAACCGATAGTATCTCGCGAAAGCGAAATAGTTACTCCATTTTGATCTAAAAAATATGGGTTGAATGGAGCTGTTTCCCATTGCTTTAGCTGCGCTAACGAAATCATTCGCGCTTCGTACGGATCCTTTATATCATAAGCTTTTGGGAAAGAAATGGGCACAATCATGTTGCGGCCTTCAAGTTGACTTTTGTCCAACAAATATTCTTCGCCTGTGCCTTTTACTATAAATGTTCTGCCAAACTCTTGCTCCAAGCCAATCACGTTGCGCAGCGTGAGCGGATTTGAAAGTTCGAAAATGCAATTGGCCGAAACCTGCTTTTTCATTTCCGCGAAAGCGAGCGTGTTTTCTTTGGTTTTTGAAGTATTGCCTTCATACCAATTGGCATCATAAAAAGATTGACGCAAAAGTGCAACCGCACCAATGTGTGACGTTGGATAATCGATGTTGCTTGTGCCCTTTGCAAAAGAAAAATGCGCAGTGCTTTTAGCAGAAATAAGCGCAGTGTTTGGTTGATCTATTCCTAACATGATCAATTGGCCATAACCGCGCATGATTCCATCGCGGTGATGCAGGTTTGCCACACCAAATCCAGAAGCCAACCAGTCATTCTTTGTTTTTTCGTCAAGCGGAAAATCAGCTAAATACTGATGCTCAGGATGAATGCTCGGGTTCCAATGCGAATGCGGAACCATTTCCTTTTTCGCACCTTTTTTTGATTGATTGAAGCCTGCGTAGGCATCAATAAAACTTGGATAGATGTATAAACCTTCGCAGTTTTTAACCACCGTTCCAGCTGGAATTTGCACCTCGGCACCAGCCGCAACCACTTTGCCTTCTTTGATCAAAAGCGTGCCTTTGGCTATGTATTCAGTAGCCGATTTGTAAATGTGAGCGTTAGTAAAGGCATAGTAAATGGGTTTTTTATCGTGAACACCATTCACCGGAAAGGTTTCTTGCGCTAAAAGCGTGAACGAAAAAACGCACGCTGCAAAAAGCGAAAAAATAGATTTCATCATAAGCAGTCAAAGTTATCATCGCAAGAGCAGCAAACGCTTCGGTATAAAAATGCTTTATACAGGCCGCTGTTAATAGCTGAGCATTAAAACAAGTTGATACCGATGTATGTTTGTTGGACATTAACTTTGCCCAAAATCTAAGAAAACATGTACACTGGTTTAAATCATCTTCACAGCAGCTTTCGTTACCTCGTTTTATTGTTCTTGATTTTAGCTGTTGCTGACGCAGCAATGGCCGTAACCAGTGGAAAAGGCTTCACCAAAAAAAGCAAATTGTTTTCTCTACTAGGCTTGATTTTTAGCCACATTCAATTGGTTGTAGGCTTGGTGATGTACTTCATGAGCCCTTGGTTTAGCTCCCTTACTAACAATGCCAAAGAAGTGATGGCAAATCCTCAAGCTCGCTTTTTTGCAGTAGAGCATATAAGCATGATGATCATTGCAATTGCCCTGATTACAGTGGGTTATAGCCGCGCCAAAAGACAAGAAGACGACAAACGCAAATCAAAAACTATTTTGATTTTCTATGGAATTGGTTTGGTGCTCATTTTCGCAATGATTCCATGGCCATTTTTAAAAGAATTTGGAACTTGGTTTTAACCAATCTTCTTCCTCAAATTTTCTTCTCACCAAGGTCATCGTTGATGATCTTTACAAAAAACGGCTTTCGCAATTTAAATCGGAAGACAGTTTTGATATGCATTTTATTTATTTCTAATTCTATTTTATGGAATTAATCGTAACCAAAGAAGCCAATCTTAGAGCGGTTTTGGTAGGTGTGGCCACAAAAGACCAAACTGCCGAACAACTCAAAGAATACTTAGCCGAACTTGAATTTTTAGCGCATACAGGCGGTTTTGAAACCATCAGGTATTTTAAGCAACACCTTGAGCAACCTCACCCAAAAACCTTTGTAGGTACGGGTAAGCTTGAAGAAGTGCGCCAATATGTAGAAGCAAACAACATTGATGTTGTCATTTTTGATGACGACCTCACCCCATCGCAACTGCGAAACATAGAGCGTGAATTGCAAAAAACAATCTATGATAGAAGCTTACTCATTCTTGACATTTTTCAAATGCGAGCGCAAACTTCACAAGCAAAAACGCAGGTAGAACTTGCGCGCTACGAATATCTTTTGCCTCGCTTAACGCGAATGTGGACACACCTTGAGCGCCAGCGTGGTGGCACTGCAACACGAGGTGGGGCTGGAGAAAAAGAAATTGAAACGGATAAGCGTATGATCCGCGATCGTATTTCGCTTTTAAAAGAAAAGCTGAAAAAGATTGACAAACAAATGGCTACACAGCGCAAAAGCCGTGGCAGCATGATTCGCGTATCGTTGGTGGGTTATACCAACGTGGGCAAGTCTACGCTAATGAACATGATTTCGAAAAGTGATGTGTTTGCAGAAAACAAGCTTTTTGCAACGCTTGATACCACTGTGCGCAAAGTGGTGATAGACAACTTACCGTTTTTAATTGCCGATACGGTTGGTTTTATCCGCAAGCTACCGCACCAATTGGTAGAATCGTTTAAATCTACACTAGACGAAGTGCGCGAAAGCGATATTTTGCTTCATGTGGTAGATATTTCGCATCCTCAGTTCGAAGATCAAATAAGAACGGTAGAAGCTACGCTAGCCGAAATTAAGGCGGTAGATAAACCAACCATTTTGGTGTTTAATAAAATTGATCAATATCCTGAACCACCAGAAGAAGAATGGAAATGGGATGGCGAAATACACCCAGCTATGAAGCTTGGCGATCTTGAAAAAACATGGATGGCACGTCAAGACCATCAAACCATTTTTATCTCTGCACAGGAAAAAACGAATGTGGAAGAGTTCAAAAAAGTGCTGTATGCCAAAGTGAAAGAACTGCACGCCATTCGATATCCATATAACAACTACTTGTATCCTATGCCAGAGGATCAGGAGTAGATGATAGGCTTTAAAACAAAAAGCCCAGAAGAATCGGTGTTCTTCTGGGCTTTTGTCTTTATAAAAAGTTGACTTAAGACTTCACTGCCATTTCAGCTATTACGTTTATGGCTTCGTCTAGATAGATGTCTTTGTTCAATTTCTTGATCCATTTTTCATTGATATCAAGCTTTACGGTGTCGCCTTCAAAAGCATCAATGTCCACTTTAAGATTGTGGATCTTCAAATCATCAAGAGGCTTCATTAGGTTTTCGTATTTCTCGGCTGCTTTGTCCAGCTCTTTTTGATAAGCCACAAACTTGTCGAAGTTTAGGTTTACGAGAGTTTCATTGCGCTGAGACTTCAATCGTTTTGCATTTTCGTCAATCAGCTGCATGGTTTCATCTTTTTTGATGCGCTTTTCGCTGCTTGCGATGATTTTGCTTTCGTTGTAGCTTGGCTTCCAAGGGGTGTAAATAGCTGGAGCTATTTCATCCCAAGGCATTACAAAGTCTTGCTCTTTCTCACCTAAGTCTATGTAGTTGTATTGATCTGGAATCAAAATATCTGGAACAACGCCTTTCAATTGTGTTGCATCTCCGTTGATTCTATAAAACTTCTGTGTGGTCACTTTTACTGCGCCAAGCGGACGAAATTCACGTTCTGAAGCATCTAACTTTTGATCTAAATCATAAAAGCGCTGAACGGTTCCTTTTCCAAAAGAAGAGCTTGCGCCAAGAATAATTCCGCGATCGTAATCTTGAATAGCTGCAGCCAAAATCTCTGAAGCTGAAGCGCTAAAGTGATTGGTCATCACCACAAGCGGTCCGTCATAGGTAACTGCGTTGTTTCTATCACTCATTACTTCTGCCTTAGTGTAGCGGCCTTTAACTTGCACCACAGGTCCTGTTTTAATGAAGTGGCCCGTCATGTCAATGGCATCATTCAAAGAACCACCACCATTTCCTCTCAAGTCAAGCACTACACCATCAATGCCTTCGGCTTTGAGTTTTTCAAGCTCTAAACGAACATCTTCTGCGGAAGCACGACCGCCATTTCGGTTAAAATCTGCATAAAATTTAGGCAATCGGATGTAGCCCACTTTCTTACCCAATTCGTTTTCAACGATAACAGATTTAGCATACGTTTCTTCTAGCAACACAATGTCTCTTGTGATGGCAATGTCTTGGATAGAACCATTCAATTTTTTCACGGTAAGTGTAACAACTGTTCCTTTTTTACCGCGAATCAGCTTAACAGCATCATCAAGGCGCATGTCGGTTACATCAACTGGATCTTCTTTTTCTTGGGCTACTTTAATGATCAAGTCGCCCTCTTCTAAATCGCCTTGACGGTATGATGGACTACCTGGAACAATGTTTTCAACTTTTATGTAACCATCTTTTTCTCGAAGTTGAGCGCCAATTCCTTCTAATTGGCCACTCATCGAAATATCAAAATTCTCTTTGTCTTTTGGTGGGAAAAACCCTGTGTGTGGACCATAAACATTCACGATCGAGTTGATGTAAACTTCTTTCTGATCCTCACGTTCCCACTTACTCATGCGCTCAAAAAAACGGTCGTTGCTTTTTAGTAAAAACTCACGTGAAGATTTCTCAAGCTCGTCAAACGTTTTCAGTGTTACTGTATCGTTTTCAGCATGCGCCTTTTCTTGCTTTTCCATGTCTTCGGTAATTCTTGCCAAAGTTTGGTACTTCAAAAGCTTGCGCCAAAGCTCTTTTAAATCGTTTCTAGTCGTTGCAAACTCACGTTTTTCTTCATCCAATTCTATTTCTTCATCTGCTTGATAATCGAAAGGCTGCGCAAGAAGTTCGCGGTAATAGCCTTGTGCTTCTTTCATGCGTTCTTGCAACACTTCATAGCTCAAATCAAAGAATTTGAAGGTGCCCGCATTAGTTTCGTCATCAATTCTAGTTTCGTACATCTTAAAAGCCTCAACATCAGAAGCTAAAAGGAATCTTTTGTTGAAATCCATACGCTCTAAGTACAAGCGGAACGCATCTTTGCTAAACTCGTCATCTATTTGCTTTGGTAAAAAATGCTGAGCGTTTAGGCTTTCCATTAACGACCGCATTAAAACTTGGTCTTTTTGAACAGAAACGGTATCTGCTGGTAAATAGGCCGAACTACTTGTTTCGTAAAGGATATAAGAGCATAAAGAAACAGCCGCAACAGCTGCGTATATGATTTGAAGTCCTCTTAATTTCATGATATATCTGGTATTAGCATCACCATACAAAACAAACTATATGCCGATGTGCCACCAAATGTAACATTGCAGGTAGTATTTTTAGGCTCTCACTTGTGAAAAGAACCTAATGATTATGCGGAAACTATACTTGTCGACATTGGCGCTCAGCCTATGCATATCCTCACTTACAGCTCAAACAACAGTTGATTCTGATAAAACGCTAGACCTGCGAAACGGGGAGTTTGTGATCAACCGCGCTGAGAATAACGCGCTTACAAAGGTTGAAGTAATGGCCTGGCCATCGTTTCAAAACCAACATTATGGGGTGGTTTTGTTAGATCAAAACATCTCTTTAGCAAAACAAGAATATTTTCAAACCCAAGGAATTTCTTTTCTTGAATCTTTTAAAAAGGGCTTCTATCTTTTAAGCATTAATGCTAATGTTTCAGAAACTGTTTTATCTCAGCTGAGCATTATTGGCCAAGAAGGTTGGACTAATAAATTCAAAGCAATTGATGATTTAAACATTGTTCCAAGTAGAGCAAGAATCAACCATCAAACTCTACTAGTGAACCTTCATTCTTTTAAAAATATTAGCACTAAAGACTTCCTTTTCAGCTTGACTGAAAAAAACCTAGCTATAGTTGATAATCGCTCAACATATCAGTTTATTACGATTGAAATAAGTCTCGAAAAAATAGCTCAAATCAAAGAAATCACTTCCGTTCAATACATTGATTGGGCTTATGATTATGGTGAACCTGAGAATTATACCGGAAGAACAGCTCATAGAGTAAATGTGCTTTCCGCAGAAAACACGAATGCAATCGGATATGAAGGTCAAGGCGTGGCTGTCATGCTGCAAGATGATGGCAGTATTGGGCCTCACATTGATAGACACAATCGCGAAACCCAATTTTGGGTTGGGACTGAAGGCGATCATGGAGATCATGTGAGTGGAACCATTTTGGGTGCTGGCAATATTGACCCACGCGGCCAAGGTCAAGCACCTCAAGCTGATTTATTTGTTTATAAAGCAGCGCCTGAATACCAAGGTTTTGATAGCATCATGCAGCATTACTACGATTATGATGTAGTAATTACTTCTACTTCATACAGCAATGGATGCAATGCGGGTTACACTGCGTTGGCGAGAACAATGGACGATCAAATTCAGCAAAGACCATCACTAATGCATGTGTTTTCGGCTGGAAACAGTGGCACCTCAGATTGCGGTTATGGTGCTGGCAGCTTTTGGGGAAACATTACTGGTGGCCACAAAGTGGGTAAAAACGTAATTACTGTTGCCAACTTAGACGAAAACGACATTATTGCCAACTCGAGCAGCCGCGGCCCAGCTCATGATGGCAGAATAAAGCCAGATATAAGTGCAAAAGGTTCCTCAGTATATTCTACCATCGAAAACTATGATTATGGTGTGAAATCAGGTACATCCATGTCGTGTCCTGGAGTTTCAGGAAGTTTGGCTGTTTTATACAGTGCTTTTGAAGGTATAAATGGCATAAAACCCGAAGCTGGATTAATGAAAGCAATTGTGCTCAATACTGCCGATGACATTGGCGTGGCTGGGCCAGATTTCATTCATGGCTGGGGCCGAATTAATGTTGCAAAAGCATACGAAGACATCGAAAATGCAAGCTATTTAGAAGGCACAGTCGGTGATGGTGACTCGGTTGAGTTTTCGCTCAACATTCCTTCAGGCCTTCATCAAGCTAAAATCATGCTTTATTGGACAGATCCGGAGGCTTCAACGGGAGCAAGTACCGCGCTCATCAACGATTTAGATTTTACAATTATTGATGCCAATAGCTCAACCCTGCTTCCTCTTGTGCTTGATCCAACACCAAATGCTGCCACTTTGGGCAATGCGGCTGTTCCTGGAACTGATCATTTAAACAATGTTGAACAAATTGTTATTGATCAACCCACTAATGGTTTGTACACTTTAAAAATTCAAGGTTTTGATGTTTCACAAGGTCCACAAAAGTTTTTTATCTCCTATCGTTTTGAAGAAGCTAAAATTTCACTCACCTATCCTATTGGCGATGAGCATTTTATTCCATTCAGTTCAGAAAAGCTCCGTTGGGATGTGTCTCCAGATACAGGAACAGTAGTAGCGGAATACTCACCAGATAATGGTGCAACTTGGAATTTGATCAACAACGCTGCTGCATCGCAGAAATATATCGATTGGAGTATCCCAAACATTACCACAGGTCAGGTAAAAGTTAGATTAAGCTACAGCGGACAAACGGTTGAATCAGAAACTCTTTCCATAATTTCAACACCCAATGGATTAAACGCATTATTCGTTTGTCCTGATTCCATTGGTCTCACTTGGAATAATGTCAGCGGAGCAACAAGCTATGATGTGTATCGCTTGGGCAACAAATACATGGATTCGATCGGCATTAGCCAAACAAACACTTTCGTAGAATATGGCATGAATCCATATAGCGACTTTTTATGGTATTCTGTCAGCAGTAATGGTCCTAACAGCGCAAAAGGACAAAGAGCATATGCGTATCAAATTCAACCCGGGTTATTCAATTGTATTATTCCTGTTGATGCTGAATTATCCGATGTTTCGCCCGCTAATGGCAGCTTAAGCGATTGTCATGGAGACAGTGTTGAGATAAGCTTTAAAGTTTTCAATAATGGCACAAGTCCAATTACATCATTAAGCGCATTGTTTGATTTGAGTGGAGCTTCAAGCACACAAAATTTTACCATTCAGTTAGCACCAAATACCGATACGATGCTCGTGTTTGATCAAAAAGCATCTGTTCAGGCAGGAAATAACCTAACTGTTTGGATCAGCGCGCCATCTGATGGCAATCATTACAACGATACTGCAAACGTTAGCTTTCAGTCTCTTGCATCTACCACAATGTCGCAAGCAATTTGGACAGAAGACTTCGAAAACTTTTCAAACTGCAGCAATGAATCTACATGTGGCGAAGTTGTTTGCACCCTGATAAATGGTTGGCACAATGAAGAAAACTACCTTTTTGACGATGCGGATTGGCGCACAATTAATGGTGGCACACCATCTGACTTTACAGGGCCAACGACCGATCATACTACCGGAACATCGAGCGGAAAATATCTTTACGTAGAAGCCAGTGGAAATTGTACAGATGCAGTTTCAACGCTTTTGAGTCCGTGCATTGAACTTGCCGCAGGTGGAAAACCCGAACTAGTGTTCTGGTATAACATGCGTGGAGCAGATATGGGCTCATTACATGTAGATGTTTATGACGGCAGTTCTTGGTCCATTGATGTGATGGCGCCATTGATTGGCAATCAAAGCAACAACTGGGTGGAGAAAATTATAGATTTAAGCGCATTCACAGGAAAAACCATCAATGTTCGTTTTAGAGCCATTACGGGCAATGGATACAGAAGCGATTTTGCAATAGACGATATCGGTATAAGACAACCTCCTATTGCAAACTTTACAGCGCAAGTTCAAGGCAATGGCAATAGTGTTTCGCTTTTAGATTTAAGTTCCTATGCCGATAATATGGTATTTGATTTGGGCGATGGAACCATTCTAGGCGCGGTGCCAGCATCTCACACATACAATCAAGTTACTGTTTACTCGATCACTCAAGAAGTTTATAATGCAGCGGGTGCTGATACAATGACGCTCGAATTAAACACTTTAGGAATAGATGGGGAAGAAAATCATATCCAGATTACAACTTACCCCGTTCCTGCGCGAGAAAACATCACAGTCGAGTTGCCTATTACACACAAATTCAAAGAATTAACGCTTATCTCTGTTGATGGCACAATCATTGAAACCATAAGTGCTACAGATAGAAACAACGTTCTAATTGATTTAAGTAACTACGCTGCTGGAGTTTATTTTATTGACCTAAATGGTGATGAAACAGCTCGTTTACAGTTTATCAAGATTGATTGATGAAAAACTAAAACAACACTGCACGTGTTGACAATCAATAGAATCATTTAATTTGACAAACCCAATTTTAATCAATGAAAAGTACATTGTTTATTCTCGTGGCTACTTTTTGTCTTTCGGCAGGAAACATACAAGCTGAGATTTCATATGATGGTGTTGGGCTGCCAGCAGTTTTAAACTGCAGCTCAACCGCCTTTCTAGTGAATGGCTCTAGTGTAAGGGAAAAGCGCACTTCAGATTTGTACTTAAGTGATTTAGCCATTCAATTAAAACAATAAATGCATAAGAAGTAATAAATGCAGACAAGCCAATGTCAATGAGATTGTATCTTGTTTCTTGAACAATTAACAATTAAATGAAGATTTAGGATGAGGATGAAGGAATGAAACTTTAACCAAAGACGATAGGGCAAAATTTGCTTCAGCAACTGAATTTTTCAAAACGATCTTTGACGAAGATTTTGCGTTAAAAAATACCTAAGATTTGGCTTATGTGCTAAAAACAAGATCATAAATTTATACAGCAGGGGTAAAAGCCGTCACAAGCAAAAGATTAGTTTTTAGAATCTGATTGTGAACGAATTAGCAGATGAAAATTTAAAAGAAATAATATTACAAGAATAAAGACCAACTTAAAACTATGAAAACCACAATTGCAATTATTAGTACTCTTTTTGTGTTGCTTGGCAACACGTTATTTGCTCAACATGAAGCTGGAATAGCTTACGATAAAGACCAGAAAGCAATTTTTATTGAGAGCTTTCCGGCCACTCAATATCGTCACATGGGCACCGTTAATTGCGCAGCATATAGTCCTGACGGAGTAGATAAATTGATCGAGCACATGATGAAACAAGTGACAAAACAACTCGCAGGGGTAGAGTATGACGCAATCATTTTCCGTCAGGGATCAGGCTTATGCAAAGCAGACATAGTTCAGTATTATCGAGACCCAAAAGCAAAGAAAAGCAGAGCTAAAAAAGGGGAGGAAAATGAAGTTCCTGCTGAGTACAAACTTTCGAAAGCCAATGCTAGAGGAGAAGTTTTACTTTTTATTAAAAACAGCCCAACCGCTCCAAACACACTTTTAGGTAAGATTGAGTTGCCCGTAACATTCAAATCGTCTGATGTGGAAGAATATATTAACGAAATGATGAAAGTAGCGAGCAAAACCTACTCGAAATTTGATGCCTTAGTGTTCATTGAAGGCACTAATCTTATGAAAGCCAACGTTATTAATTTCAAATAACAACCTTTATTCAAGAATTCGCGTCTTGAATGCATACTGAAGAAAATGATCATTTCTGATGAAATAATAAATAGCTGCCTTAAGCAGAATCGCACAGCGCAGAAGAAGGTTTATGAAACCTTCTATCCTGTGATGCTTGCTATTGTGAGGCGCTACATCAGAGACGAAGAAGAAGCCCTTGATGTTGTAAACCAAGGTTTTGTAAAAATATTTCAGAAAATAGACCAGTACCATTTCGAAAATTCATTTGAAGGCTGGTGCAAAAGAATCTTCATCAACACTTCGTTAGATCATCTTCGATCTACAAAGCGATACAGAGACTTATTTAGTTTTGAAGCCATTATGCCATCACATCAAGTGTTTAATGATGGTGAAAATTCTCTGTCTGTTTCCGAATTGATGAAGCTTATTGACACTATTTCTCCAATCAGTAAATTGGTTTTCAACCTTTTTGCGATTGATGGCTATAGTCATAAAGAAATCTCTGAAGAATTAGGAATTTCTGTAGGCACTTCTAAATGGCATTTATCTTCAGCTAGAAAACAAATACAAGCAAAGCTAAAGCTAGCCTATCCAGAAGTGAGTGTACTCTATGGCTAATTTCAACGAAATAGACGACCTTTTTAAGAACCGATTCGAAGGATACAAAGATCATTCTGTAAATCCTTCAGAGCAATGGGCTGCATTTGAGAATCAATTGAATGCTGGCTCTAATGCGAATAAAATTTCTACCGGAATTTCAAGCATGAAAATGCTTTCTATGGCAGCAAGTGTGGCTGTTATACTTTCTCTTGGATTAATTTCCCAATCTGATGTAAATCACACTCTAAGTCAAGCTATTTCTCAAATAGAGGATCAGACTAATTTGGAAACAAACGAATCACCTTTCGCTCCCGTTTTAAATGAGACGGATGTTAGTGATGATTTTGCATCCATAAGAGCATTAGAATCCAAATCCATTTGGCGTTCTGAAAATACAGTTGAAGCTAGTGGTTATGGAGATTTTCTAAGTTCAAGCAACGGCTCAATTGAACAAGAATCTTCTGCATTATTGGCTAGCACAAGCTTTGATCAGTCTCTAGATGAAAAAGCGGATAGATCCATTTTTGATAATAGTCAATTGTCTTATGCCAATTTGAGAGCTGATTTGAATAAAATGCCTGCATTGTCTATCTCATTGAAAAATGCGGAATTAGCAGAAACAAACAAAGGGATCGACTTTTTGGATTATGCCGCAAAAAGTGGCCTTGGAAATGACTTTTTTGTAAGATTAGGTGTTCGATTTGGGAACGGTGAATCAAACAATAAATTTCAAACCAACAACTGGACAGCCAATGCCATGGCTAGTGTTGGATTTAAAAAGGCGATTAAAGACAACATGGGTTGGATGTTAGAATTAGCTTATTTGCGAAGAAGCGGAAATGGGCTTGAACGAAACCAAAACTTAGAAGTGGAGCGCCTATACACTGCCTTCAACAACTCGTTTAATGCTGGTACTAATTCAAATGAAATTACTCCATCTTTTACCATTGATAGAAGCATTATAGCTACAAGGCTTGACTATGTTCAGCTGCCACTTTCGATGTACTATGACGCCAATCAAAAGCTTTCTTTTAACGCTGGTGCTTATGCAGATTTTCTTTTGCGCGCAAGTAATGCAACCTATTTGGTTTACAATCAAAAAGACTACGTTTCAAGAACACCAAATGAGGACGAACTTAATAGTCGTGAAGGATTAAACCGTTTCAGATATGGCCTGTCTGCTGGAGCGAATTATGAAATCATGAATAATTTGAGCCTTGATTTGAGAACAATGGTGCCTCTTAACTCACCATTTAATTCAACCGCAGAGGTTTGTGCCAGTAGAGGCGCAAAGCAATCGCTTGATTTGATGATCGGGTTGAGATACAGCATCTAAACTTTTCTAACGTTTAGATGTGACTTTAGAAAGAAACTTTTCCTTTATTTCTCTTCCTCTTTTTTCCGAAGTTGAGATTCGGTGATTTGAACTTGCGCTTCTTATTCTTGATTTTGTCAGATTTCTTATACGTCTTGTTTTTATTACCTCCTTTAAACCACTTTAAAGGCGAAAATTTCTTCTTGTCAGTAGTCTGTTTCTTTCTTGACTTTTTCTGTTTAAAGGGTTTGTTCGAAATAGACGGCCCAATTGACTTACTTAATGTTACCTGAACGAACATATAAGTATCATTACTATTAAACCCACCGCGTGGCTGATTCTTAGTATACCAATCTGTATTAGGCACGTCAGGTAACGAAACACTTGGATTTGCAAAATATGCGGCTACTTTACCATATTCATTTTTGATGGCTGCATTATCATAAAAATAACCGCTCGCATCATCGATGTAATCTGTAAAAGTCCATCGGTAACCCACTTCTAACCCTAGTTTGTAATTATGATTTAGCAAGATATATGCTCCTGCCCCCATTGGCACCGCAACACTAACGCGCTTGTAATCTTTTGGGCCATCAGGTAAGCCTTGCCCTTCAGTGTTTAGAGGCGCTAGAGCATACCAATCACCGTTAAATTTTGATTTTGGGTTAAAATAAAACATCGAAATACCTCCAAAACCATATAGGCCCAATCTGCTTCCGTTAAAAACCTTCGTGCTTCTTGCACCAGCAAAATGGAGAATGTCTGGCTTTAAAACATGAAACTCATAGATACCAGCAAGCTCAACAATGGGTGATTTAAAATTTAAATTTCGATATCGTCTATTTGGATAATTGGTCAAGCTATCAGCTCCAGCTACCAGAGCATAGCTGAATGAGCCTCTTACAGCGTGGTACTCTCTTAAAAAGTAACGAAGGCCCGCGCTAACAGAGTATCGCGTTGTAGTGGGCTCATAATCCAGTACGAATGGCTTCGCAGGACTATCTTGACCACCTAAGTCTCCTAAAAAAACACTTGGCCCTATTCCCCCTGTAATTTCAAAACGATCTTTAGTCCAATCGGTAGCTGAGCGAGTGAGCTTTGGGGTAGAAGAATAGGTTTTTAGCTTTAAACCCTTTTGGTTGATTTTGGGTGATTTACCAAAATTAGCTTTGTTCTGAGCAAACGAAATCGTGGATGCACTTGCCACCAAAAGCAACAAGAACAGTCGTAAAATAGACAATTTCATTTTAAATCTCATTCGGTTACAAAGCTAAGGCGAATATCTTATGCGCTGAAAATTCAAACGTTAAGACGAAAAAGGACCTCAGAAAGTCTAGCTCAAAAGCCTATGCCCTTTGTAAATCGAAAACGGTAATTTCGGGAAGAATGCCAAATCGGCCAGGGTAACCAATGTAGCCAAAGCCTCGATTTACGTAAAGTTTCTGATCTCCTTCGGTATATAAATCGGCCCATTCAGGATAAAAATACTTTACAGGACTCCACTTGACAGAACCAACTTCAATCCCAAACTGCATACCGTGTGTGTGACCCGAAAACATCACATCAATTTCTGGAAATTCAGGAATAACTTGAGCTCGCCAATGGCTTGGATCATGAGACAATAAAAGTTTCACGGGAACATGCTCAACACCCTTCACAGCTTTTGAAAGGTCTCCATACTTTGGGAAACGACCTTTTGCGCCCCAGTTCTCAATGCCAATAACGGCAATTGATTGGCCATCTTTTGTAATCGTGCGATTCTCGTCCAACAACAAATCCCAACCCATGCCGCGTTGCATTTCTTTCAGCCTGCTTAGGTTGTTTTTTTTGTCTTGTTCTGTTGGCCAAGCTAAATAGTCACCATAATCGTGATTTCCAAGTACGCTGAAAATGCCCTCTTTGGCTTTAATCGCACCAAAAACATCAATCCAGTCTTCTAATTCATCTGCAGAGTTATTTACTAAATCTCCTGTAAAAAATATAATATCCGCGTTCTGTGCATTGATCATTTCGATACCCTTTTGCACTGCGCTTTTGCTCCAAAACGAACCGGAATGGATATCTGAAATCTGCAAGATTTTATATCCCTGAAAAGCATCTGGTAAGTTTTTGAGTTTTAGTGTTCTGCGCTTTACTGTATAATCATGCGCTCCGCTTACTATTCCCCAGCCCATTGTTATCAAAGGAACCGCAGCTGTTGCTGCGCCAGCAACAGTCAAAAATTTTAATCGTGAAATCTTAGTTGACTCTGATTCTGCGGGGTTCGAGGCTTCAGCTTGTTTGGCGGCAATCCAACGAAAAAATCTAATAATGTCATCGAGCAAAAGCCATAAGGCAAACAGTAGTTTTCCAATAATATTAGCTACGCCTATCGTAGAAAAAATCATCACAAACTTTCTCGTAGCCGGATTGTGAGAAAGCGGCTCAAAAAGAATAAAAGAAATGTATGTAACAATCGACAAGCCCCAGAAAACTACTTTAAGTATTTTCTGTGCTGTAATTGGAAGCGAGGATATAGCCACCTTTAAGCCGCTGTAGGCGTAAATATCGATAACCAGCAACACAGCACTGACAACCAAAAAAAGTATTGTTCTATTCATCTTAATAATTGGGCAATAAAAAACCCCGAACAAGTCGGGGTTTAGTTTTGTTGAGGTCTCGAGCGGATTCGAACCGCTGTAGCTGGTTTTGCAGACCAGTGCCTAGCCGCTCGGCCACGAGACCATCATCTAATAAGGGCTGCGAATGTAAATAATAATTTCTCTGTTAAACAACCGCTTTTACAGCCACATAATCTAAATCATACATTACTGGTGCACAGTGCTTTTTAATGGTCACTTCGATGGTTTCAGCTGTTTGATATCTCTTTTTAATTGATTCTGCGATGTCTTGAGCTAGCGTTTCAATCAAATCTCTTCTGACTTTCATTTCCGTGGAAGCTATATCCATTAAAACCACATAATCAATGGTGTCATCGAGGTTATCGGTGTAGGCCGAATGTTTCACGTTTGCAGTAACATCAATATCCACTTCAAACGTGCCACCCACTTTTCGTTCACTTGCATGACAACCATGAAAAGCATGAAATTTCAGTCCTTTTACCTGAACCAATCCCATTTTATCCAAGTTTTTGAACGCCTTCTTTTATGCGATCAACGCTTTCTTCTTTACCTAAGAATGCCATTATATCAAAAATGCTCGGCCCAGCTCCTTTTCCTGTTACTACAACACGAAGCACTGGAAGAACCGCGCCCATTCCAATTTCTTTAGCTTCTAAGTGCGATTTAAAAACTTCATGCAGGTTTTCAGAACCGAAATCTACTGTTTGCCCAAATTGGCTGGCCAGATCGGTTAGAATTGCACCCGAGTTTTCCTTCCACTTTTTACTTACCGTTTTCTCATCATATTCTGATGGCTTTTCAAACATATAACGGCCTTCTAGCATTTCAGAAACAAACGAAGCCCGTTCCTTCATTAATTCAATGAATGTTGGCAGCTGACTATCCGTATATGTTAACGATTCGGCATCGAGATAAGGTTTCAAAGCAACAGCAAGCACTTCGTTTGATTGCTCACGCAAAAATTGTTGGTTGTACCAGTTGGTTTTTGCTGCGTCAAATTTTGCACCTGACTTACCTACTCTTTCCAATGAAAAATCTTGGATCAATTCATCCATGGTATAAAGCTCTTTTTCTGTTCCTGGGTTCCAGCCTAAGAAAGCAAGCATGTTTACAAACGCTTCTTTGAAATAGCCTTTTTCACGGTAACCTGAAGACATTTCGCCTGTTACAGCATCTTTCCAATCAATTGGAAAAACAGGAAAACCAAGTCGATCGCCATCTCGCTTGCTTAATTTTCCATTTCCATCTGGGCGAAGGATCAAGGGCAAGTGTGCAAACTGTGGTTTGGTGTCTTCCCAACCAAAAAAGCGATAAAGCAGCACATGAAGAGGCGCAGATGGTAGCCATTCTTCTCCACGAATAACATGTGTAATTTTCATTAGATGGTCATCAACCACATTTGCCAAGTGATATGTTGGCATGCCGTCTGATTTGAAAATGACTTTATCATCTAAACTGTTGGTGTTTACTTGAACCCACCCACGAATAATGTCTTGAAAACGCAACTCTTCGTTACGCGGCATTTTCACACGAATGGTATATGGTTCTCCTGCGTCAAGTCTTGCTTTTACTTCATCTGCAGATAGTGTCAACGAATTTTTCATTGACATACGCACTGTGGCATTGTATTGTGGACTTGGCACTTTTGCTCTTGTCAAGCGTTCACGCATTTCGTCCAACTCTTCGGCAGTATCAAAGGCATAATAGGCATGACCCGCTTCTATCAACTGATCAGCATATTGGCGATACATTGGTTTTCTATCACTTTGACGATACGGACCATATTCGCCTCCTTGCCATGGATCTTCGTCAAGCTGCATGCCCGACCATTCCAACGCTTCTTTAATATAATCTTCGGCTCCGGGCACATATCTGGTTTGATCTGTGTCTTCAATTCGAAGAATAAACTTACCGTTGTTCTTTTTTGCAAAAAGGTAATTGAAAAGCGCAGTTCTAACACCGCCCATGTGTAATGGACCTGTTGGACTTGGGGCAAAACGTACTCTAACTTGACTCACGAGAAGTATTTTTTTTAGGGCGGCAAAGATAGGCAGCACAAGCGGGTTAGCGAAGTGGCAAACGTTTTAGTTTAACGCGACTTAACAAGAACTGAATAATTGTGATGGTATATTTGAATCGAGATGGAAAACTACAATAAGCTGAAGAGCAATTTAGGCCGCTATTTGGCAAAATATTACTTAAATGAATTTGTAAAGGGACTGCTTGTTTCTTTGCTGATCGGACTTATCACATGGTTGAGTATTGCGCTGCTTGAATATTTTGGCGAATTCAATAAAACACCAAGAACTATCTTCTTTTTTGGCTTTGTTGCAATTGCAGGCACACTTTTCATCTCTCAGATTTTACTTCCAATTGCCAAATATTTCGGCATTTTAAAAGGAAAAAACGATGAAACTGCTGCCAAAGAAATCGGAACTTCTATTCACGGAGTGGATGATAAGCTGAGCAACATTTTAAGTTTAAAAAACAAAGCAACGCTTAGCAGTAACGATTTACTTAACGCGAGTATCGATCAAAAGGCAAGTCAGCTCAATCATTATGATTTTAGATCTGCCATTGATTCTAAAAAGAATTTAGTTTGGCTTCGCTATTTAGCAATACCCGTGGCTATTATCCTTCTCATTCTGCTTTGGAACCCATCTATTCTTCGAGATAGCTCAAAACGTGTGGTTAGTTTTAATCAAGATTTTACACCCGTTGCGCC
>JANRBI010000232.1:29382-48407 GCA_030727625.1 Salibacteraceae bacterium
GAGATAGCTCAAAACGTGTGGTTAGTTTTAATCAAGATTTTACACCCGTTGCGCCTTTTTCATTCAAAATAAAAAACAAAACATTATCCGTAGCAGAAGGCGAAGACTTTGAATTGTTAGTTGAAACCATTGGCTCTAAAATTCCTGAAAACACATTTATTGATAGCGATGGTAAAAAACTGAGACTGAAAAAACTGAACAATGGTCAGTTTGTGTTTAAATTTCAAAATGTGACGGATAATGTTCGATTTCGTTTGGAAGGTGGTGGTTTCTCATCTTCTGAATACACGATTAAAATGCTGCCGACACCCAAAGTGCTTCGCAATTCTGCGGCAATAGATTATCCAGCATATACTAATCTTAAAGATCAAATTTTAACCAATCAAACACAGTTGCAAATTCCAGAAGGAACAACCATTTCATGGGTTTTTGATCTAAAGAATGTGTCTGAGGCAAGCGTTAACAATGAGTCTGTTACAGATTTAAAAGACGGTCAACTTAACTTTAGTCAAACCTTTTTGGATGGAGCTTCCTTGAATTTCGCTTATTCAAACGAGCAAAACTTGCTGGACAGCACCAAGCTGAATATTTCTGTTGTGAAAGATGCTTTTCCAGGCATAAATGTGAACGAATTGCTTGACACGAATAATGCAGGAATCAGATATTTCGCTGGTAAAGTGAGTGATGATTACGGCTTTAGTAAAATGAACTTTGTGGCTGAAATTCGTTCAGAAAACAAACTGAAAAAGGTGATCAGTATTCCTCTTTCTCTTCAGAAAAATGCTACAGAACAAGGCATAAATTTCCTTTGGAACACTGACACAATTGGCCTTGAGCCAAATGAAACGATTGAGTATTATTTCAGCGTTTGGGACAACGATGGTATTAACGGAGCAAAACAAAGCACCTCTCAAAAATGGAAAATTGATGTTCCTTCTTTGAACGAAATGAACAAAGAGTCGAGCAAAGAATCTGAAAAAACAAAAGACCTTCTCGACAAAGAGCAAAGCGAGCTGGACAAAATGGAGAAAGACATGAAGGCTTTGCGCAAAGATTTGCTTGAAAAGAAAAAACCAGATTGGGAAGAAAAAGAGAAGTTTCAAGAGTTGCTTGAGCAACAAAAAGAAATGATGAAAAAGCTTGAAGATAGAGCTCAAGAACAACAGAAGCAAAACTCTAAGGACAATAAATTCAACGAATATTCTGAAGAGCTTTTAGAAAAGCAAAAGCGCATTGAAGAAATGTTTGACAAGCTTTTTGACGAAGAATTTAAAGAAAAGTACGAAGAATGGTCTAAAATGATGGAAGAGTTTGGCAAGAAAGAAATGCTCGAAAAACTTGATGAAATGGAACTTGATAATGAAAAACTCGAGAAAGAACTAGACAGAACACTTGAGCTATTTAAAGAGTTAGAATTGGAGCAAAAGGTTGAAAACCTAAAAAACAAGGCCGAAAAACTCTCCGAAAAACAAGAGGATCTTAAGGAAAAAACCCAAGACAAGAAAGGAGATTCTGACGAATTGAAGGAAGAGCAAGACAAGCTAACTGATGAAATGAAAGAACTCAAAGATGATTTGAAAAAACTTGAAGAATTAAATAAAGACCTAGAGCAACCAAAGTCTCTTCCCGATCTAGAAAAGGATGCCGATAAAGCAGAGGATGAAATGGAAAAGTCAAGTGAAAATCTTGATAAAAACAACAAAAGCAAATCAGAAGAAAATCAACAGAATGCTAAGGAAGAATTGGATAAAATGGGCGAAAAACTCAACCAATTTCAGCAACAGCAAAGTCAAGATCAGCAATCTGAGAACTTAGAAGATATGCGCCAATTGCTTGAAAACTTATTGGACTTATCAATCAATCAAGAGCAGGTGATGGATGACTTGAAAAAAACGCAATTAAGCGATCCAAAATACGTGGATATATCTAAGCGCCAAAAGGACCTTATTGATGATACTAAGGTGGTAGAAGACTCGCTTTTAGCACTAAGCAAAAGAGTACCTGAAATCTCAAAAGAAATTAATGATGAGATCTCTACCATCAAACAAAGCATGAACAAAGCTTTGCAAAACATGACTGATCAAATGCCAAATCAAGAGCAGAAATACAAAGCAATGGCCGCTGAAAAGCAACAATATGCAATGACTTCGCTAAATAATCTGGCCAACAAGTTTGATGAAATAATGCAGCAAATGCAAAATCAGATGATGCAGAATAAAGAAGGAAACGGGTCTTGCAATAAGCCAGGACAAAAACCGGGTTCTAAGCCTTCGGCCATGGACATGAAAAAAATGCAAGACAATCTGAATAAAAAGCTTGAAGAGATGAAAAAAGCCATGGAGAAAGGTCAAAAACCTGGCGAAAAACCTGGTAGCAAGCCAGGACAAAAGCCCGGTATGGGTCAAAGTGGCATGAGTCAATCATTAGCTAAAATGGCCGCTGAACAAGCCGCAATTAGAGAGCAATTAAGGCAAATGTCAGAGTCTCTCGAAAAAGAAGGCTCAAAACCTGGTTCTGGATTAAAAGAACTCGAGAAAATGATGGAACAAACAGAAGAAGATATTTTGTTCCAAAACATAACACAAGAAACGTTGAAGCGCCAGCAAGATATTATTACCAAACTTTTAGAATCAGACAAAGCTGAAAGAGAACGAGAAATGGACAAAGAGCGAAAGTCAAAGACTCCAAGTACTCAGTTCAATGTACCTCAAGATATATGGGAAGAATATCTTAACCAAAAGAATAAGGAATTAGAATTATATCAGACTCTTCCACCAAATTTGAAACCTTTCTATAGAAATAGAGTAAATCGTTACTTTAGCGACTTCATTATACAGTAATTGTGAATAACGAGTTTTCCATCAACATTACGTCAGACATCAACAATCTGATCGAAGTAGAAAATCTGATTGAATCTTTGCTTGAACAAGGTAAGATCTCAGATGCTGTATACGGTAACGTTATTGTTGCGCTAACCGAAGCTACCTTGAACGGTATAAAACACGGTAACAAAGAAGACGTTTCAAAAACTGTCTCAATTTCATGCGATATTACAACTGATGATATCAGTTTTATCATAGAAGACGAGGGTGCTGGATTCGACTACAACAATCTCCCAGACCCAACCGATCCTGAGAACCTTGAAAAGGTAAATGGTCGAGGAATCTTCATTATTAGCAATCTAGCTGATAAACTAGAATTCGAAAAGAACGGAGCTAGAATGTTAATCTCTTTTTCACTTAACGTACCAGAGCACCAAGAGGCGTAATTTCGCCCAATGATTCAAGCCATTCTAGAAATTTTCAATCAATCCGAAAATTCATCTTTTCATCTACCAGAAGAGAAGCTCTTAAGCACGATAAATCAAATTTATCAAGACCATCAGATGAGTTTTGAATGGATCAATGTGATCCTTTTAAATTCGGATGAGCATACAACTATGAATGCTCAATACCTCAATCATGATTACCCAACAGATATATTAACTTTCGAGTTCGAGGAAGGTGAAAAAATGAATGGCGAACTTTACCTGAATGTTGACGTTGCACAATCTAACAGCACTGAATATAAGGTAAGCCTAGAAAATGAGTTATCCCGACTAATCATTCATGGCGCACTTCATTTAACTGGACAAGGTGACCATTCTGACGAAGAAAGAAGACAAATGAAAGTTTTGGAAGACAGATATCTCAAATTCATTTATGACTAAAGTTTCATGTGAAACAATATGGAAAAAGTATATGATGTAATCGTTGTTGGTGGTGGTCACGCAGGCTGCGAAGCTGCTGCTGCTGCTGCAAACATGGGAAGCAAAACACTTCTCATAACAATGGACATGACCAAGTTCGCACAAATGTCATGTAACCCTGCCATGGGAGGTGTTGCTAAAGGTCAAATCGTAAGAGAAATTGATGCAATTAGCGGCTATTCAGGACTTGTCAGTGACTACAGTGCAATTCAATTCAGAATGCTCAATCGGTCAAAAGGACCAGCCATGTGGTCACCAAGAACACAAAACGACCGCGCGCTTTTCACAACAAAATGGCGTGAATTATTAGAAAACACTCCGAACCTTAGCTTCTGGCAAGATAATGTAACCGGAATTATTGAAAAGGACGGAAAAGCTCAAGGAGTTAAAACCTCACTTGGGTTCGAATTAATAAGCCGTACCGTGATCCTGACTTCTGGAACATTCATGAACGGGTTGATTCATGTAGGTGAAACCAAACTTGGTGGCGGAAGGATGGGTGAAAAAGCATCAACAGGAATTACTGAACAGCTCAATGCATTTGGCTTTGAAAGCGGAAGAATGAAAACTGGCACTCCCCCAAGAATAGATGGCCGCAGTCTCAATTATTCCAAAATGGAAGTTCAAGAAGGGGATCATCAACCAGAAAAATTTTCTTTTAGCGGCCCATTATACCTAAGGAATCAACGTGACTGTCATATTACATATACAAACCCGACCGTCCATGAAATTATTCATGAAGCCCATGACCGCTCACCGCTATTTAATGGCCAAATAGACAGTGTTGGACCAAGGTATTGTCCATCTGTGGAAGATAAAGTATATCGCTTCGCTGACAAAGAAAGGCATCAAATCTTTGTAGAACCTGAGGGCTGGAATACACATGAAGTATATGTAAATGGGTTCTCCACTTCATTACCACTTGATGTTCAGGAAAAAGCAATCAAGCATATACCGGGTTTTGAAGAAGCTGTGTTCTTTCGCCCTGGATATGCAATAGAATATGACTACTTCCCTCCTACCCAATTGAAGCTTTCTCTTGAAACGAAACTTATTGACGGTCTCTTCTTTGCAGGACAGATCAACGGAACAACCGGCTATGAGGAAGCGGCCGCTCAAGGTCTGATGGCGGGAATAAATGCTTCGTTAAAAATTAAAGAAGAAAAAGCCCTGATTCTATCAAGAAAGGATGCATACATAGGAGTTCTAATAGACGACCTGATCACAAAAGGCACTGAAGAACCTTACAGAATGTTTACTTCACGCGCTGAATACAGAATCACCTTGCGACAAGATTCGGCTGACGAAAGACTCACTCCAATCTCTCATTCAATTGGGCTTGCATCATCCGAAAAAATGAAAGCACTAAATACTAAGCGCAAACAAATCACACAAACACTAAATTCAATTCACAAAACAAGTATTGCGCCCCAAGAAATAAATCCACACCTAACAAATCTGAATCAAAGTCTAATCGATCAGAAGGTCAAAGTTCAATCCATACTAACAAGGCCAAATATTTCACTTCAGGACATCATCGAAAACTCAACTGAATTGGGAAGCAATTTGAATGGAATTTCAAAAGACGCACTCGAAAGCGCAGAAATTTTAATCAAGTACGAAGGTTACATCAGACGAGAAGCTGAAATGGCCGAAAAGATGAATCATCTAGACAAGATCAAAATCCCAACAGATTTCGATTACAAATCATTTCAGGCTATATCTATCGAATCGAGAGAAAAGCTTTACAAATCAAAACCCGAAAACCTTGGACAAGCAAGTCGGGTGCCTGGCGTGAAACCAAGCGACATATCAGTGTTAATTGTCGCTTTAGAACGAAATGTTTCACATGAAACAAAGAAAAGCGCCTCTAAGCTCATTTAGACCTCTCGCTGGTATGACACCTATGATCAAACGGAGATCGCGCAAAGATTTAAATAATTGATTTGCAATTACTTAACCAATAACACATTAAAAAAGGAAATAGTGCGTTACATATCGATGAAAAAATATGTTCTGACCATCACACTTCTGACATACTTAACTACCTGCGTTTCTCAAGTCGCTTTAGGAGAGTGGCGGTCTCATCTCCCCGCCAGCAATTTTACACTTGTTGATGAAATGGGCAAATCAGTGTTTCTAGCCAACTCGTCAGGGGTTTTAGTCCATAATCGCGAAGACGGCAGCAACCAACATCTCACTAAAATCAATTCTTTGGTTAGTGAAGGAATATCAGCATTTGCTTGTTCAGAACAAAACGCTGTATGCATAGTAGGCTATGAAGATGGTAACATCGATATAATTACCAGTGCAAAATCAGTTTACAACCAACCCGCTTTAAAAAACAATTTCATTGTTGGTAATAAACGCGTCAACGACATAATTTTCATCGATAGCACTGCTTTACTCTCTACGAACATTGGCCTTCTGAAATTAGACCTAAAAACACTTAATATCAATGCCGATCGAAGGTTTAAAGTGAACAACGATCTCGTCCCAATTCAAACCAGTGCCGTCTTCAAAGACAGCCTCTTTATGGCGAGTAGCCTCGGAATATTCAAAACACAACTGAGCGGCATTTTTGATGAAAACAAGTTAGAACCCGTTTTCTTTGAAGAAACACCAAGCCTTGTAAATCAACTGTTTATCATAAATGACCAGCTTTTTTTAAGCTATATTGTGGATTCCCTTTATTTTGGAGACACGCTCTATAGATACACCAATAACCGTTTCAAAAAAGTAGATCAACTAGCTGGAGATGGATTCAAAAGCATCCATACCACAGGGAGCATACTTCTAATTGCCCATCCTGATCGCGTAGCCTCTTACGATTTAGAATTTAATCAAACAGCAAACATTTTCACTTACGGTGATGATGCCGGTATGGAACCAAGACAAGCGAAAATCTCACGACTAGGAGACATTCTAATTGCTGATGAACGATACGGAGGGATAATTACTACAAATGCAAATCAGTATAATCCTACTATTATCAATATCTCATCCCCCTCCGTTTCCCAAACAACAATACTGAACCAAATAGATGATGTCATCTATGCATTTCCTGGCGGCACAGAACAGACTTATAATATTCCACGTATTCATGTTTTCGAAGATGATAAATGGGAGTCATTTATCTTATCTACGGACCAATACAGTACAATGAGAAATACAATGGGCTCTGTAATCTCAGACGGATCAATGTATGTTGGCAGCGCAGGTGCCGGTATAGCATCCTTAAACGACAACTATGAAATCACAGAACTTTACGACTACACAAACTCAACATTACAGGATCTAGAGCCTAATATTCCATATGACTTCGTATCAATTACAGACCTCACAACAAGCGAGGACGGCACCATATACGCAGTGAACTACAGAGTACCCGAACCATTGATAATCCGTCATACAAATGGCGAATGGGAGTCCATTCCATTTCAGGATGCGCCCAGTCCTAAAACTTCAGATATCACTTACACTGAAAATGGATTTCTGATATTCACGATCATTGATGTTGGTTTAATTGTCTATGACACTAGAAGAACTCACGATGACACTAGCGATGACCAATACAAACTGCTTACAACATCTCCAAGCTCCGGCAACCTGCCTTCTGCAAACGTTACCTGCTTCGCAGTCGATCGAGATAATGAACTTTGGATTGGAACAGACGCTGGCATAGGTGTGATTTATTCTATAGAATCTGTATTCAATCAAAATTTTGATGGCGCACAAAAAATTATTGTTTCGCAAGATGGTTTTAACGGTTACTTGTTTGAAACAGAAACAGTCGAAGCTATTGCAGTTGATGGCGCAAACAGAAAATGGGTTGGAACTGGTAGTTCAGGGCTCTTTCTAATATCAGCTGACGGTGCTGACCAAATTCATAATTTTACGACCGCTAACAGCCCTCTACTAGACAATAAAGTATCAGACCTAGCGATCCATCCAGTATCGGGAGAAGTATTCGTTGCATCTGAAAAAGGACTTATCTCCTATCGCTCTGAAGCAACAGAACCAGAACCAGCTTTAGAGCAATTAGGTGTATTTCCAAATCCCGTGAAACCCGGATATTCAGGACTTATCACGATAAAAAACCTCACATCAAATAGCTACGTGCGCATTACAGACAACGTAGGCAATCTAATTTTTGAAACAACCTCATTGGGCGGTCAAGCGACTTGGGATGGTCGTAACAAACAAGGCGTAAACGTTCCTTCCGGTGTCTACCTAGTATTTGCAGCAACAAGAGAAGGAACTGGCGGACAAACCAGCAAGGTCATCATACTAAGATAAAATGTACAAAGATCGAGGATTGATCATTAAACATATTCCCTACGGAGATTCTAGCCGTATTATAAAGTGTTTCACGCAAGAAAAAGGCTTAATCACACTATTCGTTCGAATCCCAAAAAAAGGCCCTTCAAGAGCATTATATCAAACAGGAAGCTTTATAGAAATATCCGCACCCAACTATAGAAAAGGATCAATGCTTTCTCCCAAGGATGTAAAATGGGATAGCAACATACCTAATCAAGCATTAGCCTTCGAAACCCATACTATTTGGTTATTTACATTGGAACTTCTTCAAAAATCGCTCGCTGAAGAATTTCAATTGACCCAACTTCACGAACGCGTTTATAGTTATTACGCACATCTTTTGTACGAAGAAATTGCTACTAATCCGACCATCTCGCTTCTGAATATTGCAGCGTCATTAGGTGTAATTGACCTGAACGGAATTAATCCGCTCTTAGAATCAACCTTAATTGAAGACTTAAATAAACTTGGCTGGAACTTAAAGCATCACAAGCATCCAGCAATGAAAGACACTGAGATATTCAACACAGAATTAGAGCGATTTCTATCCCATTTTAACATACAACACCTAGAATCACTCATTCTATTAGATTAAGCTATCTTAGATGTCATGTTCAGGCGGTTTGTGATATTATTCTTTCTCAGTGTTTTCGTTTCAACGCAACTCTTTGCTCAGAAAAACAAAAGAGGAAATTCTCTTGCTGATCATTTCAATTCTCCGTCAAAAAAGAAAGAAAAAACTAAACTCAGCAGTCCCTTTTCGAGCAAAAAAAAGCCAAAACAAAAGCGCAACTTATTACCAAGCATGTATGCAGTCGCAATTAAAAAGACTGCTGAATACAATCAATTACCTTCTTTCTTCAAAAGTCGTATTCAAAAGGAGAAAGAGCGAACACAAAGCCTAGATCATTTTTCACGAAAAACTAATAAACGTGAAACAACTTCGTCAACTGATCACTTTAACAGTGAAAAGAAGCGCATTAAACGATCAGAGGTTGATCTAACCTACAATGCGAAATCAAAGAAAATCAGACGTAAAAACTTTGTGGGTGAAAGAAGGCGTTTGTTCGATCAAGATCCCAACAAAAAGAAAAACTCTAAACGCAAATTTCAACCAAAAGATCCCTTTGGAAGAAAACAAAAAGACAACCCCAATAGCGCGCCTAGGGGTGAGAAAGATTTATTTGGGAATGGCGTTCTGCCAAAAATGAAGGACTTTAGATAAAATATAATTAGCACCAAAACTGGCGGAAACAAAAAGAGCCGCACAAATTGTACAGCTCTTAAGCTCCTCCTCTTGGGCTCGAACCAAGGACCCTCTGATTAACAGTCAGATGCTCTAACCAACTGAGCTAAGGAGGAATATATTTCCCTTCAAAAGGGCTGCAATATTAGTACTGTTATTTCATATAATCCAAATATTTTTCAATCTTTTTTTTGGCCTTTGAAAATCAACAAAATACAGCCAATAAAGGCATACACTTCTTCCATTGTTTCTTCAAATATTCAGGTTGCTAATCCTATTCGAATCTGCACATTTGCACCGCAAAAACAGAAATTATGAGCTTAGTAGTAATCGGAACCATGGCGTTTGACTCTCTTGAAACTCCTTTCGGAAAAGCAGAACGTATTATTGGCGGTGCAGCAACCTATATCGGTTTATCTGCTAGTCGATTTATGAAAGACATTCAATTGGTGTCTATCATAGGTGAAGATTTCCCTCAAGATTATTTGGCCGATCTGCGCACTCGTGGCATTAATACCGATGGTGTAGAGCTTGTAGAAGGTGAAAAATCTTTCTTCTGGAGCGGTCGCTATCATAATGACATGAACACCCGCGACACTTTAGACACACAACTCAACGTGTTGGCAAACTTTAATCCTATCGTTCCTGAAGGTGGTTTAAATGCCGATTTCCTCATGCTCGGAAACCTTACACCAAGCGTTCAGCTCTCTGTTATAAAGCAAATGGCAAAGCGTCCGAAACTTATAGTGATGGACACCATGAATTTTTGGATGGAAATCGCCTTAGACGATTTAAAAACTACTATCAAAGAAGTTGATGTTCTTTCTATCAATGACGAAGAAGCAAGATTGCTTTCTGGAGAATATTCGCTTGTAAAAGCGGCTAAAGTGATTTTAGCAATGGGTCCAAGGGTGTTGATCATTAAGAAAGGTGAACACGGAGCGCTATTGTTTAACGAGAAGGAAGTGTTTTTTGCTCCTGCATTACCATTAGAAGAAGTGTTTGACCCAACTGGGGCAGGCGATACGTTTGCTGGAGGCTTTATTGGCTACTTAGCAGCTACAGAAGACATCAGCTTTGACAACATGAAGCGCGCAGTAATCTACGGCTCTGCAATGGCTTCTTTTTGTGTGGAAAAATTCGGCACTGAAAGATTGATCAGCCTTAAACAAAATGAGGTCGAAAACCGCGTTAAACAGTTTATCGACCTCACTTCAGTAGAAATTTCTTTCTAAACCTTTCGCTTAGTTACAAGCCTTGTTCAGCTTAGCTGAAATAAACAAAGAAACGTCTGGCCAAAGAATGCTCTTGCCGTCAGAACCTTTGTGAAGGTCTTCGCACACTTTGTTCAATTCACCCAATTGGGTTGAACCATTCCAAGTGTCTACTGTAATCGCAGCTTTTACCTCTAATTTATCATCTACAACAGTGTAAGTGCCCTCGATAGGCTGCTGAATACCGTTCATGGTAAGTAAAAACTGCACTTTACCTTCCGTTTCTGTTCCTGATACAGATTTTACACTTCCGTGGATCTGATCTCCATTTTGCATTTTCCCAAAGAAATACTCTCTGATTTTTGGATCTCGTGTTGGATCACCAGAATTTACACTCTCGGTATAAATTGTGAAACCTGCATTAGCAATCACTTGTGCTGGACTTTCTGATTCCGAAAATCCTTCTACCATGATCGAATCAAAAACACCTTTAACACCAACTTTATCTGTGTATTTATAAGCTACCCAAAGCACTTCAGTGCTTTCTTCATTGTAACTATACGTGCAAACTTCCTTTGGTTGCATTTCTGTTTGCTCTACCGCTTGTTCAGCTGGCTTTTCATTACCACCACAAGAAGCTAAAAACATAGCTGCAACGATGGGTAAATAAATCTTTTTCATCTTTTCTAAACTTTTATTCGAACGTTATTAATACTTGATTTTTCTCAATTGCATCGCCTTTAGAAACCTCAATTGCCTTAACAGTTGCCGTTCCGGGTGATTTAAGAATGTTCTCCATTTTCATTGCCTCAAGCACTACCAACGGATCGCCTTCATTCACCACATCACCGGGCGATACCCTGAACTCTAACACCAAACCTGGCATTGGAGCCTTCAGCTCTTTCAACTCTTTTTTGGCCTTTATGTTCAAACCTAAGCGTTCTAAAAGTAAATCGGTTTCTGTTTTAACAGTTGGTTTATAGGGTTTTCCATTCACCATAAACTCAGGATTAGCGCTATCTGCGTCTACAACTTCTATGGTTATAGATTGCAAATCAACAAGCAAGTGATATGTATTTGGAGCTACTTGAATAGCGTCCACCTTTTTTTCCTCGTTGTTGATGATTACAAAACCTTCCTTTTTTGAAGGTTCTACTTTGTAAGATTTTTCTCCGAAAACTACTTCTTGCATGAGCACAAAAATATAATTAGCCCTTTTATAAGCATCTTTGGCGCATGGCCAATTTTAAGTTAATAAATCAAGCAACAATAGCTGCCATAGCGCTTGTTGTTTCGAGTTGCAGTCTACTGCAAAAAAGCCCCGATGGATCGTCACCTGAACAAGCAATTTTGCTCGACACGCTCGACTTTGAAATCACCGCAGATGCGGTAACGCCATACCAACCAAGCCCAACAATTGTTGCTGATATAAAGCACCTCGAACTTAACCTTTCTTTTGACCTTCCTGAGAAAAAAGTTTTGGGCAAGGCAAGGATTAAAATAAGTGCCTATAGTTTGCCTATCGACACCGTTGTGCTTGACGCGAAAGGTTTCACGATTGACAAAATAAGTATTGAGCAAAACGACAGTATTTACTTCCCTGATTATAGCTACGACAATAAGCAAATCACGCTTCCTCTATTGTTTTCTCTTTCTAAAAAGCAGTTGGCCAAAATTGAAATAGACTACGTTGCTAGCCCCACAGATATTATCACCGAAGACGGAAACGCGATTCAATCAAACCAAGGATTGTACTTCATTAATCCTAAAGGGAACCTTGAAGGAAAACCAACCCAAATCTGGTCGCAAGGCGAGCCCGAAAGCAATTCAACGTGGTTTCCGAGCATTGATAAGCCTCATGAAAAATTCACACAAGAAATCTTCTTAACCGTTGATAGCACCTACAAAACCATCAGCAACGGAAAACTGATTTACACAACATTCAACAATGATGGAACCAGAACTGATTACTGGAAACAAGATCTTGAACACAGTAATTATTTGGTAATGATTGCCTTGGGCGAATTCACGGAAGTGAAAGACAAATGGAAAAACCTAGATGTCTTCTATTATGTGGATGAAGAATACGCCCCGTATGCTTTTGACATTTTTGGAAACACACCCGAAATGCTCAGCTTCTTTTCTGACACCTTAAACTTTGAATATCCTTGGGCAAAATACCATCAAGTGGTGGTGAAAGACTTTGTTTCTGGAGCCATGGAAAACACATCGGCCGTTATTCATGGCGATTTTCTGCAGCAAACAAAGCGTGAACTCATTGATGAAAATCACGAAGATGTAATTGCCCACGAGCTTTTTCATCATTGGTTTGGAGATATAGTAACCTGCGAAACTTGGTCGCAGATTACGCTGAACGAAGGCTTTGCAACTTATGGCGAGTTTTTATGGAACGCCTATAAGTACGGTGACGAAACAGCCCGCTACTTCTTCTCGAAAGATTTGAAAGCCTATTTAGGTGAAGCTAAATCAACACCAAAACACATGAATAGAGAACATTACAATAATATTGATGATGTTTTTGACAGCCATTCTTACCAAAAAGGTGGGCGCATTTTGCACATGTTAAGGCTCGAAGTTGGAGATGCTTTGTTCTTCGAATCTATTTCAAACTACCTGCATCAATTCCAATATAAAACCGCTGAAATCGAAGATTTGCGCTTGGTGTTTGAACGCACAACTGGTCGCGATTTAAAATGGTTTTTCAATCAATGGTATCAAGAAGTTGGTCATCCAAAAATGGACATTGATATTAGCTATTCAGATAGCACCAAACAATTGCAAGTGGTGTTTACCCAAACACAGCCTTTAGATTGGCCAATCTTTAAACTTCATGTGCCGATTACTTATGCTACTTCAACAGGAAACGAAACAAAAACGGTATTTATCGAGGAGGCTTTCGAGGTCTTCAACTTTCCATTAGAAAACAAGCCAGCATGGGTTTCAGTTGACCCAAATGGCGATATGCTTTGGGAAAAGAACGAGCAGAAAGACTCGTTAATGCTGATGAACGAACTGCAATTTGGCCCGTCTTTTTTGGCTAGAAACAATGCTTTGATTAGTCTTTACAGACAATACTCTTCAAATCAAAATGAATACAGCGCTATCTCAATTAGTGATGAATTTTGGGCAACGCGCGCATTGAGCTTAAGTGCGATTAATCCTGAGGCGGCTTCAGAAGAATTAAAAAATCGTGTGCTGAAAATGGCTCAAAACGATGAAAACTCTACCGTGCGAGCTCAAGCATTAAACACCCTTGACACCATGTATAGAAGTGACAGCACATTTACCGAAACATTTGTAAACGCACTTTCAGATTCATCTTTCTTGGTGATTAAATATGGTATTTTAGGTTTAAACAACCGAAATCCTTGCCTTGCGGCAGAAAAGTGTGAAGCCTTTGAATCGCTCACAGAAGGAAACTTAAGTCGTTATATTACCAAGGCTTACAGCGATTGCGGTGACGAGAAATACTTGCCTTATTTCACCAAAGTGGCTGCTGAAGCAAAAGGTGTAGATGCATTTGTGATCAATGCTGATTTTGCAAAATATGCCCAGAAAAACGGAACCGAAACTGGTTATGATGCACTGGTAAAAGGATTGAGCAATACCGCGCTTTACGGAGATTCATGGTATGCGAGATACAGCGCGCTGCAAGGATTGGAAACGGCACAGAAATTTTACGAAAGTAAGCTCACTAAGCTTCAAAAGCAGACCGAACAAACAACAGATGATGTGGAAGCAATCGCTAGAATCAGGAGCAAAAAAGCTAATCTAAGTGCCTTGATTGACGAAGCAAAAGAATTGAATAGCGAAGGTGATGGCGTGTTGTTTAGGGATTAGCCCGCTCAAAACCATCGTCTATTTTTAGCGGACCATTAAGCGCAGCATGCACCGCTAAAACATCACAACGCTCGTTTTCTTTGTTGCCAGCATGGCCTTTTACCCAAACAAACTTCACGTTGTGTTTTGGATAAATATTCAAGAATCTGCGCCAAAGATCTTCGTTCTTCTTTCCTTTAAAACCCTTTTTTACCCAACCAAAAACCCAGTTTTTCTCAACTGCATCAACCACATACTTGCTGTCTGAATAAACCAGCACATTGTGTCCGCGGTCTTTCACCGTTTCTAGCGCCACAATCACGCTCAGCAATTCCATGCGATTATTAGTAGTGAGTCTAAAACCTTGAGACAGTTCTTTGCGGTGTTCGCCACTTATCAAAACTGCACCATAACCTCCTGGGCCAGGATTACCGCGAGACGAACCATCAGTGTAAACAAGAATGTTTGCCATTACTCGAAAGAGAAGAAAATTTCAGGATTAAGTGCAACACCATTTCGCCACATTTCAAAGTGCAAATGCGGGCCGCTTGAATATTCGCCCGTTTCGCCAATAATGGCGACTGCTTCGCCAGCACGAACTTTATCTCCTTGCTTTTTAAGCAAACTTGAGTTGTGTTTGTAAACAGAAATCAAGTCGTTGTCATGCTGAATTTGGATGATATAACCTGTTTCGGCCGTGTAAGCCGCAAGCGTTACTGTGCCTTCGTCAATCGCTTTTATAGCGGCATCTTTTGCAGCGGCCACATCAATTCCAAAGTGCTCGCGCTGTGGATTAAATTTATCGGTTATTGTGCCTTTCACTGGTGGAAAAAGCAAGTAATTGGTTTTATCATCCCTATTAAAGTTGGGAGACAAATTCACCAAATCTTCCTTTTCAATTTCAGCTCGAAGTATTGAATCTTCGGCACTGCGGGCATAGTTTGCCTTTTTTGGATCAAACTCCAATTCAGCAATCACGTCAGCATCAATCAGCGTATCAATTTCACCACGAAGCACGCGCTGCATGTTATCGATAAACAAATCACGTTGAGCTAAAGCCGTTTCCATAGAATCTGACTTTAAATATGCTTCAACAGCCAAGCGCTTTACGCGATAATCTTCTGAATAACCTGGAAGGTAAAAACGCAATGGTGTCCAGCCCAAAAGCGCAAATGTGAGTAGGATGATAATGACTAAAGAACTGCCGCCAATTAAAATCACATTCATTGGCGTAAGCAATAATGAAAAGCGCTCCTCAAATGTGTCGATGTTTAAAATCACTAGCTTATAGTGGTTTCTTAATCGCTCATAGAGTTTCTTTTTCTCGCCTTTATCGTCTTGCTTTTTTGCCATTATTTATTTTGCCAAATATCTCAATAATAATACAGGTGCTACGTTCCTATACAACTCCAAAAGAAATGGGATACTTTTGCCCACCTTTAAAGCGCTAAAAAAGAACTTTTTTTGATTCTAAAACGCCCAATACTGTTTTTGGCCTTGAGCCTTTTATTTGCTGGTTGTTCACAAGAAAAAAACACCATCGTAAACCGCACATATCACAATGTGACGGCTCATTACAATGGTTTTTTTAATGGACGACTTGCGCTAAAAGATGCGCACACCGCCATGAAAACCAGCTACGAAGAAGACTACACGCAACTTCTTCCAATCTTCATTTATGCCAAACCAGAGGTTGTTCAGCCAGTTTATCCAACGCTTGATAGAGCCATCGAAAAAACATCGCTTGTAGTAGACAGACACAGTATGGATATTTCTGGAAAGGAATATTGCCGCTGGATTGATGACACTTGGATGGTGATGGGCGAAGCTCAATTTTTGAAAGGCGAATTGACTCAAGCCAAGCAAATCTTCGATTTCACAAAAAGAAAATATGACGAGCCAGCGATCAAACAACAATCTTATTTCTGGTTGGCGCGTGTTTACACCGAACAAGAGCAATACGAACGCGCAAGTGAACAACTCAGAAAAGTAAAAACCACAGAAGGTTTCCCTGAAAAAATGATGGGCGATTTCTATGCCTTTAGAGCTTATTTCTATCTAAAGCAGAATAGAAGAGATGATGCGCTTAAAGAAATGGAAAAGTCGGTGGCATTTACCAAAAACCGAACAGAGAAAACACGAAGGCTATTTATTCTAGCCCAGCTAAACCGACTGGAAGGCAACGGTGGCGAAAGCAGTAGACTTTATGCAGAAGTGATAAAGCGTAATCCTGATTATGAAATGACCTTTTATGCCAAGATCAATCGCGCTTTGGCTTATGATGTTACAGCAGGAAACACGCAAGAAATCAAAGACATCTTGTTTAAGATGCTCAAGGATGATAAAAACATTGAGTACAAAGACCAGATTTATTACGCTCTTGCGGAATTAGAGCTAAAAGAAGGCAACGAAGAAAAAGGAATTGAATACCTAAAACTTGCCACCACTAAGTCGGTTAAAAATGGCAACGCAAAAGGAATGGCCTTTTACAAATTGGGCGACATCTATTTCAACAAGCTTCAGTATCCTGTTGCACAAGCGTGTTACGATTCTACCGTCACTTTTTTAAGCCCAGAACATCCTGATTATCCTATGATTTTGGCTAGAGCCAATAGCTTGACGCAAATGATGCGTGATGTAAACATCATCGATTATCAAGATAGCTTACAAGCATTTGTTCAGCTACCAGAAAAAGAGCAAGAACAAAAAATTGATGAAATCATTCGCAACTTAGAAAACGCTGAAAAAGAAGCTGAGCGCCAAAAACAACTGGATGAAATACAAGCGCAGCAAGCGCAATTCCAGCAAAACACGGTGGTAAATAAAAATATTACTCGAGGCGAATGGTATTTCTACAATCCAGCAGCCGTAGGCTTTGGTGCAGCTGAGTTCAAGAAAATCTGGGGAACCAGAAAAAATGAAGACGATTGGCGCAGACAAGATAAAACTTCGTTAGCGCCACTTTTAGTGGAAACGGATACAGAAGACGAAGCCGATAGCAATGCGCTTGATGGTGCTAATGATCCGAAAAACCCAAACTTTTACAAGAAGGATTTACCTGATACAGAACCGAAGTTGGCAAAGTCAGATGCTCTTATTGTGGAAGCTCTTTATGATTTGGCTATAGTCTACAAAGACCAAATGCTTGACGAGCCAAAAGCGATCGAAACCTTTGAAGAATTGATTTCGCGATACGACACCAGCAAGTATCATCCTAATGTCTACTATCAACTTTATTTGATCAATACAGATAAAGGGAACACTGCAAAGGCAGATTTTTATAAAGACAAGCTGCTAAAAGAATACCCAGACTCTGAATATGCTAAGTTTATTCTAAACCCAAATTACACGGAAGATATAGCGCAAAAAGATGCTGTAGTTCAAGAGATCTATTCAAAAGCATATGCCTATTTCGAGCAAGGGTTTTACCGGAAATCATACGAGTATACCACCACAGGTTTGAGCGAATATCCAAACACGAGTTTTACGCCTCAGTTTAAATTGCTCGAAGCACTTTGTCTTGGCTATATCGATAGCCCAGAACGCATGATTGCCGAACTTGAAAAAGTAAAAGCAGATTATGGTGCCAGCGAAGTAGGTAAAGAAGCGGGTGAAATGCTTGAATACTTGAAAACACCTGAAGAAGCAAAAACCGCAGGAAGCGAACTAGAAGAAGAACAAAGTCAAGAAGAATTGGAGAAAGCAGCTGAGTTATATAAGTATGATATTGGTGGCTCACACAACTTCATTCTAATAGCAGACGACAGCCTCAACGCAACTGAATTGCAGGCTACCGTTTCTAATTTTAACAGAAAATACTTCAGCACAAAAGGCTACAAAACCTCCATGATTCCTATCAAGGATAAGAAAAACATGATTGTTGTTTCGGGCATTGGCATCGCACCAAAGTCAATGGACTATTTCAACACATTTACCAAGGCTGCGCCCGAAAACAAAGCGCTTTTAACAAAACCAGTAACACCATTTGTAATCTCATTAGATAACTATGCTAGCTTTTATAAAAGTCAAAATTTGGATGCATACATGGTTTTCTTCAACGAAAACTATCTTAAAACCAAATAAGCTACAAAACCCTTTTCGACTCAGTTCGTATCAGAATTCTAAATTTGCCAAGTCGAGCTAAAATTATATGATGAACTTAAGCGGTAAAAACAAGGATAAAAGTGCAGATGGAGAATTTGGCGCACACAACCAAATAGCCAAAGGCACCGAAATACAAGGAGACATTAAAACCGATGGCGTTTTAAGAATTGACGGCAGTTTAGACGGTTCCATTGATTCAACCGGAAAACTTGTAGTTGGTCCATCGGGCAGAGTAGAAGGAACCATAGTTTGCAACTCAGCAAACATAAGTGGTGAAGTGAAAGGTAAAATCACCGTAAAAGAACAATTGACTCTACAAGCTTCGGCCAAATTGCATGGCGAAGTAATTACAGGAAAACTTCAGATAGAACCAGGCGCAGTCTTTAGCGGATCATGCAGCATGGGCGGCATAGTAAAAGACTTATCGCAAAACGATAAAAAACGAGTTGCCGAAAAATCAGCGTAATAAAATCCTCGAGCTTTCGGGCATGGGCATACAAATGGGCGTCACAATATTTTTGGGCGCCTATTTTGGTAAATGGCTAGATGG
>JANRBI010000232.1:48507-52732 GCA_030727625.1 Salibacteraceae bacterium
TACAACAGCGATGGAGATATCGGAAAACCTGAGTTTATCACGTTTTTCGTGCCTTACGCTGTGTGCCTTGCATTCGAAACCTACTACTTGGTGCAGATGCTAAACAATGACAAAAACTAGCACCTAAAAAGACGCTGTTAATACTGTGTTCATTTTGGTTTTTGTTTCGAAACATAATACATACATTTGCAGCGCTTTTTAAAACCCTCACATAGATTGTGTGTAATGAAGTTAAAAAACATCTTCTCGCTTTTAGTTACTCTTTTGGTTTTCAATTCGTTTACAGCGTTTTCGAACGAACCTGAAACTCACCACGTGGCAGACTCTGCGCAGTCTGAAGAGATTAGTTTAAAGGAAAAAATTAAGCAAGACATCACCCATCACCTAGAAGATGTGCATGACTTTCACTTGTTTTCTGATGAAGCAGCAGGCAAACATTATGGTTTCCCGCTTCCAGTAATCATTTGGGATGATGGTTTACATGTGTTCATGTCTTCAAAGTTTCACCACGGTGAATCAGTAGCTGAATCAAACGGAAACTACTACGCACTTTACCACAACAAAATTTACAGAACAGACGCTGCTGGCACAATGGCTTTTGATGGTGATCATCATCCAACCAATGTAAAGCCTCTTGATCTTTCTATTACTAAGAATGTGTTTAGCATTATGATGGCGAGTTTAATCTTGTTCTTAATGTTCAGAAGCTTAGGTAATTCTTACAAAACCAACCGCGTACCTAAAGGCATTGGTAAATTCCTTGAGCCATTAGTAATATTCGTTCGTGACGAAATTGCTATCCCAAACATTGGTAAAAAGCATTATGAAAAATACATGAGCTACCTGCTTACCGTATTCTTCTTCATTTGGTTGATCAACCTATTAGGTCTTACTCCACTAGGAATTAACGTTACTGGAAACATTGCTGTAACATTCGCTTTGTCTCTCATGACATTCTTAATCACTCAACTTACTTCTAAGAAATATTACTGGAAGCATATTTTCTGGATGCCAGGTGTTCCAGCACCAATGAAGGTAATTCTTGCTCCTATAGAATTGTTAGGAGTAATGATCAAGCCATTCGCATTGATGATTCGTTTGTATGCTAACATCAAAGCAGGTCACATTGTAATCATGAGTTTGATTGGTTTGCTATTCGTATTCAACAACTGGTTTGCTAGAGGCGCGTTCTTCGGATTGACGCTTTTCTTATCTGTTCTTGAATTATTGGTAGCAGCACTTCAAGCTTACATCTTCACCATGCTTACTGCGCTATACTTTGGCTCAGCAGTAGAAGAAGATCATCATTAATTAAGACATTATAAAGACTATATATTTAATCCTTTAATCAATTAGAAATGGAAATTCCAAACATCGTAGGTGCAGGTTTGATCGTAATCGGAGCTGGTATGGGTATCGGTAGAATTGGTGGTTCAGCAATGGAAGCTATTGCTCGTCAACCAGAAGCTGCAGGTAAAATTCAAACAGCTATGCTTATTGCTGCCGCACTAATTGAAGGTATTGGTTTCGCTGCTCTTTTCGCAGCTTAATCATCAAAACAATCAAACACTGCAGCGGTTGGCTGTGGTGTTTGATTACTTTAAAAAAACAACGAACTAACAAACACACTCTGTCGTGGAAAAATTAATAGGCGAATTCACTTTTGGACTGTTCTTCTGGCAAACAGCCCTTTTCTTAATCCTACTTTTCTTACTCAGAAAATTTGCTTGGAAACCAACCTTAAAGGCGGTTAACTCAAGAGAGCAAGACATAGAAGAAGCACTGAATGCAGCTGAAAATGCTAAGCATGAAATGCGCAAGCTTAAAGAAAGCAACGATGCACTTTTGCAAGAAGCAAGAGCTGAACGTGACGAAATGCTTAAAGAAGCACGCGACATGAAAAACAAAGTGATTTCTGAAGCAAAACACAAAGCACAAGAAGAAGCTGATAAAATCATCGCTGGTGCTCGTGAAGAAATTAAAAACGAGAAGAGCAAAGCAATTAATGAACTTAAAAATCAAATTGCTGATATCTCAATAGAATTTGCTGAGAAGATTTTGACTGAAAAATTGGCTGATGCCGATCAACAGAAAGAATCAATCAATGCAGCGATTAAAGAAATTCACTTCAACTAATGAAAGGAACGAAGTCAGCCATAAGATATGCGCAATCACTTCTTTCTCTTTCAATAGAAAAAGGAGTGCTTGAAGAAGCAAAGGCCGACATGGTTTTGGTGCGCAGCGTTTGTGCCGAAAATCATGAGCTTGAGCTGATGTTGCAATCTCCAATCATCAAGCCTGAAAAGAAGCAATCAGTTCTTAAAGCTGTTTTCGAAAACAGTGTTTCTGACCTTTCGCTTCAATTCATTCATTTGATTACTGAAAAAGGTCGTGAACGTTTGTTGCCACACATCGCAACATCATTCATCGAGCTTTATAAAACTCACAAAGGCATTGTAACAGTGCAAGTGACTAGTGCACTTACATTGAGCCAAGCCCAAAAAGATGCGATTGCTGCCGATTTAAAAATCAACGGAACCATTGAATTGGTTGAAAAAGTTGATCCAAAAATCCTTGGTGGTATGATCATCCAAATTGGTGATAAACGTTTTGATGCGTCTATCGCTAAGAAAATTCACGATCTGAAATTCGATATATCTAAACAATAAGCTTTCAGCAGCTAATCATTATAAGTTATGCCTGAAATTAAACCAGCAGAAGTAAGCGCGATACTAAGAGAGCAACTCTCAGGAGCCAAAACAGCAGCCGAACTTGAAGAAGTAGGAACTGTATTGCAAGTAGGTGATGGTATTGCACGTATTTACGGTCTTTCTAATGTACAAGCAGGAGAATTGATCGAATTTGAAAATGGTCTTAGAGCAATTGCTCTTAACCTTGAAGAAGACAACGTAGGTGCCGTATTACTAGGTCACTCTACTACGATCAAAGAAGGAGACACTGTAAAACGAACCAAAACCATTGCATCACTTAAAGTTGGTGAAGGTATTGTAGGTCGCGTAGTAAACACACTAGGCGAACCAATAGATGGTAAAGGTCCTATCACTGGTGAGTTATATGAAATGCCTATCGAGCGTAAAGCTCCTGGGGTTATTTTCCGCCAACCAGTAAACGAGCCACTTCAAACAGGTATCAAGGCAATTGATGCGATGATTCCAGTAGGACGTGGACAAAGAGAATTGATCATTGGTGACCGTCAAACAGGTAAAACAACTGTTGCGATTGATACCATTATCAACCAAAAAGAATTTTACGATAGAGGCGAGCCTGTTTACTGTATTTATGTAGCATCAGGTCAAAAAGCATCTACCGTTGCAGGTATTGTTCAGCGTCTTGAAGATGCTGGTGCAATGGCCTATACAACCATCGTTGCTGCTAACGCTTCAGATCCAGGTCCAATGCAATTCTACGCTCCAATGGCGGGTGCTGCAATTGGCGAATTCTTTAGAGATTCTGGTCGTCCAGCGTTGATCGTATTTGATGACTTGTCTAAACAAGCTGTTGCTTACCGTGAGGTGTCACTTCTTTTAAGAAGACCTCCAGGACGCGAAGCTTATCCTGGTGACGTATTCTACCTTCACTCTCGTCTTCTTGAGCGTGCTGCAAAAATCATCAATGATGATACTATTGCTTCTCAAATGAACGATTTACCAGAGTCTATTAAGCACTTGGTAAAAGGTGGTGGTTCACTTACTGCACTTCCAATTATCGAAACACAAGCAGGTGACGTTTCTGCTTATATCCCAACCAACGTAATTTCGATTACAGATGGTCAGATATTCCTAGAAACTAACTTGTTCTTATCTGGTGTTCGTCCAGCAATTAACGTAGGTATTTCGGTATCTCGTGTTGGTGGTAACGCTCAGATTAAGTCAATGAAAAAAGTATCCGGTACATTAAAGCTTGACCAAGCTCAATACCGCGAATTAGAGGCTTTCTCTAAATTCGGATCTGACCTTGACGCTGCTACAAAATCTGTACTTGATAAAGGTGCTCGCAACGTTGAAATCTTGAAGCAAGGTGAAAACGCTCCAGTACCAGTTGAAAAGCAAATTGCAATCATCTACTGTGGTACTAAAAACTTGTTGAGCGATGTTCCTGTGAACAAAGTGAAGCAATTTGAGGCTGAGTATTTAGGCTTATTAGAAGCTAAACATAAAGACACATTAGAAACACTTCGCGCAGGCAAATTGACTGACGAAGTAAC
>JANRBI010000232.1:52832-55463 GCA_030727625.1 Salibacteraceae bacterium
GAAGGGCTAAGCAGTGGTCTAGACACCACAGAAAATGCTTACGGAAGAGATGGTGAAGTGAATAATGTGTTGCTAATTCCAATCACCTCAAACAGAGGTTTATGCGGAGCCTTCAATTCAAACGTGATTAAAAGAACATACTCTTTGATCAACAATGAATACAAGGGAAAAAAAGTAACCGTTTTAACTTTCGGTAAAAAAGCGGAAGACACTTTTCGCAAAACCGAATATTTTATCAAGGGTACATTGCTTCCACGCCATACCAACGAAATCTTCGATGATTTGAATTTTGATGCTGCTGCTACCGCTGCACACAAAATTATGGGTGCTTTTAAAGCAAAGCAATTTGATAAGGTGGTACTTGTTTACAACTCATTTCGCAATGCAGCAACACAGGAGGTAATGACAGAGCAATTTTTGCCCATCACACCAATGGTAGCTGAAGGTGGAAAAACGACTGAAACAGATTACATTTTCGAACCTGGAAAAGAAGAAATCGTTTCTGACTTGATCCCAAAATCTTTGAAAACACAATTTTTCAAAGCTTTGCTAGACAGTTTTGCAGGTGAGCATGGTGCACGTATGACTGCGATGCACAAAGCCACTGATAACGCAGGCGACATGTTGAAAGAACTTAAGTTGACTTACAACAAAGCAAGACAAGCAGCTATTACAACAGAAATTTTGGAAATTGTGGGCGGTGCAGAAGCATTGAACAACTAGCAATAAGCCAAACCAATATCGAGAGCCCTGACAGAGAAATCTGCTCAGGGCTTTTTGTTTTCGGCAATATGGAGTGAAAGAGTAATTTCATCCCACAAAACTTTTGCATGACACTTCGCACACGTATCACTTTAGCCATGACATCTATCGTTCTGCTTTCACTATTAGTGATTGGGGCTGTTACCATTTGGTTTTTTAGTGCACAAAACGAGAAGTATCATGAAGAGCGATTGCAACGAAAAGAGCGCGCAATAAAAACGGAAATGGGTTATTTCTCACGCGAAGTTGAGATTCAAGGCAGCGCAGACATCGTGATGAAAGAGTTTGAGGAAGAAGTGCTGCGCTTGGCAACAATTCACAATCTTGAAATCAATGTGTTTAACAACGATGGCGAAATGCTGGTTTCGGCAAGACCTGATTCCATACACTCAGAATATGTGCTCAAAAAAGTCCCGTATTCCGCCTACGAAGAACTTGATCATATCAATCGAGTCGTGATTCCAGAAACGGAAGGCACACACAATTATCTCAGCGATTATACCAACCTGAAAAACGCCAAAGGCGAACGCATCGGCATCTTAAATATTCCCTATTCACAAGATGAAGAACGCAATGAAAAAGACGTTCAAGAATTTTTGAGCTCTATCGGTATCGTTTACATTTTCTTGTTTATCGGTGCGATGATCATTACCATTTTGCTTTCCAACTCTATCACCCGAAACTTAGCATGGTTGTCGCAACGCATCCAAAATGTAGATCTCAACAAGAAAAACGAAAGCATAGAATGGCGTGGTGATGATGAACTTGGAAGCCTCGTTGACGCATACAACGTGATGCTTCAAAAACTAGAAGAGAGTAGGGCACTACTGGCAAAAACAGAACGCGAATCGGCCTGGCGCGAAATGGCCAAACAAGTGGCACACGAAATCAAAAATCCACTGACACCGATAAAACTCAGCATCCAGCATTTACAAGCTACCGCCAGTTTTGAAGATGACGCTTGGCGCGAAAAGTTTAAGAAAACCATGAGCATGATCATCGAGCAAATCGAGTCGCTCAACAAAATCGCTACAGAGTTCTCAGATTTCGCTAAAATGCCAAAGGCCAACCCAGAACTCACTAATCTATCAAAAGCCGTAGAATCAGCCTATATTCTGTTCTCAGAGCAAGGATTCAGCCTTGAGTACAATATTGAACAAGAAAACATTGAATGCTTCATCGATAGCGAGCGTTTTGGTCGAGTATTGAACAACTTGATCAAAAACGCCAAACAAGCGGTTCAAGATTCAGAAAATGCAGCGGTTCGCATTCGCTTAACAACAGAAAATCAAACAGCCATTCTCACAGTAAGTGACAACGGCAAAGGAGTTCCTGAAGAAATCAAACCAAAAATCTTTCAGCCAAACTTCACTACCAAAAGCAGTGGAACCGGCCTTGGTTTAGCCATTTCTCAACAAATCATTGATCAAGCCGGAGGTTCTATTTCGTTTACCAGCACACCAAACGTTGAAACGACTTTTCGTGTTGAACTACCAATCCGAACAGAATCATAACTTAAAGGAGTAATGATTTAGCTTTTCATCTGCTACATTCGCACATCGCAAATTTCAAAGCCATGAACTACTCTCACTTACTTGTTGAAAAAGCCAATCTAGTTGCAACTGTTACGATCAACAGACCAGACAAACTGAACGCGCTGAACAAAGAAGTAATCAATCAATTGAGCAAATGCTTGAGTGCATTAGAAAGTGATGAAGAGGTAAGATGCGTCATCTTGACTGGCTCTGGCGAAAAGGCTTTTGTTGCTGGTGCAGATATCAGCGAATTCGCATATTTCTCTGTAGAGCAAGGTTCTCATCTTGCTGCCGATGGTCAAACCAAATTGTTTGATTTGGTAGAGCAACTTAA
>JANRBI010000232.1:55563-61543 GCA_030727625.1 Salibacteraceae bacterium
GCAGGTTACGAAAAAGGGGTGAACGGCTTTCAACAAGAAATTGATCTGTTTGGAGAAGCTTTCGGAACAGAGGATTTTACAGAAGGCACAACTGCATTTCTAGAAAAGCGCAAAGCGAACTTTAGCGGAAAATAACTTCTGCTCACGGTTACAATTTTAAGGTTGAGGATTTTGGAAAACCGAATTTCCAATTTAACTCCAACTACACAAGTCAATTTTTAATAGTATCAACCGTAACTAAAATTAATTTGATTTGAATTAAAATTATAACCATGAAAAAAGGAATCGCCTTTATCTTCTCGTTTCTATCTGCAACAATACTTGTTGCACAATGGAACCCTACGGCCAATCTCACAATATTTTCAGATGATGGTTCAGCCTTCTATCTCATTTTGAATGGTGAAAAATACAATAACGAACCACAAACCAATGTTCGAATAGAAGAGCTTCCAAACCCTTACTACAGCAGTAAGATCATTTTCGAAGACAAGACAAAACCAGCAATTTCTAAAAATATACAGCTAACGGATGTTGATGGCGTGCCACAAGACGTGACTTATATTATAAAACCACAAACTCCAACCAAATATGTTTTGCGCTACTACTCAATGGTACCAGCCGAACAAAACATGATGCGCCCTTCAAGTGCTTCAGTGTATAGGTTTGGCAATCCAAATATTGTAGTAGCTGGCCCAGGTTTTAGCCAACAATCTACTGTAATTCAGTCACAAACCATGGCTCCGCCACCACAAACCAATACGCATCAGGTTACTACCACCACAACTACTCAAACAGTACCGCAGCAAAATGGAGTGAATGTAAACGTAGGAGGACTTGGAATAAACATGAATGTCAACCTTCCAATAGACGTTGCTGGCTCAAGCACAACAACCTCTACTACCACTACTCAAACAAGTGGCTATCAGCATAATCACAACAACACAACTCACTATGATGACACCCGTTGTGTTTATGCCATGAGCTCCGGTGACTATTCTACTGCGAAAGCAACCATCGAAGACATAAGCTTTTCTGATACTCAGCTTGCAACTGCAAAAAATATAGCTAAAAGCAATTGCTTAACTACCGATCAAATAGCAGGTATCATGAGCATTTTCAGCTTCGAAGACCCTAAGATTGAATTTGCGAAATATGCATATGATTACTGTGTAGATCAAAATAACTATTATAAGCTAGCAAGTCAATTTTCTTTTGATGCATCAAAAGAAGAATTGAATAACTATCTGCAAGGACGATAGTCAAGTATAACTACCTTTTTTAAAAGCGCTGTAGGGTATTGCTTCACCCACAGCGCTTTTTTTTACAAAAGATTGTTTCGCTCCTATTAACACCACATTATTTTAAATAATTATAGTTTTGGCCATAACAGCATTCAATTTGTAGAATGAATAACATCACCCTCGCGCTATTACTAATTTTCTTAACCCTTAAAGCCTCAGCCTTTGATCTTGACAAAGTGGCTGTTCCATCATCATTCTTAAACAAGCCATATGTAGTAGTTGACGTGATTGATGCACGAACATCTACTTACATTGGCGAGCGACACGATTACGGCTTTGATTCTATCATGTATGCTCCATCAGGAAGTTTAAATTCATTCGTTTATCGCCTATTCAAATCTGGTATAAACTCAAGTTCAGAAACCGAATCGATTGTCATAAGAATCAATTATGCAAATTTCGAAACCCGCTTTTACGAAGGGAAAAATTATGGTGGCGCTGGAATTAACTTAAGCTTTTTGAAACAAGATGGTACTCAATACATCGAACTTTTTCAAGCAGCTGAACACAGAGAATGGGAAGGATACGATTTGCAATCGCACAGTGAAAATATAAGCGCGCTTTTTGGCCAAGCAATCAACAGCTTTAATAAACAGCATGAAGAAAATAGATTGACGATAACCGTGATCAATGAAGAAAATGTTTTGGATGTTCAATTCAGAATTCCGCCAACAACGTTTTTAAGAAAAGGTCTTTACCTCGACTATTACAGCTACCGAGAAAACAGACCCGACACACAATACCACGCCACATACACCAAAAAGTACAAGTCTTTTACAAACAACTCATTTGCCAACATCAAACTACAAGGCAAAAACAAAACCAGCCAAGATTTCTATGGTTTTCACGATGGACAACACACACATTACAGAATAGGCGAAGATTTTGTACCGATGACCATTGTTGACGATCAGCAATTTATCCAATATTTAGAATTGACTGAAAATGACCGATTGACTGCGGTTGCACTTGGTATTGCACTTGGTCCAATAGTGGGTACATTTATTTCAAAAGGAATAATTCACAACCGTCATTATGATGGCTCCGCACCATATTACGATGCCAATACATTCACACTAGATCCTAGAACGGGAAGGTTTATTCAGGCGCATAAAGCCAAAGACTATCATTTCATGGTAGATCTTAAAAAAGATGAAACTCCTACCAAAGACGTGTACATAATCGTAGAGAATTTCTCTAAGAAAAAGCAAACCGTTGAAATAACAGGAAGCGACATAAAGCCTATTTCACTTACTCGAGGTAAATACCAAGTAGTTGAAATTCCGCAAAGTGAAAAAACTACGGTGCTAACATTTAGCACTCCGTCAGATGCCGCTCAATCCTTTATTTTAGAAAGAGTTACAGCAGAAATGAAGATTATAAAAGCAAGCGTTAACTCAAAAGGAGAGCTTGAAGTATTCTTTCCAAAAACAGTTTCGTACGATTCCATTCTAGAATACATAGAAACCGAACGCTATGAATTAGCTGTTGAAGAATAGCGCGTTGAAATCTTTAACATTTGCCATCAAATGAATCGAGCAATGCACGTTTCTTTGCTCTAAATGGCATCACCACTTAAAAAGCTTCTTGGCCAAACCGCCATTTACGGTTTGAGCAGCATTATCGGGCGATTGCTCAACTATGCGCTCACGCCACTTTACACGAGTGCCAACGTTTTTTCTACCGACCAATTTGGAATCATTACTGAGATGTATGCTTATGTAGCATTCTTGGTAGTGCTGCTGATGTATGGCATGGAAACCGCTTTTTTTAGATACTATTCTGATCATAAAAACAAAGACGAAGTGTTTAGCACAGCGCTTTGGTCGTTGTTGATCAGCACGTTTAGCTTCATCACCATTGTCAGCATTTTTGCGCAACCCATTGCCATTGCTTTGGGCTATCCCGAAAACACAGAATACGTTTCGTGGTTTGCCATCATTGTTGGCCTTGATGCGCTTATCGCTATTCCATTAGCCAAATTGCGCGCAGAAAATAAAGCGATCAAATTTGCGTCCATCAACTTTGCTTTTATTGGAGTAAACATTGGGTTGAACTTGTTTTTCTTAGCCTATTGTTTACCGCATTACCAAGCCGGAAACACCAATTGGCTGATCGATTTAGTGTACAATCCAGAAATTGGCGTTGGCTATGTATTCATCGCAAACCTGATTTCGAGCGTGCTTCGTTTTGCATTGATGCTTCCAGAAATTATTCGCGTTAAGCTAAAATTTGACGTAGAAATTTGGAAGCAAATGCTGCGTTATGGCGCGCCTTTGCTCATTGTAGGCCTTGCAGGAATAGTGAACGAAACGCTAGATAAACCACTTTTGAAATGGATTTTGATTCCTACGCTTGGCGAAGTAGAAGCAATGACCCAAGTTGGAATATATGGAGGCGTTTACAAGCTCTCTATTGCGATATCTCTGTTTGTGCAGGCTTATCGGTACGCGGCCGAACCTTTTTTCTTTGATCAAAAGAAATTGGATGGCTCACGTGAAACATATGCACAAATGCTTCACTGGTTCACGGCATTTGTACTGTTTGCCTTTCTGATCATCACGCTATTCATCGATATTTTCAAGCACTTTTTGCAAAGCACAGATTATTGGGTTGCGCTAGATATTGTTCCTATTCTGCTTCTTGCGAATATCTTCTTGGGCATTTATTACAACTTAAGCGTGTGGTACAAGCTCACTGATAAAACCATTTATGGTTCTTACTTAGCGCTGTTTGGCGCATCAATTACCATCAGCATCAATCTTTGGTTGATTCCTATTCTTGGTTTTAGAGGTTCGGCAATCGCCACTTTTGTTTGCTATTTCAGCATGGCAACGCTTTCTTACATCATTGGTCAAAAGCATTTTCACGTGCCCTATTCACTAAAAAAACTAGCGGTCTATTTCGGACTAGCAATCGGTTTTTATTTTATCAATCTTCAACTCGATTTTAGCAACATCATCGCGCTTTACGCACTACGCGTGTTGATGATCGGCATATATTTAAGCGTTGTCGCTTACATAGAAATCATTAACCCAAAAAGACATGTCATTAAAAATTGAAATCATAAACAATAGTCACCATCCGCTACCAAGCTATGCAACAGCACTAAGCGCAGGAATGGATTTACGCGCTTTTTTACCCGATGGCAGCATCACGCTTCAACCAAAAGAACGCGCCTTGATTCCGACAGGACTTTCGATGGCGTTGCCTGCAGGATACGAAGCACAAGTGCGACCAAGATCTGGCCTGGCTTTCAAAAAAGGAATTACAGTGCTTAATTCTCCTGGAACCATTGATGCAGATTATCGTGGAGACATTGGTGTGATTCTGATTAACCACGGCCAAGAAGCATTTGAAATAACCGATGGCGAACGCATTGCACAAATGGTAGTTGCAAAACACGAAACGGTAGTTTGGTCTTCTTCTAAGTTTTTGACCAATACCAAACGTGGCGAAGGCGGCTTCGGCCATACGGGCGAAAACTAAGAATCACAACCATTTAGTAAATGCTAACAATAGCGCAACAGGCGTAAAATCAATAATTCACACCTTTGCGCACCTTTCAACGTTGATCTATGAATTTGATTATTCCAATGGCGGGCATGGGAAAACGCATGCGCCCACATACTCTTTTAACTCCAAAACCTTTAATTCCTGTAGGAGGAAAACCAATTGTACAGCGCTTGGTAGAAGACATTGCCGCACTTTGTGACGAGCCTATCAACGAAATTGGTTTCATCATTGGCGACTTTGGAAAAGAAGTAGAACAACAACTTATCGCCATTGCAGAAAAACTTGGCGCAACAGGAAAAATCTATTACCAGCACGAAGCTTTAGGAACTGGACACGCTATTTATTGCGCTGAACCTTCCCTAAACGGTCCTGTGATTGTTGCTTTTGCCGACACGCTTTTTAAAGCTGACTTTAAAATTGACAGTAAAAACGATGGTGTAATTTGGGTAAACCAAATTGATGATCCAAGCCAATTTGGTGTGGTGAAATTAAACGCCAATGGATTCATTACTGATTTTGTTGAAAAACCAAAAGAGTTTGTTTCTGACTTAGCGATGATCGGAATTTACTTTTTCAAGGATGGTGAATTCTTGAAGCGTGAGTTGAAAAACTTGATGGACAACAACATCATGAAAAGTGGCGAATACCAACTTCCTGATGCTATGTTGAGCATGAAAAACAAGGGTGTTAATTTCCTTCCGGGAAAAGTGGATCATTGGATGGATTGCGGAAATAAAAACGCAACGGTAGACACCAACAGAATGGTGCTCGAATTTGAAAAAGATAAGAATCAAGTTTCTGCGGAAGCAACATTGATCAACTCTACGTTGATACAACCTGTGTTTGTAGCTGCTGGTGTGTTCATTGAAAACTCAGTAGTTGGGCCACACGTAAGCATCAGCGAAAACGCAAGCATTAAAAATGCACGTGTTAGCAACAGCATTATCCGCGAAAGCGCAAGCATAGAAAATGCAGTTATTGAAAACTCAATGGTTGGCATGCACGCTTCTTACAAACTCAAAGCACAAGATTTAAGCTTTGGAGATTATTCAACCAACGCATAATAAAGCTTACATGATAAAGCAAATCACACTTCTTGGTCTTTTGTCGTTGAGCTTAAGCACAAATGCTTTATCTCAAAAAGACAGCCTCAGCAATAGGGA
>JANRBI010000233.1:0-10552 GCA_030727625.1 Salibacteraceae bacterium
TAGTGGTGCTCACCTTGTTTGGAAGTGCGCAAGTTTGGATAGGAAGAAAACACAAAGCGCTTAATCAAAGCACCGAATACATGGGGCCATTCAAGTTTGCTGCCGAGTTGCAGCATCGCCCAACATTGCTCTTTGATTTGCGACAAGATGCCGTAAAACTCATGGCTGATAAAAACGGATTGGATACTTCAAACCTTTATTTTCCTTGGGATTTTTGGGACAATAATTCTTACCAAAACTTTATAGATGGCTTGAAGGAAGATACCGTGATGGTGGTAGTAACACCATCGTCAAATCAAGAGTACTTATCTGCTTTGCTTTGGAAATATCCTTTTATAGAAGCAATGCGAGGTTACCAAAGTGGTACGGCTTATTTGCTTAGTAATCGTCAAGATTTTACAAATGGGATGCAGGAATATAAATCAGTATTATTCGACTCTGCGATGGGCGCTTTATCAACTCAGAATCCTTACACGGTTGGTTTGAAAGACACACTCAAGGTGAATGAGTCTCAAAACTTCTGGATTGGCGCCACTTACTCTGCCACGCAAATGCCCGATGCGGCTATGGTGGTGGAACTTTTTGATGGCGAAACTTCCATTGGTGCATTTCAAGCAGAATTGAAAAAGACCTACAATCCAGATTCCATTAATCAGCGCGTGGCTTGGTGTATTGACGGAGTTGATCTTCGCAAGCACGACTCCGTTTCTGTCAAAGCTTTTCTATGGAACAAAGGCAGTGTTCCAATTCAAGCAGAAGCTATTTTCTTAAAAACGTTTAGAGGCAACGAGCTCAAATACAAGTTGTTTGAGCCGATTGGTGATTAATTGGTGATCACCAACTTCTCCGTCACCACTTTCTCATTTTGCGAAAGCTGAACCAAATAAATTCCACTAGGTAAATCATTTGTTTGAACAGAAATAGGCTTGTTTTTAACAAAACCAATTTTTTGCGAAAGCACCATTTTCCCTTGAAGATCGGTCATGGTAAGTTGCAAATTGCCATTCGCGAAAGCGCTGGTTTCAATCTTGAATTGATCCTTTGCAGGATTTGGATATATGCTCATTTCTGCTGCTTGCTCCGCTATTTCATTCACCGAAGTGATGTTCCAGTTGTTTGGAATATGTGCAGTGTACATGCCCGAACCATGCGTGGCTACTGCCAACAATTGATCTGATGCGCGGCTATCGAGCATCATCACTACGGTATTTCCAATTTCTTCTTTCGCTACTTGCACCCAATAAGTGGCATCGCTTTCGCGATCGGTTCCAGCAACTAAATCGCGCGTTGCAAAAAGACCAACGCTTGTACCAACAAAATAAACCTTACCGCCTTCTACATTCATGATGCTGGCCCAACGAACCGAAGGAGCCGAACTGATGCTGTACAAATCTGCTGGCGCACCTTCTGGTGGTGTTTGTGATTCTAAATTTCCGCCCGCTCTAAACCAAGTTTGGCCGCCATCTTCTGTAAAATGAATGCTGTGAACATTGTAATTACTGAATATAGCAATGGCATGATCGCCATTTTCTGGATCAACAGCAATGCAGTTTAAGTTTCCAGTTCCATTTAAAAAGTTGGTCACATTAGTGAAGATCGGATTTGACGTATGCGCACTGTCTATTCGGTAGCAGTTGCCACCAGAAGTGCCAGCATAAACACGGTGTGGCGGATTAGCCGTAGACACGCCAACAGCGCTGCCGCTGCCCACAAATGAAAAGGCTGATTGTGTCCAACCTGTGCTAATAGAATCTGCGCCATTATCAATTGGCAATTCATCTACCATGTTGTTGGTCCAAAGTTTATTTCCAATCGGCAAATACACAATTCCGTTGTCTACAGGATCCATTGCCCAAGGGTGAATAAATGAATATCCGCTTCCGCCAATCGGGTCAAAACGCTTGTAACCAGTGCGATTGCCATTCGCGTCAAGCGCGATTTTGAACATGCGTCCTAGCTGAATAGAAGTAAGGTGCATACTGCCACCATCGGCAATGGCGGTGAAAGCTCCATCATAGCTCCAAGGAAATTTCCATTGAAAAGGATCGGCTGAGTTGATGTAAAACGTGCCGTTGTCTTGCAAGCCGCCCATCAATTCGTTGCTTCCTGGCGTGGCGTGATCTAGCGAAACGGAATAAAATTGAGTAGTGTTATAGCCATTATTTAGCGATTCCCAAACCACGGGTGTAGCACTTATATCAGCCGTGCGCTGAATGCCGCCATCGTTGGTAGAGAACATCACTTTTGGGTTTGAAGGCAAAAAGAAAACCTTGTGCTGATCTGGGTGATGATTGCCATAAATCTGAAAATCGGGTAAAACAGTGGTTTCTTCATAGCCGCCAATAAAGGTGGTTGAAGTAGAATCTGAAAACGCTGAAGTTGATCTAAAAAGATTGGTTCCACCAATGATCACGGTATTTTCATCATCTGGCAACACTTCTACCAACATATCATAACCGCCTTGTAGGTTGATGTCATCAAAAGGGAAAGGACCTTTCGGAAGATTGGCAGAGCGGTTTTCCCAAAATCCTCCAGAGCCCGTTCCGTCACCATTAAGGTAGCTGTATTTCCATAAACTCACCCATTCAGGATCGCCTCTAAAGTTTTCGGTGCGTTTACCGCTGCTTGGCGTTTCTGCCAAGAAATAGATTTCAGATTCATCGCTTGGATTAATTCCCATCACCATGCGGTTGTAAGTAGATGGAAACCCTGTTGGCAAAATATTTACCCAGTTAATCCCATCAGTACTTCGATACGCTCCTTTTGTGGCGCCATCACTGCTCAATGTAGCATAAAAAACACCTGTGCTAGTTACTGCAATTTCGGTGTAATATGCACTTGTGCCTGTGCCGCCCAGCACAGTAGTCCAAGTTTGGCCACCATCTTCACTGCGCATAATGCGACCCGTTACGGCTGCTAAAACAACATCTTCACTTGCAGTTAGATCCAAAGCAATGCGCCAAATTCTATCCCAAAAATCAAGCGATTGAGGTGTGCCGCTTTGTGTGCTTTCAAGCGAAAACCATGTTTCGCCATTATCAGTAGATTTTAAAATTCCGTTGCCCACAAATCGAGCTGCCGAACCTTGGCTAGCGCTATTGTATGCTTCGCCCGAACCTGCATACCAAGTTCCAGTTTTTCCGCTGCGTTGATCTTGCACTAAGCACGTAATGCCCCATGTTTGATCACTTGCTGTTTTCTTCGTCCAGCTTGCACCCTGGTCTGTAGATTTATAAATATGACCAGAAATGGAACCTGCAATCAGCACGTTTTCGTCCGCGATATCTAATGCCGCACCGCGCGTTCTGCCACCAAAATTGAATGGCCCACGTGCCGTAAAATCGTAATACTCGCTTCGGCTTGCTTGCGCTGGCAAGGCAGGTAAGTGTTTAGCGAAAGCTAATTCTTGCGCTCTGCTCACCGGAATTTTACCTGTTGCAGGATCTTGTAGCAATTGATGCTCCCAAGCTTCTCTGAGCTGAGGATTTTCCATTGCTGACGCATGGTTTTTAGCGCTTTTATTTATGTTGAAAATGGTGATAGTTGCGCCAAATATTATAGTTAGAGAAGAAAGGACGAGAATTCGAGTTGAACTTTTCATAGATCAAATATAATATGACAATCAGAGCAAATAGGCATATATTAAGGCGAACAAAAACCGTAGCACAATCCCTATTTTCGCGCTCCGAAATCAGATTCGATATGCAACAAGCTATACCATACACTCCAAAAAACAAGATTCGCATAGTAACCGCAGCATCGCTTTTTGATGGCCATGACGCGGCAATCAATATCATGCGTAGAATCATTCAAAGCACTGGCGCTGAGGTGATTCACTTAGGTCACGATAGAGGTGTTGAGGAAGTAGTGAATTGTGCCATTCAAGAGGATGCACAGGCCATTGCTATGACAAGCTACCAAGGTGGTCACGTAGAGTATTTTAAATACATGCGCGATTTATTGGTTGAGAAAGGTGCTTCGCACATCAAAATTTTTGGTGGCGGTGGCGGAACCATCTTGCCAGAAGAGATAAAAGAACTGCACGGTTACGGTATTACGCGCCTTTATCATCCAGATGATGGAAGATCGATGGGCTTGCAAGGAATGATCAACGATATGTTGGAAAAAGCAGATTTTCCGACAGGAACAGAGCTTAACGGTGAAGTTTCGCACATTGTAGAGAAGAACAGAGGAGCGATTGCTCGACTTATTTCTGCTGCTGAAAACAATCCAGAAGGATCAGCAGCCGAAATGGATAAAGTGCACGCCATGGCAGAAAAAAGCCATGTTCCAATTCTTGGAATCACTGGTACAGGTGGTTCAGGAAAAAGCTCTTTGGTAGATGAATTAGTAAGAAGATTTTTGGTTGATTTTCCAACAAAAACATTGGGAATCATTAGTGTAGATCCATCTAAAAAGAAAACAGGTGGTGCACTTTTAGGTGATAGAATTCGCATGAATGCGATTAGAAATGAGCGAGTTTATATGCGTTCATTGGCTACGCGCCAAAGCAACTTGGCTTTGAGCAAGCACGTGCGCGAAGCCTTGTCTATTCTAAAAGCTGCGCAGTTTGACCTGATCATTTTAGAGACATCTGGAATTGGGCAAAGCGATACTGAAATTTTAGATCACAGCGATGCTAGTTTGTATGTAATGACACCAGAATTTGGTGCAGCAACGCAGCTCGAAAAGATTGATATGCTTGACTTTGCCGACATAGTTGCGGTAAATAAGTTTGATAAGCGTGGCGCGCTCGATGCAGTGCGCGATGTGAAAAAGCAATACAAGCGCAACCATAATTTGTGGGATACTCCAGATGATGAAATTCCGGTTTATGGAACCATCGCAAGCCAATTTAATGATCCTGGAATGAACACCCTTTACAAGCAGATCATGGATTTGTTAGTGAAGAAAACAGGAGCAGAAGCACTTAAATCAACGTTTGAAATAACAGACGAAATGAGTGAGAAAATTTTCATTATTCCGCCAGCTAGAACAAGATACTTAAGCGAGATTTCTGAAAACAATCGAGCTTATGATAAATGGGCTTTGGAGCAGAGTGATATTGCCGACAAGCTTTATGGTTTGAATCAAGCTATCATTCTTTTTGGTGGTGAAGATCAGCTCTCAGCCATCAGCTCTCAGCCGTCAGTTGCTGAAAACCGAAAACTGAAGTCTGAAGGCTCAAGCAATGAATTAGATGCATTAGCCGAAAAGTTCAATGCGATTAAAAAGGATCTTGACCCACACAATTGGGATACCATTCAAGAATTTTCGGCAGAAATGCAGCGTTACAAAGACGAATTCTATTCGTTCAAAGTGCGTGACAAAGAGATTAAGATTGCAACACATTCTATCTCTTTAAGCCAGTCTAAAATCCCAAAAATATCCACGCCAAAATACCGCAGTTGGGGCGATATGTTGCGTTGGACATTGCAAGAAAATGTTCCAGGCAAATTCCCTTACACTGCTGGTTTGTTTCCATTCAAAAGAGAAGGCGAAGATCCTACTAGAATGTTTGCTGGCGAAGGCGGACCAGAAAGAACCAACAGACGTTTTCACTATGTGAGTTTGGGCATGCCAGCCAAGCGTTTGAGCACGGCTTTTGACTCGGTTACACTTTATGGAAACGATCCAGATCACAGACCAGATATTTACGGTAAAGTGGGTAACTCGGGAGTAAGCATTTGCTGCCTTGACGATGCTAAAAAGCTGTATTCAGGCTTCGATTTGTCTGATCCAAAAACATCGGTTTCGATGACCATCAATGGACCAGCGCCAATGTTGCTCGGTTTCTTTATGAATGCAGCCATTGATCAGGCTTGTGAGAAATACATCAAGGCAAACAAACTTGAATCTAAAGTAGAAGCCAAGATTAAAGCGCTTTGGGACGATAAAGGCCTAGAGCGACCAAAATACCAAGGCGAATTGCCCGAAGGAAACGATGGTTTGGGCTTGATGCTGCTTGGTGTTACAGGCGATTTAGTGCTTGACGCTGAAGTGTATGCAAAGATCAAAACCGAAACAATGAGCGTGGTACGCGGAACAGTGCAGGCAGATATTTTGAAAGAAGATCAGGCGCAAAACACCTGTATTTTTAGTACAGAATTCGCGTTGCGATTGATGGGTGATGTGCAAGAAAGCTTCATCAACCATGCGGTGCGCAATTTCTACTCGGTTTCGATCAGTGGTTACCACATTGCCGAGGCGGGAGCCAACCCAATTACGCAGCTCGCATTTACACTTGCCAATGGTTTCACTTACGTGGAATATTACTTGAGCCGCGGCATGAGCATCAACGATTTCGGGCCAAACTTGAGTTTCTTCTTCAGCAATGGAATTGATCCAGAATATGCAGTAATAGGCCGCGTTGCACGAAGAATTTGGTCCAAAGCAATGGCTAAGAAATACGGAGCCAATGCGCGTGCGCAAATGTTGAAATACCACATTCAAACCAGTGGTAGAAGTTTGCATGCTCAAGAAATTGACTTCAACGATATTAGAACAACGCTACAGGCGCTGTATGCCATTTATGATAACTGTAACTCATTGCATACCAATGCTTATGATGAAGCCATAACCACGCCAACCGAAGAAAGTGTTCGCAGAGCAATGGCCATTCAGTTGATCATTAACCGCGAACTTGGTTTGGCGAAAAACGAAAATCCATTACAAGGTTCGTTCATCATCGAAGAATTGACCGAGTTGGTAGAAGATGCCGTTTTGCTTGAGTTTGACAGAATCACAGAGCGTGGTGGCGTGCTTGGTGCAATGGAAACAATGTACCAACGCAGCAAGATTCAAGAAGAAAGCTTGTATTACGAAACCTTGAAGCACACAGGCGAATTCCCAATCATTGGTGTAAACACCTTCTTGAGTTCTAAGGGAAGTCCTACTATATTGCCAAAAGAAGTAATCCGCGCAACGGAAGAAGAAAAGCAGTATCAAATTGCTATGAAAAACCGCTTACACCAAGCCTTTGGCGACAGAACAGATGCTTTGCTTCGCGACTTACAAGTAGCAGCCATCAACAACCGCAACATGTTTGAAGAACTGATGGAAGTGTGTAAATACGCTTCGCTAGGTCAGATAACAGATTCGTTGTTTGAGGTCGGAGGTCAATACCGAAGAAATATGTAAGCTGAATTTTATGCCGCCAATCCTGAGCCTGTCGAAGGGTGGGTAATAAAATAGAGTCATGAAAGCCGATAGTGAAAACTGTCGGCTTTTTTTAAATTAATGTTCAGCCATATGCCAAGCGTTTTAGCTTTTTAGTTTTCAGTCGCGCATTTCCAGAACATTTTTTGAATATTTCGTCTTACCACATTCTGACCAGAACTTCGCAATTTATTCACATAAACCTATTACTTCTTTAATTCGTATAGTGTCAATGTTGTCAATGTATTATGGCAATCTTTGTCATCTAACCTATCTAACTCTTTTATGAGAGAAAATAGTCTTCTTCTGCTAATGGATTTATTCGCCTTGATCGAAAAAGGCGATAGTCCTCACCATGAGGTGCGCAGGGAATTAGAAGAAGTTTTTTTGAAGCAAACGTTATTAGACGCAACTGCCGAAGAATATCTACTTAGACATGATGAAATAGTAAATGAATACCTAACTCTTGAGATAAGAAAGGAACGAATTTTAGCTATTTGCCAAGAGCTTAATCAGTCACTAACACAGCGCCAAAGAGCAAATGCTGTGGTTCGATTAATTGAATATGTGCTGGTAGCAGATTATGACGATGAGGAATATCAGCTGCTAAACATGATCAGCCAAGAGCTGAATATTGCACAAGATGAATTTGAATTGGTTGAGGGTTTGATTGAAGCCTCTGAGCACTTTAAAGGACCAAATGCCTTGGTCGTTTCTGCTGACTCTAATCCGCCAAAACATCTTTACAAACACATCTATCGCCCAAAACTTCAAGGGATTATTCGCATAGCATATGTGCACTCGGCCGATTTGTTTTTTGTGTGTTACGAAGGGTTGAGAAACCTGCAGCTCAACGGAGTGCAGATGAAGCATGGTCGTGTGTATGTTTTTGGGCGAGGAGCCATTATTCGTGGGCAAATTCTAAAGCCACTCTATTTTAGTGATGTGCTCACATGCATGCGTGAGCAATACGCACAGCATAAAATTGAGTTTAAGGCGAGTAATATCACTTACCGTTTTCCTGATGGAAAATTGGGGTTGCACGAGCTCAGTTTTACCGAGCACACAGGCACATTGATGGGCATTATGGGTGGTTCGGGTGCAGGAAAATCTACCTTACTCAATGTGCTCAATGGCAGCGCCAGACCAAGCACTGGTTCTATTACCGTAAACGGAATAGATCTTTATGACGAAGCTCAAACGCTGAAAGGTGTGGTGGGTTTTGTGTCGCAAGACGACCTGTTGATGGAAGACCTCACGGTTTACCAAAACTTGTATTTCAATGCCCAATTGTGCTTTGCCGGAAAAGACGATGAGTTTGTCCGAGAAAAAGTAGAGAAGGTAGCCATTGATTTGGGCTTGAATGAAATACGTCACTTAAAAGTGGGTAGCCCACTCGAAAAAATAATAAGTGGCGGCCAGCGTAAGCGCCTCAACATAGCACTCGAATTGATCCGCGAACCAGCGGTTTTGTTTTTAGATGAACCTACTTCTGGACTTTCGTCAAAAGACAGCGAAGTAATCATTGATTTATTGAAGTCGCTTTCACTGCGCGGCACCTTAGTTTTTGTGGTGATTCATCAACCTTCGTCACAAATTTTCAAGGCTTTTGATAAGCTTTTATTGTTGGATCAAGGCGGCTATCCGGTTTATATCGGTAATCCAGTGGATGCGGTTATCTATTTCAAGCTGGCCACGCATCAAATAAATCCAGAAATAGGCGAGTGCGTTTGTTGTGGAAACGTGAATCCAGAGCAAATCTTTTCTATACTGGAAATAAGACAGCTTGATGAAAATGGATTTCCATCAAGAGATCGAAGGTTTTCTCCCCAACAATGGAATGAACATTTTAAAGAACAACAAGCATTACACCCTGCGCCAGAGTCTGAGCAAAGCACAGCACCTTTTGTAAATGACTACCGCAAGCCGGGCTTGTTTAAGCAGTTTAAAGTTTTTTTACAGCGCGATGTGCTATCAAAAATCAATAATCACCAATACCTTTTTATTACCATTCTCGAAGCGCCAGTTTTAGCGTTTTTATTAGCGTTTTTAATGCGCTATCGCATTCCAGGTAAAGAATACACGTTTCAAGACAATCGCAACATGGTGGCATATGTGTTCATGAGCGTAATTGTGGCTTTGTTTCTTGGCATGATGGTAAGTGCAGAGGAAATTCTTCGCGATCGAAAAATTAGAAAACGCGAACGATTCCTCAATCTTAGTCGAGCTTCATACCTCAGCAGTAAGGTGGTTATCTTACTCGTTATTGCAGCATTTCAAGCTTTACTTTTTGTGCTGGTTGGCAATACGATTATGGGTTTCAGAGAGCATTATTTTGAATTTTGGTTCATGTTTTTTGTGCTTTCGCTTTACGCGAATGCGCTTGGACTCAACGTTTCGTCAGGCTTTAAGAGTGCCGTTACCATTTACATCCTTATTCCATTTTTGATTATTCCACAGCTCATGCTTAGCGGCTTGCTGGTTAAGTTTGAAGAACTAAACCCAACCATGGCTGGTCGCAGTGTGGTGCCGCTTTCGGGCGAAATGATGGCAACGCGTTGGGCCTTTGAAGGTTTGGCAGTACAGCTGTCGTCACAAAATAGCTACCAAGCACCGTTATACCATTTGGAAAAGGAAAAAATCAATCTGATTTATTTCAAAAACACTTGGTTTTATAAAATGAATGAAATCATTTTAGCTACTAACCAAGCTACGGCCGACTCATTACTGCCTCTCTTAAAAGTGGAGTTTGATAGGGTAGGCGTTCAGCCAAAATATGCTGAGCTAGAAGCAGTGAAATCTGGCGCAGCAAAGCAAAAGCTGCTCGCTGTTCGCTCAAGGTTTAACCAAAAATATGAAGAGGTTTTAGTCAAGCTTGACGCTAAGTATTTGAGTAGCAACTTGCCACAAGATCAGAAAGTAGACTGGGATGAGCTGCGCAAAAAGTATCACAATGATCGATTAGAGGTTTTGGTGAGAAACCAAGATTTTCTCGGAGATAAAATTTATGAAGAATACGGAGCGCTGCACCCCGGTGACAATAGTATTTATTTCGACCCATCAGATGATCATCATATCAGAGCACATCTTTTTGCTCCGCGCAAGTATTTTTTAGGCGCTTACCATAGCACGTATTGGGTCAATGTCATGATCATTTTACTTATGACTGTTGTGCTTCACGTTATTCTTTATTACCGTGTACTTGAGCTTTTTATCAGACGCATCAGCGATTGGTCTTTCCTTTCGAAGTACATGAAGAAATAGGCTTTTCGTGACTAGTAACTAGGAGCAAGCCGAAGTTCAAGTTCAAATTCAAGTTCAATCTTCGGCAAGCTTTGGGACTTTATGGCTTTGCGTGAGATTAAAAAAAACAAATTGTCTTGTCACATCGAGT
>JANRBI010000233.1:10652-39819 GCA_030727625.1 Salibacteraceae bacterium
GAATTCGTATCTGAGCACTGAGCGGAGGCCCTTGAGCGGAGCCGAAGGGAGCCGAATAACTGCCTACTGTAAACTGCGCACTACCCACTCCAAGTTCACTCTTTAACTTTTCACTACCAACTACCCACTCAAACAAATTGTCACTAGCATTGCAATCCTTAAATCACACGTTTCCCAATCTTAAAACCTCGACACTGCTAAATGATTTCTTCTATTCATCAATACCTTTTCACCATTACGCTTGAGCCAGAAATTGAAGCACAAGTAATTGGGTTTAAAAAAGAGCTTTTTGAGCAAATAGGGGAGTTCAGCAGCATGCATTCGCGACCACATATCACTATTGGCACCATGCTGATTGACCAAAGTAAGGAAGAAGCATTACTGCAATTGCTTGGGGGTGTATGTCAAAATACTCAACCATTTCAGATACATTTTGAAGGTTTTGGTTGTTTTAAGGCTCATACTGTTTTTGCTCGTTTAGGCCAACTACAGGCTGTACGCGATTTTATGACTGCTTGCGAAAAGTCTACTCTTGGTTTTCCTGCAAAGAAAAAATGGAAACCAAAGGCCAAAAATCCGCACCTAACCATTGGCCGAGAATTGGCTAAAAACTATAAAGACGCCAAGGCATTCTTTGAAGAAAAACCATTTATTGCCAATTCTTGGATCAGCGCACTTAGGGTACAAAAACGACCAGAAAACGGCACTTACGTTGTTTTTAAAGAATTACCTTTTTCTGAGAAGTAGTGCTTGCAGATTAAAAACCATGCAATCATACGATCTATGATTTGAGATCATTTCCTGAATTTGCATTTTTTGCAAAATCGAGACTTTGCTGTTGCAATAATCCATTTAGTCGACCCCGGAAATGGGTCTAGGTTTGTGTCATCAAAAAACCAAAAAACTAATTGAATATGAAATCATTTAAGCTTCTAATCTCGGCCTTTTTAATCACTGTTTCTTCTTTGGCGCTTGCGCAAAATGCAAAAGTATCTCAAACAAAAGTTGCTGTCTTGGGCATCGATGTTCGCAGTTTGCCAAACGATCCTGCATCTCTTGCTAATCTCACTCGTTTACAACTTCAAAAAATGGAGAACTTCATTGTATTTCGTCAATACGATGTAGAAGAAGAAATGAAAGCTGCTAACGAAAGTCTTTCTTCTTGCCTAAGCGTTAAATGCCTTTCACGAGTTGGTAACTTGATTGGCGCAGATCAAATGCTTACAGGATCTATCGAGAGTTTTGGAGATAGAATCATGATCAACTTCGTATTGATTGATGTTCAGAATTCAGAGATTAAAAATTCAATGGTTAATGAATATTATCATTTTCCTAATCAACTGGAAGGCATGATAGAACTTGGCTTAAACAAATTGTTCAATCTTCCTAGCGATCCAAAATTGGCAAACGCACTTGAAAAGCACGATATTATAATTACAGAGAAGTCTATCAACACCTTAAATTTAAGTGGGCCTAGAATGGGAATAACCTATGTTGGTGGTGGCAAAGGAGATCGTTTGCAAGCAGCAAAAAACATTGGCGGCTACAACATGATTCCAGTTATGAGCCAATTTGGTTATCAAGTAGAAGCAAAGTATATGAGTGCTGGAAACATGCAGGCATTGATTGAATTTATTCCTTTAGTTACGGGTATGGATCAAGGCCGATTCATTCCAAGCATTACGTTTATGAACGGTTTCAGACACAGCAAAACAGGTTGGGAATTTGCGTTCGGGCCAACCATTAGTGTGAAAAAGGTAATTAATGGTTACTATGACGAGTCTAACAACTGGCACTTGCTCAATGAATGGTATACCGATGAGAATTTGGATGAAAATGGCAGGTATCATGATAATCCGAACGAAACAGTTGAAGAATATGATTCAAGAGGCCAACTTAGGTTAAGCTATGGATTCACTTTTGCTGCAGGTAAAACATTTACCTCAGGTCACTTAAACATGCCTATAAACCTTTATTTGACTCCAGCAAAAGACGGTTTTCATTTAGGAGCTTCCTTCGGGTTTAATTCTAAAAATAAATCTTCAGAATAACTTTTAAATTAAACTTCAATTGGTTTAAACGACCTGTTTTCTGATGCTTTGGGCAACAGATTCAGGTCGTTTTTTTATCCATAACAGTGGCTTGATACGGGTAACGATTGCTTAATGAAAGCATAGGTTTAATCCAATGTGCGGTCCAATATATTGGAGAACATTTGTAATATAAACGCACTGCTTCAGGCACGCGGAGAGCTGACTTTTAACATTGATCTTGATTGACTTGATGTTCTCAAAAAATCGGCTCACCGGGTGGTTGAAGCAGCTTTTTTTTTACAGCCAAATTTGCTGGGTAATCCACACACCATTCACTCGTGCTTTGGCTATGTAAATGCCATGTTGCAAATGACTCACGTTTATGGTTGCTGCGCTGGTGTTTGGTGCTTTGTCCAACACCAATCTGCCCGAAAGATCATACAAGGCTATGTGTTCCAATAATTCGTTTTGGTTGCTGCTCATAAGCAAGGTTTGGTTGGCAACCATAGCAGAAATGCTTGCCGCGAATGCGTTTAATTCATCCACAGCATTGGGCGGAGAAATGATTTCAAGATGAAAGCAACGCTCCCAAATGCTGAAATGTTGAGTAGTATTATCAGCATTTGAATTGCCATTGATGCCTGTGCTTAAGAAAAAGGTATTTAATCCAAAAAACAATGTTGTTGAATTGCTATCTAATTGATCAAACTCAATGGTATAATCGCCTGGAGGCAAACACAGTGAATCGTATTTGAAAAACACCAATGAATCGAGCACAAACGATTCAAAATAGACCACATTGCTCAAACTATCGGTCACAGTAACGTTGATGGTTTCGGTGCTGTCAATGGGGCCAGTAGATTGCAGTGAAACAATCAATTCTGAACAAGCTTCGCTGCAAAGCTCAAAATCACTGTTAAATATGCATTCCAAAGAATCTCCAAAACCGGTTTTAAGCAACAGCTTGCCTCCGGTTATCGTGTTGCTACTAAAAGGCGGTCCTATTTTTAAAATATGGCCTTGATCATAATTCCCGATTCCGAAAAAATTGACGGTTTCGTAGGCAATGGTGTCATCAGCTGCGTTTAATAGCATGAAATTAGGATAATTGAAAAACGTACTTGACTGATTGTTGATGACCAACTCAATCGAATCTTTGTGCATGGCGTCATATGTGATCGATACAATATTTACCGAATCGCAAGGCGATTGTGCTTGCACCGTTGCGCCAAGCGCAAGAGCAACAAAAAGGGAGTAGATTTTTTTCATGTTTAATGGTTTGCCTCAAAGACGCGCACTTTGCAAACTTGGACAATCTTCGATCGTTTGCATTATTGGACTTCTGTTATTTAACTCAACTTCAAGGGGCAGTTTTTTTGAAAAGGCGTTCCTAAAAAAGATGCGTCAAGCTGTTTAGAAACGAAGCTATTCTTTGGAGATATGGTTTTCAATCTTTTGCAATACCCAATTAACCAATCAAGAAGCTAGCGGCAGTGGCGCAGAAAATATCAAAACTTAGGAGGGTTTTCATGATGTTTTGAGTTAGCGCAAGTTTCTGAGGGGCACTGTTCAAATAGACACCATGTTATTTAGAAATCAAATAGCTAGTTCTAGTCATTTTTACACAAAAGAAAAAACATTTAAATGATGATTAAATCGCTTTAAAGCAAGGTATCACCTAACCTTCATCGTAATAGTTTAAAAACTGACGCTAATGTGTTTTTATTCGAAAAGAGGTAAATAGTTCTGTTTTGAACGATCTGAAGTTTGATTTATGGGGAAGAGAGTGAGCCTTAATACGTCTGTTTAGGCGGATCAATTTTTGTTCAGCTGGCTAAAAGTCTTACCTCTTCTCTTTGAGAAGATAAATGTCGACTGATTACTTCAAATTCTGATTCGGCAATATCTATCCAACGCAATGTTGCCTTTACTGTGGTAAATACTTCATAACTCATTGCAAAGCCAGAACTGTAGTTGCGATACACCATGGCAATTGCTGCGGCTTTTGGGCTTGAAGTAAGGATAGCACATTTTCGATTGCCGTGGAGGCTGCTCATTTTAGAATAATGCTCGATGTAGGTTTTAATATCATTGATCGGAAGATTCATTTTTGCATCACACAAATCACTGATTGAATTATAATCGGAGTTGAACCTTGAATCTTCAAGTTGTCTCTGCTTTAAGTCGATCAAATCTTTTAAAAAGATTGGACCACTGAAAACTTCGATAATCAATTTGAATTCGTCTAAAATGAAGTACTGAATAGAGTGAGACATATGCATGTTTGGTGAGGCGAATTTAGCATGGGTAAATTACCTAAAACTGAACCTGTGGTGAAATGCACAAAGTATATAGGTGCTTTGTACATACTGGGCTGAAGCTGTTGCGAAATGTTTTTTATGTGTTGCAAAACGCAATGTTGTAAACAACAAAATAGACGCCTTTTTCTTTCTAATAGCCGTAATCGCTCATTTCAAATGATGACAAAAATGAGAAGTGGAATTGCGAATGCTACTTTACCTCACGAGTTTGATTTTCAATTTCAAGACATAAAAACTATTGACTAATAGGCGGGCTAAGTTTTAGCCTAAAGATGGCAATCTGGCCAAAAAAAAAGCCAGCATTATTTTTAGCTGGCTTTAATACAGAATGTTAATGGTGACTGTATTTATAGGTTTTCACCCGCCAATTCTCCTTCGCAACCAAACAATTGGTTTTGGCGAATCATTTTGGCAACAATGCTCGGAACCATATTTTCCCAGCCTTCTTCATGGTCTTTAATCATGCGAACCACATGGTCAGAGTAAATATGCATTATATCTTGGTTAGAACAGCTGATTTGTTCTATTTTACCTTTTTCTCGCAAATAAGCCAAGAGATGATAAAGCGATGGATCTTCAAGCTCTATGTTTTCGAGGGTGCGCAATTGCCCAGATTTATCAGAAAGGGCAGGGTACACATATAGCTTCACATTTCTGCCAAATAAAATACCATAAGCTTCTAGCAAACGGCCTTTTAAGCGATCATAATACTTGTCTTCAAATATCTGCTTTAAGTTGTCTACGCCCAATATAACACCCACTTTTCGATTTCTAACCGAGTCAGAAAGGTAGCTTACAAGTGTGTAATATTTTTGATAATTGCTGATCAAAACGGTGTAGCCCAAGCTGCCTATAATGTCCACACGGTCAAGGAAATCTTTCTCATCTATTTTTCCATCCGCACTTAAATCTTTCAAGGTGAGTTCAAACAGAATTTGAATGCGATCAATGTCAATGTCTTCTTCTTTTCTAAATTCTTTCAATCCCATTTTTAGCATGTCGAGGTTTACATGCGTCAGCGGACGAAAACGACCTCTCAACACCAAGATGTGTTTTTTGTAAAGAGCAGAAGAAGCTTGTAATACGTTACCTTCTGGACCAAACATGGCAGCATTTGTTATGCCATTTTTCACTAAAAGCATGCTGATCAAACGATTGTCGATATGATCGAAATCTGGACCTGAAAGACGCAGCATGTCAATTTCTATGCGACCATGACCCAATCCGTCAAGCAAGCTATTGATAAACAATTCAGGATCGTGGCTATAATGATGCACACCATAGAGCAAATTCACTCCAATGCGTCCTAATGCCTTTTGCTGCATCAAACCATCATTGTCATGCATAATTACGTGAAGCACGCAGTCGTTTGGTGGCGATTCAGGACTCAATTGAAAGCGCAGACCAAGCCATCCATGGCCCTTGTTTGTTTTGTAGTAATTCAGCACTTCTACCGTATTGGCAAAAGAAAAGAACATAGTTTCTTTTTTTCTGTGCGATAATTTAGTGCTCAGGTTTGAGTATTCCTTATCAATCATTGTGAGAAGGCGAGGCTCTGCTACGTACTTTTTAGAAGCTCCATAAACAGAGTCAGAAATCTTCATATCATAAGCCGAGGTAGTAAGGGCAATGGTTCCAGATGCGCCACCTGCTGCAAAAAAGTTTGCTGATACTTCTTGGCCTGCTCCAATTTCGGCAAACGAGCCGTAAATTCTTGGATCAAGGTTAATATTGAGTGCCTTTTCTCTCGTGCCGATCTGTCTGTAATTACTACTCATTATTTTTCCATTGATGATTTATCAAAGCTAACGTGTTATGTTCTGTCACGTTTTACTTATTCGACAAATATTGAGGCTTCAACGATACGAAGTATTTCTCTAAAGTTAAACTATCAACTTTCAAATGATAAAAACACATTTGGTAGCTTTCCAAGCAAACTTGGAAGTTAGTTTGAAAGAAATTAAAAACATAAAAAAGGCCCCAACAAGTGGAGCCTCTTTTAAAAAATAAATCACGTATTATTTCCTTATTACCACAGGGGTACTTATTTGAAATTGGTCGTCACCTTTAAGTTGTAGTATATAAACTCCGCTGCTTAAATCGGCAGTGTTTATTACTTGGCTGTTGCCAGAGTTTGCGAAGGTAGTCTTCACTGCTTTTCCTTGCATATCTATCAAGCTGATTGTGGTGTTTACTAATGATCGTTCACTGTTGATTTGCAAGTAATCATTTGCTGGATTTGGTCCTATTGTAATGCCAAATACGCTAAGTTCTTGCATTCCAAGCACATCAGGTATGGTTAGTGTATCACAAAAAGGAAGGCCTTTGCCATATTGATTGCTAGCAGTAAGGCACACTTCAAACTCACCACCTGAAAGTGGAAATTGATAATTTGGATTTTTTATTGAACTAGAATCGCCTGTTGCGTAGTAGTATTTCCAAGAAGTGGGACTACCACTAGATTGATCTTGGAACAAAACAAAATTGTTGGCAATAAGGGTGTACCCAAATTGTGAAACGGGCAGCTCATTCAAAACAGCTACTTCTTTACAAAGTGTATCATCACCATAAATATTGCTCACAGCCAAACAAACATCATAAAACCCGGCTCCGTAAAAAGTATGTGTTGGGTTTGTATCTGATGAGAATGTTCCATCACCAAAATCCCAAAACCAAGTTTGCGGATTATACAAACTTTGATTGGTGAAAGGAATGGTCGGATCCGTTATGTTGGTGTAATTGAAGTTAGCGGCTGGCGCTGAATTGGTCACTGTAATACTCTCGCAATGAGTATTTGATCCTACAAAATTGCTCACGGTTAAACAAACATTCTTAAAACCAGGAGTGGTGAAAGTAAAGTTCGGATTTTGCACAGTGCTTGTTCCTATACTATTGAAATTCCAACTCCAAGAAGTAGGACTATTGGTGCTTTCATCTACAAATGCAAATGTCGGATCATTTGTATTATCAACACTAAAGGCTGCCGTTGGTGCAACAGCAATTTCATCTGTAACTACTCTAAAGTGATACGTATAAGCAGCATTAGTTGCTACCCAAGATGTCCCATTCCAATATCTGCCTCGACCGTTTCCAGTACCCGAAGTAATAGTGGTATAGGTGTTGCCGCTAGGAACTAAAAAACCAATAAATACATCACCTTGAAGACTATCTAGAACATTAGCATATGGCCTTAAATCTAGCACGGTCATGATGTTTGGATACGAAATTGAAGCGCTTGGGAAAACCGTAATCGGAGTAATTAAATCTGCACCAGGGTTTCCGCCTGAATTTGCCCAAACGTGAATTTCAATGCTGTCTGCAGGATTATTTACGTCAGTGTAAGTTCTCACTAAAGCTGTAGTGATGGTTGTATTTCCAGGAAGTGACATTCTGTTTGCTATTCCAGTATATCCTAATGCAGATCCGGTTCCAATTGCATCAATAAAAGTGACCACAGCGTTGTCGTGTTTGATATAATTGCCAGCTACATATTTAAAAGTGTCTGACTGGATAGTGTTTGCTTGTGCAGAGCTATCAGTTGCGTTGATCCAATACTTAACAAAAGCACCTGCAGCTTGTTGCGGAATGGCAAACATGTAATTGTTTCCTGTGGTATCAATGGCAGTAAGGGTTGAAATAGCTCCAACTCCATCTACTTGGTAGCTGAGTATAGCACTTGCCACACCAGAATAATCGCTAATAGTTGCTACTCTATAGTTGGTGTCAATTTGCCCTTCATAATGTGGCAGCGGATTATGCACAATAAAAGGGGGAGAATTGTCAACATTTGAAGTCACGATTCTAAAACTGTCGATAAAAATTCCGTCCACAACATAGCCGCCATCAGTAAACATTCTAAAGCGAAGCTTTACCGCACTTGATCCAATAGCGCCACCTAGAGAAATGTTCTTAGTTTGCCAATTGGTTAAGTTGCCTTCACCGTTAAAAAAATCGATGTTTTGCCAAGAAGTACCACCGTTTAAGCTCATGTCAACATAACAGGTGTCAAATCCATTTTCGATATCGTATTTAACTTTAAAATGACAACTAGCATCAACTATGCTTGAGAAATTATAGCTAGCAGCTGTGGTAGCGGTAGCACTTACATTGTTTAAATAATAACCTGCCGGGCTATCTGCCAATGAATTTGAGCCATTGAAAGCTTGAGAAGTGGCAAGGCCCCAATCGCCTGTTAGTGTCCAGCCAGAAAGTCCAGCTTCAAAATCGTCACTGAAAACTGTAGTTTGCGCATTTACAATTCCCAGAAACATGATCCATATTGATAAAGTAGATAGTAATCGCATAAGTTTAGGTTTTTGTCGAATTTAGTAAGAAATATTACAACTAAGAACGAATGAAAAAAGATAGCGTTGGGTTCGATGCATTTTCTGCTTTAGACATCAGGGTAGGTACAATCATAAAAGCTGACGAATTTGTAGCGGCAAGAAAGCCAGCTTTTAAATTGTGGGTAGATTTTGGCGAAGAAGTGGGCATTTTAAAATCATCAGCACAGATTACCGCATTTTATTCTTTAGAAAACTTGAAAGGTCAGCAAGTAATGGGTGTTGTAAACTTTGAACCGAAACAAATCGGAAATTTTATGAGCGAATTTTTGTTGCTAGGAATCTACCATGGAGAAGGTGTAGTTTTGATAGCTCCAAACATGCCGTGTAAAAACGGTGAAAAACTAGGATAATAACATTGAATAATTTTCAAACAATTAGAAAAACAAGGTGGTTTAAAAACTTGGTTTTCTTTCTCATTCTAGCCTTCGTATACTTTAGTGGTTTTCCACTTTGGTTAAATGTGCAATTCACCAAATGGCAGCTCAACGAGCCCAACACTTCTTTAGCATCACCTTATGGCGAATCTATTTACATTAGTGCCATATCCATTGAAAATCATCAGGGTGAAATTTATGATTTGTCTGCATTCAGGGGCAAGCCAGTTTTCTTAAACTTTTGGGCAAGTTGGTGCGTGCCTTGCTTAGCAGAAATGCCTTCTATAAAAACGCTCAAAACGGCTTTGCCAAATGTGGAGTTTGTTCTTGTAACATCTGAGTCAAAACAAGCTTTTCAGACTTACTTGAAACAAGCAGATTTGGATTTGAACCACTACCGCTTGCTTACCAATGTTCCAACCCCGCTCAATCATTCAGTTTTACCAGCAAGCTTTCTTATAAACCAAGAAGGCGTGGTTATTTTTCGTCAATATGGCGCTGTTAATTGGGATGCACCCGAAACACTCCAACTTCTAAAAGAAGCACTTAAATAATGTATTTCCTTCCAAAATATAAACGCGGAGTTTTTAATCGCTACAGACGCCAGATGCCTTGGCCAGAAATGCTGGCTAAAGACCTTGGTGTTATAGCGTTTTATTTGAAAAACATTTTGACTGGTAAACGACCAAACACACTGGTTTGCTATCCGCATTTTCCTAGTCGAGGTTCTACCATTTATCGCATTACAAGAGCCATGGGTTGGCAAGTAAGCAATAAACTCAGCAGAGTGGGTAAGGTGGCTGTTTTTTGGGAATATGGCACCCATAGAAAAGAATGGGCTAAGCTAGAAAATTTAAAAAATGTTTCGGTAATTAATCTTCAAAGTAGAGATATTGGGAAAGACTTTGTAGATGCTAAAATGCAGGAGGCAATGGGCTATTGCAGCAAAATTGATCCTAAAACCTTTATCGGAATTGCTGTAAAAAAGAGCATCACCAACGCTGTGCATGATGGTAAAGAAATCACTTGCCCAATAGCTAAAATAGATGAAGGTTTTATTTATCAAAAACTGGTAGACACTAGCAATATTAAAGGAGAAGTGATGGACATGCGCGTTGTAATTATGAAAAATGAAATTCCGCACTTGTATGCCAATTTCAGGAAGTTGGAATTAAAGTTCAGCAACAGACCTTTTCGAGCAGAATTGGTAATGGATATCAATTCTATGCTTAGCCAAAAAGAGCAAGATGATTTAATTCGCTTTTCTAAGGCATCAGGCCTTGATTTTGGCGAGTTGGATGTTTTGCGAGATAATGAAGATGGAAAAATCTACGTAGTTGATGCTAACAATACACCCCAAGGTCCACCCGTGCATTTACCAGTAGAAGAAAAGAAAATTGCACTTAAAAGTTACATAGATTGCTTTACGCGTCAATTTTTAAATCAGGATTAGTCCAATAAAAAATTTTGTGAGCAAGTGTTTCTTTTTTCACTGGCTTTATCAAGTAATCACTAAAGCCAAGGCTTTGGTGCTTGCGCATGTCACCACCCATGGCATCTGCGCTTAGTCCAATAATTGGAAAACCAGTGCCATGTATTTCTCGAAGTTTTGCAGTAGCAACAATCCCATTCATAATTGGCATCTCAATGTCCATGAAAACGCAATCGTATTTTTCGGGCGAAAACATATCAAGTGCTTGTTTTCCATTGTTCGCCAAATCAACTTTGCAACCGTAACTTTCTACCATTAGCTTGGTCACCAATTGATTTAGTGCGTTATCTTCTACAATTAGGATACGCGCTTGAGTGCTGAAATCACTTGGTAATTCATTCGAATTAATCTTTTCATTTTGTACTTTAAGTCCTTTTACAAAAAATGAAATATCTAACGAATTTGCCATTTGTGTCACTTTTAGTTTGGAGCCAAAAGCGTCAATCAAATCCATTGAATAGATATGATCAATGTGTTCAGGAAACTTATTTCTAAACAGCTCTTCAAGTTCGTCACTCGCTGCCGCCTTTGCTTTAGAAAGGGTCACTTTCATGTAAAACCAATGATCGGTTTGTTGATTTAGTTTCAGTGTTAGCGTTTCTGAAGAATGCCCCAAGTCATGGGCAGTTTTAAAAATGGGCTTCAAAGCTTGGATAAACGCTAAATCGTCCATTTCAAACTCTTCTGGAATATTAATATCTGCATCGATGTAAGTAGAATGGTGCTTGGCTACTTCATTCTGCATTTGCTCCAGTTTCTTCAGCAGATCTTTGCGTTTGATTAATCGTTTTTGCAGCGTTGGTGTTACCGCTTCGTTCTGCAGCATTCGATTAACTTTATCTAGTGTTTCTGTCATTTCAGAAACCGATGTGTTAATTCTATTTAGATGCAGTAAACTCTGATGGCTATGTTGTTCACTTTGCAGCATTTCGGTAAGGCCAGCCACACTTGCAAGCGGACCACGCAGCTCTTTAAGCACTGTATTGAGTACTTTTTTAAGCGATTCTTCTCTATTTCCTCTAGTTGCTTCCAATGTGATCTTCTACGTAGTTCAATATTTTGGTTATCAGGTGAGCTCTGTCTTTACCTCTTACGTTGTGTGGGTGTTCAGGATAGATAAAATAATCGAGTTGTGCGCCTGCGTCAATACATGCCTGCACAAATGCTTGGCTATGTTGCCATACCACAACATCGTCAATCGTACCATGAATGATCATTAAATCGTCCTTCAAATCTGCTGCACGCGCCACAAGATTTGTCGCTTTATAACCTTCAGGGTTTGATGCTGGTGTATCCATATAGCGCTCGGTATACATTACTTCATAATATTCCCAGTTACATACAGGTCCACCTGCTACTCCACAAACAAATTCGCCAGGAAAACTCAGCAGCATGTTGGTAGTCATATAGCCTCCATAGCTCCAGCCATGCACGGCAAACTTGCTGTTATCAGTCCAAGATTGATCTTTTAGATAACTAACTAGCGTGTATTGATCTTCCATTTCAATAGCGCCTGCATTTCTGAAAATCCAGTCTTCAAAAGCTTGACCTCTGTTTCCTGAACCTCTGTTGTCAATGGTTGCTACAATGTAACCCTGCTCTGCAAACCAATTCATCCATAAAGAAGCACCGGCATTAAATGTATTGGTAACTAATTGAGCGTGCGGACCACCATATACATACACCAATACAGGGTATTTTTTGTTAGGTTCAAAATCACTTGGCTTTACGATTCTGCCATAGAGCAGATCTCCGTTGCCACTATTCAGAGTGATCAGTTCAGATTTTCCAATTTTTAATCCGTTAAGCGGATTTTCAAGGGAGTGAATCGTTTTCACCTTTTTACCATCAAGAGTATAAATGGTCGTTTCTAATGGGGTTTCAATACTGCTAAAATGCTCGATAATGTAATTTCCATCTTCGCTAACCATGGCGCTATGCGTACCTATTCGGTCGTTAAGCATTCGTGGCGTATCGTCATTGCCCACAGTAAATAAATAGGTGTAGGTTTGGGTTCCGTTTCGCGAAGCGTCTGTAATTGGGCCGTTTCTTTTTACCTCTCCTGTACCTTTCAAAATCAGTGTTCTAGTGCTTTGATTAAAACCTAAAATTTCTTGAACTTGAAGCATGCCTGGAAATAATAAAACACCATCGTATTCCTTGCTGTACCTGTAAAGCCATTGCTGACCCGAGCGTTCACTAAACCAATATTTTTGATCTTCATTTCCTGGTTCAAACCAAAATGGTTGTTCAGGTTCTACAAATGTTTTGCTGGTTTCGTTAAACACAACTTGCTCTGATGCTAATGTTTGAGCATTGTATTCAGTCATGTTCAAATCATTTTGGTCGCGGTTTAGCAAACCAATAAACACGCTTTTTGCATCAGGCGACCATGCTACAGAAGTAAGGTATTGTTCAGGATCACCTTCAGGTTTAATATAGCGAGCCTCTGGATTTGATAGATTAACCAAGCCTAGCGATACATGATGACTTTTCATGCCAGCCATCGGATAATAAATCATTTCGGTTTCGGCAGGTTTGGTCGTAATATGCACCAATGGATATTGAGTTACCATGCTCTGATCCATTCGGTAAAAAGCCAAATGCTGGCCATCCTTGCTCCAAAACAAACCACCATTGATTCCAAATTCGTTTCTGTGCACTGCCTTTCCATATACAATGGCTTCACTGCCGTCATTCGTAATTTGAACGGTTTCGCCACCCACTTTGGCAATCATCAGGTTGTTCTCGAACACATAAGCTACTGCTGAATAATCATGATTGAAAAGCACTTCTTCTGCATTTTCAGGCAAAACGGTCAGTACCTGCGCAGACCTTTTGGCTGCATTAAGCTTGATGTACTTACCGTCACGAGCTTCAAATACGGCTTCGTTGTCATTCAGCCAATTAAATCGTGGCATACGACTTAGCTTTTCAAGTTCGCCAGCATTCCATGATTTTAATTCGTCCAACGAAAACCAAGGTTTCTCACTTCCAGTTTTAGAAGTGCCTTTCATCAAAAGTGATTTTCCGTCTTCGTCTGTTTTGTTGTAAGTGTAGAAATTTCCGCTGGGTAAAAATCCTAAACCAGATTGGGGCAGTGGGTAATACTTAGCATATTGATTAAGTACACTTTCTTCGAGTGTTATTTCTGTATCCTGAGCAAAAATTGACCCTTGCAATAAGCATGCGATGGCCAGAAAATATAGGTGCTTCATGTGGGTTTATATGCAGTGCGGACAAAACTTTTGAGGTTCGGCCAAATAAATAATATTGTCTTTTTTGTCTGAAATGTAAATTTCTTCAAACCAAATATCTTGTCTTTCTTCAGGTCTTATTCTTTCTAAGAAATACTCTTTAAATTCTTGTGAATAGCGTCCATTTTTAACTTCAAATGATTTAAGTATACTACCATCGCTGTTTCTGTGTACAGCTTTCATGGCGACCACTTTGAAAAAGATTAGGCTGTCATAACTCATGTGGTAAGCCGTAATTCCGTATCCGTAAAGCATTGGCCTTGTTGTTTCAACCAACCGCGGTGGTGGATTACTTCCATCAAAACCTCGCACAACAATTTTTTCGATCGTGTAAGGTAAATGTTCAATATCTGTTTCGGCAGCGCGTCTTACTAGTTCATCTTCAGTATATTCTTGAGCAATAGCTCCGAAGGCCAGTAGTATCAGCAGGTTTGTAAAAAGTAAATTTTTCATGATCTCAATCCGTATCGGCCAAATTTAACCATCTCAGTGGTATACAGTTAAAGATTATCGTCAATCAGTTCGCCAACTCCAGTAACAAGTATGGCTTCTGGGTATCCACGATATTTTACTTGACCACCTGGTTTTATAAAGTTTACTCTAAGTTTTCGGCTTGCATATACCTCAATTACAGAGATTCCAGTAGTATTTACTACTACATCCTCAGCTTGTAAATTGTATGCATGTAAATCACCTGATTTCACTACTGTGAAGTCAGCACTAATGGTATATCCATTTAAAATTAGATTACCTGAATTTCTCAAGTTTCCTGAGATATACTTAGCATCAACAGAAAAATCAATATCACCTAATCCATCCGAAAAGAAAGAAATGGAATCGGTGCTAAAAATGGTTTTAGACGAAATACTTCCAGCGCTATAATTATTGATTGATTCAACATAAGGTACAGTTGCATTCAATTCAATTTCTAAATGCTCTTTGGTGCATCCATCAAGAAAAAAGTCAAGTGATCCGCTGGTTTCATCTACACTTATTACTTTTTGCAATGCGTCTTGGGCTATTTTTTCGAGCTGAGGAGTTTTGTCCGAATCAACTTCGATGTGGAGCGATGCCACCAAATTTAGGTTGATCTCACCAGCAGGATCAAGCTTTCGGGTTTTAATAACACGCTCGCCAGTTGGGTCAACACAGCGCTGTCTCGAACAAGACAATGTGCTGAGCAAAACCAAAATGACTAGGAGATATTTCATCATAGAAAACAAACGACAAATATCGCAGTCTGTTTTGTAATCTAAACCGCTTATAGCTTTTACTTTCGCGCCAACTTTAAAGGTATGCTTAGACTTAAATTGCCGACAGACCCACGCTGGGTGAATATTGCAGAAAAAAATATTCAAGAGATTTTGATCGATCATGCATTTTGTGAGCAAAAGGCCGCTAGTAGTGCTATTTCTATCATTGTGCAGTATCCTGAATATCCTGAATTGGTAGAAGCAATGGTTGAGTTGGCACGTGAAGAAATGGAACATTTTCAGCGCGTGCACGAGCATTTGAAAAAACGAGGAATGAGCCTTGGGCCAGAGCGAAAAGATCCTTATGTAAATGATTTACGTAAATTTTTCAACAAAGGAGTTGGTCGAAAGCAGCATTTGGTAAACACTTTATTGATGGCGGGAATGATTGAAGCCCGCAGTTGTGAGCGATTCAGAGTGCTTTCTGAAAACATTGCAGATCAAGATTTGGCAGAATTTTACGCAGACTTAATGCGCAGCGAGGCCATGCACTACACTATGTTTTTAAAGTTTGCAAGAAAATACGGTGAGGGTATTTGTAAGGTGGACGAAATTTGGTCTGAATTTCTTGATTTTGAGGCTGATGTGATGAAAAACTACGGCACCAAAGAGTTCATACACGGTTAATCTGAAAACTTACATCTTTACCACGTTATAATTAAATTGGAAAATCGGTTAATCAGAGCCTCGATAAAATAAAAAATAGCCGAATATAACATCGGTTAAGGGTTTGAATAACAAGATTGTACTTTTGCTAAATAAGAGAATTGAAATGTCTAAAGTAGAGCTTAATAGCGAATTCGAAAGCTGGATAATATCCGAAGAATTTACTCCTGATAAAGAAAAATATCAGGAATTGGTTGATAGAATGAACGCCTTGAAGGAAGAATCATCAAAGCAGCAGCTGGAAGAGCATGCAGCAGAAAATGGTTCGGAAGAAGGTTTTGAGTATAACAACGATAAAGACGATAGTCGCTTTGCCGAGCTTAGAGACATATATCATGAAAAGCGCAAGAAGGCAGAAGCTGAGCGCAAAGTTGAGCAGGATACAAATGCTAAAATCAAGCAAGATCTCTTAAAAGAATTGCAAGATTTAATTCAGGACGAAGAAAACATTGGCCTAGCCTATAAGCGCTTTGATGCCATCAAAGTGAAGTGGGGCGAAACTGGCCAAACAGTTCCAGACAAGAGACGCGAGCTTCAAGCTGAATATTCTCGTTTAATGGAGCAGTTTTACTACAACATTAAAATTTACCGAGAACTTCAAATCCATGATTTGAAGAAGAATCAAGAATTAAAACTTGAGGTAATTGAGAAGATAAAAGCGCTTGAATCTGAAAAGAGTGTAAATCAAATTGACTTTTTAGTCCACCAATATTTAGATGAGTGGGATCAATTAGGTCCAACTTTTAAAGAAGAATGGGAAAAGATACGCGAAGACTTTAAAAATGCGATCAGTACAGTATTTGACCGAATCAAATCTCACCGAAAAGAGGTAAAGGAAGAACATCAACAAAACCTTGACGCCAAAATGGCTTTGGTAACCAAGGTTGCAGAAATTGCTGCTACAGAACTTACAGAAGTAAAGCAAGTTCAAATGTTGACCCGTGATGTGATCGAAATTCAAAAAGAATGGAAGAAAATTGGTTACGGTGGTCGCGGTAAAAACGATTCTGTTTGGGTTGATTTTAGAAAAGCGTGCGATGAATACTTTGCCTCTCGAAAGGCGTTTCTAGATGAAAACAACAAAGAGTTTGATAAAGTAAAAGAGCGCAAGCACAGCTTGATTGAGAAGGCTAAAGAAGCTCATTTGGGCGAAGACTTGGATAAAATGGCTAATGTGCTTAAGGGATTACAACGCGAATGGAAACAAAGCGGAAGGCTATTACCTCAAGAGGAATACAAGCTCTTTAAAGAATTTAGAAAATACTGTGACGATTTCTTCAATCGCAAGAAAAAAGAAACCGAAGAAGCTACCAAAGCTTTTGAGGAGAATGTGAAGCAAAAAGAGGCTTTGATCGCAGAATTTGCAGCTGAACTTGAAGCGGGTATAAAAGAAAAAGGCGAAGCAGTCATTGAAGAATGGAAAACCAAATGGGCTCAAATTGGTGATGCTGGAGAAAGAGCTGTAAAGAATACAGAATCAGCTTTCAATAGTTTGATTTCGAAAGCATTCCAAAGTCTAGGTATTACAAAAGAGCAATTAGAAGAAAAACGTTTCGAAGCCAAATTAGATATTTTGTCTAATAAAGGAAATGCGACTGAATCGCTTCAAAAAGAGAAGATGTTTTTGATTGGAAAAATCAAAGAAGCACAGGTGGTTTTGGTTCAATTAGAAGGGAAATTGGATTTCTTCAAATTCTCAGATGATAAAAATCCGCTAAAGCGTGATGTAATGAGCAAAATTGAAGCAGCACAAGATGATGTGGCTCAATTAAAAGACAAGAAGAAACGTATTGATTTGGCTATGAAAGAATTGGCTAGAGCTGAGGCTGCAGAAACTGCTGCGGCTGAACAATCGGAAAATGATTCAGCAGAAAGTGCAGAATAAGTTTTACTGAAATAAAAGATAAATGGAAGGCCTGTTTCAGTAGTGAAGCAGGCTTTTTTATTTGGTGCATGTCCACGGGCCAATACCCGTAGTATCGGCTTCGAGGGCGCTCACCAAAGGGCGTGAATTAGCATTTGTTCCGCAAACATCGCGCTCAATAGTCTCACCTTCTTGCTGCGCAGTGCATACATAACATTTATTGCAACTACTTAACGAGATTAGGAGAACTGTAAAGGCAAGAGAGAAGGTTTTCATCGTTGCGAAGTTAATATGTTGCACCAAACGTGAATCAAGCCTAAATATTTGCGGCTATTTTTTTAGGTTCAAAATTTAATCCTTGGTTTTGAATGTTTGCTGTGTTCGCAGCTTTTTGAGCCCAACGATAGAGTAGGCCATTAAACTTAGGAGCATCATCAAAATTGCAAGCATGTCCGCAGTTATTCAGTTTAATAAATTGAGCTCGTACGCCCCATTTTTTCTTCAGATACCGAGCATGATGGTGAATGACAGGCGAGTCGAAACTACCATTGATCAACAAAACAGGATAAGTTCCTTGAACGATATTTTGTTTTCTGAACATGTGAAAAGCTGCATATACTTTCTTTATTTCTTCTCGCTTCATGCTTCCGATGCAGGTTCTGATTTGTGCCCGAGTATCTTTATTTCCAAGCCATTTGTTACCTCTCATAAACCAAGTAAGCATGAATGAAAGCTTCAAAAACTGCTTGGTGCTCAGTTTTGAAAATAAAAACATAGCCATCCATTTTGGAAACAAAATTGTCGTTACTGTTTTTTCAATTAAGGTGAGTTTGAGCGATGCAGCGGTGCCAATCAAGCACAAGCCTGTTATGCGTTTTGGTTGTGTGGCGGCCATCCATTGTGCAATCATGCCTCCTAGCGACATTCCACAAATAATGGCAGAGTCAATGTTCAATTCATCCATTAACTCAAATACATCTTGCCCAAGCATACTCACCGTATATTCTTGTTCATTTCCGTGACCTGAATTTCCGTGACCACGTAAGTCAAGAATGATAGTTCTAAAACGCTGTGAGAAGAATTCTACTTGAGGCTGCCAGATAGCTGAATTCACAAATCCACCATGAATGAAAATCATGGTATCGCCATTGCCGGTATCTGTATAATGGAGTTTCAATTGAATGAAGAAGGCCGAAAATTAATGAAAATCATTCAGCACAATTGATATTGATTTTTGATAGGTTCTTAGATTGTTGAAATTGTTATGCTTAATGCTTTGTTTTCAGGAATATAACAAAGGAATGTTCTTATTTATTTAACTTTTATGCGTCTGTTCACTGATTTATTTAATCAACTTTGCATTTGAATATGAGAAACTATTCTTTTTCTACAAATAGCATAAATACTGTGTTCTTGCACTGTATCGAAATCTTGAAGAGTCAGGGCTTTGAAATATTGGATATTGACAAGCATCGGTCTTCTATAGAAGCATCGATCAGGGAACAAAATCTCAGGAACAAACTATTTCATTTACATTTTCAGCATACTTCTTCCAACCAATTTCAATTGAACGTTGAGGCAAGGAATATGAGCCTTGAATTTGTGAAAGACCCAAAAAACAAAAGGCTCGAACTTATATTCATTCGAGCCTTTCATAGGTATGTGCTGGAGCAAGCTGCCCCAAAGAACTTAGCGCAAACTGCTTAGATGGTGATATTCCATCCGTGCGTATCTTCTTCTTGTCCTTTCTTAATTCTTAATAGTTTTTCGCCAATTGCAGGTGAAATTTTTCGAGTTTCAATTGCAGGCAATTCAAATGTTTGATCTTCAAAGGTTATTTTTACTACGTTGGCAATAGTTGCTGCTGTTCCAACACCAAACACTTCTCTTAAAGTGCCTGCTTTGGCGGCTTCAACCACTTCATCAGTACTTATTCTGCGTTCTTCTACATTAACACCAGCTTCACGGGCTAAGGTTAAAAAGCTGTCGCGTGTTACACCAGGAAGAATAGTAGCGGTGAGTGGAGGTGTAATTAGCGTATCGCCAATCACAAGCATCATATTCATAGTTCCAGCTTCTTCAAGGTACTTATGTTCTTTAGCATCTGTCCAAATCAATTGATCGATACCTTGCTCTTGGGCAAGCTTAGCTGGATAGAGCGCAGAAGCGTAATTACCAGCAGCCTTTGCAGCACCCACACCACCCATTGCAGCACGCGTGTAGTGTGTTTCAATTTTTAGGTGAAGAGGTTTTGGATAGTAAGGTCCAACAGGAGCTAGAATAATCATGAACATGTATGTTTCGCTTGGTTTAACACCCAAAAGAGCGTCTGTTGCGAACATAAATGGTCTGATGTACAATGAGCTATCACTGCGATTCGGAACCCAAGCACGATCTAAGTTGATCAATTGTCGCAAGCCTTCAACAAAAATTTCTTTTGGAATTTCTGGCATGCAAAGTCTTGTTGCTGAGGCGTTAAAACGCGCCCAGTTTTTCTCTGGTCTAAATACTACTACTTCGTTTGCTTCTGTTCTGAAAGCTTTTAATCCTTCAAAAATGGATTGTCCGTAGTGTATCATTGAAGAGGCCGGAGATAGTGGAATGTTTCCGTAAGGCATGATCTTGGGAGCCGACCATTGACCGTTGGTGTATTGACACATCAACATGTGATCGGTAAAGACTTTGCCAAATGGAAGATTCTCAAAATCAACATCGTTCAATCGAGAAGATTCGATTCTGTTGATTTCAATTTCTAGTGTATCTGTCATTTTCAATGTTTAAATTATCGAGGAAGGAGTGCGAAGATACTTTTTCGTCTAAGCTTTTTACTTCAAATGGTGCTTGAAGATTTATTTATTCGACTATCATATTGTCTCAGTCGATTGGCGCGGAACCCATCCTGAATTACCATCGCTCAACCTTATACGAAGCCAGTCAGCATCTTGCGCTAAAACAATTACTTTAACGCCTTCGTGTAGCACAAATTGATCGGTACTTTTATTAGTTGGTTCGCTCTTTACATTAACGGTTGGTGCAAATATGATTGCCTCTTTTCGGTTTTTCCAATTTAATGCGGTGCTGCCAAAAGAATAGCTCATTCCCAACAAGATTAACATCACAATTGAACCCAAAAATCCAAGCTTTTTATGAGAAGATTCTCTTCCCAGTATAAATAAACTGAGCACTGCTACTAAGCTTAAAATGAAAACGAGGCTGATCCAAGCCCATGAATCTGGATGCAAGGAAAGCGCAGCATTTTGCCACCATTGAGTAATGAAAAATGGTTCAACGACATCTACTTTGTCTGTGATTCGGCTATTCGCGATTTCTAAATTGTAAATCACATCTTCGTCATCTGGCGAAAGCCTTAGTGCGCGTTCGTAATTGAGAATGGCATTTGCGACACTGCCTGTTTTGAAATAACAATTTCCCAAATTGTAAAATAGGGAAGAGGAGACAATGCCTGTTTCTGAAATCTCTGCATAGATTGCTTTGGCAGAATCATATTGACCAATCTTGTAAGCGGCATTTGCTTGCTCAAATAGCTCTGTGTAATGACTTTCGGTTTCTGCTCCAAAACCAGAAACCGAAATCAAAAGCCCTAATAGTATTAGCTTAAAGTTCATCTTCTAGTTTTTCAATTATTTCTTTGCTTGCAGCAAGCATTTCTTCTTTTCCGCGCACTACGCCTGGCGCAAAACGAACCATGTCGCATTCATCAAGTGCTTTTGTAAGTTGAGTGATGAGCACTTGACTCACATTTTTAGCTTTTAGTTCGCTTTCAATGTTTTCACGATTTAGTTCAGCCAAGTTGATGCTCAACTTATCGCTTAAGTATCCGAACAAGGCTTTAGAAATGGCTTCGTAAAAGGCTTCATTCTTATCATTTATAAGTTTAGTGGCTTTTGCCAAATGCTTTTTGGCCACACCACCCGCGCGTTTTGAAGTTAAGCTCTGGTCGTGCTCTTTTCTTCTCAGAAATAGCATGATTATCCAAAAAGTTCCGCCTAAGCCCACTGGCAATGCGGATAATAAATAGAAATTCTGTGTTTTGAAAAACGAAGATTCGCTGCGTGCCAAATCAGGATTTTCAGTTTTGATGAATCGAATATCCTTGCCTAGAATTTGCACATCTTCTTTTGAAGTTGGGTTGTAAACTGCAGCATCAGTGCTGTTGGCTCCTTTTGCTACATGCAATGTGATTGGCTCCGATTCCAGCGTTTTATATTTTCCGCTTGACGGATCAAAATAACTCAGCTTAATAGGTTCTAATTCAAAATCGCCTCCAAAGCGAGGAATAATCACGTATTCGAATGTTTTTTTGCCTGACGAACCGCTTGCGTTGTTGCTGATGTTTTTGCGCACTTTCGGATCGTAAACTTCAAAGTCAGCAGGGAAATTGATTTTCGGTTCAGAAAGTAATTCAATGTTTCCGTTGCCAGAATACATCACCGTGAGATTTACCGCTTCATTCGCATTAAGATCGGTTCTGTCTACTATTGCACTCAAGGTGAAATTGCCTACAGCGCCATCAAAACCTGCCGGCTGACCTGAACTTGGTAAAGGCTTTACGTTGATTTTTTCGGTGTTACTAGCTACAGTAATATTCACTTCTTTATATGAAGGAAAACCGAAAAAGCTTCTTCCGCGGCTTTTATCTTCCAATCGCACGCGCAATTCCATTTCAATTGGATCTACTTCAAGAGTCCCTGATTTTTGCGGAGTAAGGATTACTTTTTTCAAAGTTGCTACCGTGAATTGACGGTTATTGATGAATTCTTTGCTCACCTCGCTACTGTTTGACAAATCTATGTTTTGGGCATAAAATCCATTAAAAACAGGGTTGTTGCTTGAATAATTAACCAATTGCTCGGCCATGTAAATCTTGTAAGTGGCCACAATTTGCTCGCCTACGTATGGATTTTTATCATCTACAAACAGCTTGATAAACATGGTGCTGCTCAGGTCATTTTCACCTTGAGTCTGCGTCTTGTTTTGAGCTTGTTTTGTCACTTGTAGCGTGATTGCTTCAGAGGTGAAGGTTTCGTTTTTGGTAGTAAGCGTTGCGGGTCCAATTTTAGCTTCGCCTTCTTGCTGCGCCCGAAGCACATAGCTTACCGTAAATGATCGGCTTCTTTTGCCATTAATATTTAAGGAGCTTTCGCTCATGTTTGGCCCGCTAAGCACTTGAATGTTTTGCATGTTAGGTGGCGTGAAGTTGGCGCCCGCCAATTCAGTTTTGTATTCTAACGAAAAACGCTCACCAACGGCAACTTGCTTTTTGCTCACGTTTACCTCAAAGTTTTGAGCAAACGAAGTCATCGAAACCAACATCAACGCTATGTATAGTATACTTCTCACCAGTCTTTTTCTATGGTTTTAGGAGTTCCTTTTTTCTCTTGTTTTTTCAGCTGTAGCTGAATTTTCTGATCCTGTTCTTTCGCAGCGTCAAGCATTTGCTCTGCTTCTCTTGGAGAGATATTGATGGGTTTTGGCTGCTTTTGCTGCTCACCTTTTTGCTCATCCTTTTTATCGTCTTGCTCGTTTTTCTTTTCAGAATCTTCTTTTTTCTCCTGATCTTCTTTATTCTTGTCTTCTCCGTTTTTGCCCTTATCGTCTTTTTTATCCTTGTTCTCCTTATCCTTATCCTGGTCTTGTTGGTCTTGATTTTCGTCCTTGTTTTGCTGCTCTTGCTGTTGTTGCTGCTTCAGCATTTTTTGGGCGTAAGCCAAATTGTAACGGGTTTCGTCATCGTTTGGATTTAAACGAAGTGCGTCTTTGTATGATTTCACACCCTCTTCAAACTTTTTGTTTTGAAGGTGAACATTCCCAAGATTGTGAAGTGCTTTGGCCTTTTGTTCGTCTGTTTTGGCTAAGCTCGCAGCTTGCTGAAATTGACTCAGTGCAGTCTCGTAATCTCCGTTTTTAAAGGCCGTGTTTCCTAGATTATACTGGCTTTCAAACTGAAATTGATCTTTTTCAGATGCTTTTTCATAATATGTCTGCGCCTTTTCAAGGTCACCTTTTTCGTAGGCTTTATTGCCCATATATAGGTCTACCGTTTGCGCTTTTGCGAAAGTGAAACTGAAAAACAAGCCGATAAATGTTAGGTATTTCTGCATGTGTGGTTTCTCTAGTGCGAATCAAACAGTTTTTCCCACCAAATGGATTTGGTGTTTGGTATAATTAACTCAATGATGAAAAGTAATAGTGCTGGAAGCAGCAAATACTGAAAACGATCTTCGAAATCAGTGTACACTTTCGAGCCTATTTCTACTTTTTCAAGTCCATCCATTTCTTTAAAAATGCTACGCATGCCGCTGTCGCTGTTGGTAGCGCGGACAAAAATGCCATTTGTTTTTTCTGCAATTTTTTGAAGCATGGTAGCATCAAGTGCAGTTACAATGGTGTTTCCTTCTTTGTTTTTTCTGAAGCCGACTTTTTTGCCTTGGTAAAACAAAGGAATTGGTGCTCCATTTTCTGAACCCATTCCGATGGTATTGATCATCACTTCCTTTTCTGCGGCAAGTTCTGCGGCTTCCATGGCTTGTTCTTCGTGGTTTTCGCCATCCGAAATCAGAATGATGTTTTTTGAAGTGGGTGTATCAAAATCGAAACTGTTCATGCATAGGTTTATCGCGTTGCCTATATCAGTTCCTTGTGTGGTGATCAAATCAGGCTCAATGCTTTCTAAAAACAGTCGAGCTGCGCTGTAATCAGTCGTAATTGGCAATTGCACAAAAGCTTCACCCGCAAATACAACGATTCCTATTCGGTCGCTTTTCAAGTAGGTCAACAGTTCTTGAATACTGCGTTTTGCTCGATCCAATCTTGTAGGGTAAAGATCTTCGGCCTGCATACTATTGCTGATGTCAAGCGCGATCATCACGTCCACACCTTTGCGTTTTACTTCTTCGGTTTTGCTCCCGAATTGTGGATTTGCAATGGCAAAAATCAAACATGCCAACGCGATGGTGTAAACGGTAAGCTTGATCCATCCTTTTGCATTAGACATAAGCGGAGCAAGTTGCATCAGTAGCGATTGATCTATGCCACGGCTTAAGGCTTTTTTGCGCCATTGCATGTAAATTATGCGCAGCAACCAAATTGCTGGAATCAGCAATAAGAAATAGAGGTAATATGTGTTTTCGAACCTAAACATCAGTGATAGCGCTTTTAAGTGCGAAACGTTTAATTAAAAATTCTAGCATCAATAATCCCAAAGCCAACAATGCCAATGGCAAGAATTCTTCGCTTTTCTTTTCGAATTGAGTTTCCTCAATGATCGTTTTTTCTAAGCTGTCAATTTTCTGATAAATGTCTTTTAGTTTCTGATTATCAGTAGCTCTGAAGTATTCACCATCTGTAAGATCAGCAATTTGAGTCAGGGTTTTTTCGTCAATCGTAACCGGAACGTTCTGATACCTTATTCTTCCAATAACATCTTGATAGGGCATAGGTGCCTCGCCAACAGTTCCCACACCAATAGTATAAACTCGCACGCCAAAAGTGGTGGCTATTTCTGCAGCGGTGAGCGGTGGAATATTACCAGAGTTGTTCTCACCATCCGTCAACAAAATCACTACTTTGCTTTTTGCTGTGCTTTCTTTCAAACGATTAACGGCCGTTGCTAAGCCCATACCGATGGCCGTTCCATCAGTGATCATCCCATTTTTCAATTCAGCCAACAGGTTGATCAATTTATCGTGATCGGTGGTCAATGGACATTGCGTGAAGCTTTCACCGCTATATACTACCAATCCAATTCTATCATTTGGTCGGCCTTTGATAAACTCTGTGGCCACTTCTTTTGCTGCATCAAGGCGATTTGGTTCAAAATCTCGTGCAAGCATACTGCTTGAAATGTCCATCGCCATGATGATGTCAATTCCTTCTGTTGTAATACTTTGAAGTTTGGTGCTGCTTTGAGGTCTTGCTAAACCAACAATCATAGCGCTTATCGCTAATAATCTCAGCGCAAAAGCAAAATGAATCAACCATGTTTTGCTATTGCCAGCGCTAGTGAGCCATGCAGTTTGTGAGAAACCAATTACTGGTTTGTTTTTCCAGAATTGTAGCACATGCCAAAGAACAAGCAATGGCAAAATGAGCAGCGCCCACAAAAAATCGATATGTGCAAATTCCCAATCAGGCAGCATGATCTTCTTTCTTTTCGGTCAACTCTTTTTTATGGTTTTCGACAAAGCTTTTTACCATTTCAAAATGCAGGTCGTTTTCATAACCAACAGGTTTTTGTTTGGCAAACTTCACCAAGTCAGCTAAGTACAATAGTCGTTGCACGCTTTCTTTGCTTTCAGATTCTAAACCTGGCAAATGCTTTAAGCCTTGCATTATTTCATCGGTTGTTTGCTCTAAGGCTGGCACGTTAAATCGTTGCTCAATAAACCAACGCAAAATCTCTGTCAGCTCCGAGTAATATTCTTTCACCTTGCCTTCTTGCCAAAGATGTTGTGTTTTCAATTTTTCTAAGCGTTTTAATGCGATAATGTGAGCTGGAATAGCTGGTTTTGGCTTTTCAACCACTACTTCTTCGCGCTTCTTACTCATTCTATAAACGAGGTAGGTAATGATGGCTAAAAGGGCTACAATTCCTGCGGCCCAGGGCCAATATTCTTTTATGATTTCAACAAATGAGATATCTGCGGAAGCCACATTTTTAATGTCATAATATTGACTATTGGTATCAATGTTAATGGTTTGAACCGCAACTAAAAATGGGTTTGAAGCAACCGAATCTCCATTAACTAAGGCATACCTAGGGCTTATGGCATAATAGCCGCTGTCAAAGCTTGTGAGCGTAACTTTTTGAGTAAAAGTGCTTTGATTTTGTTTGTTTGTGGCTGTGTCAATTCCTCCAATTTTCACTACTTCAACATGCTCAACAACAGTATCGTTAAAAAGCGGAAACTGCACTTCGCTGCCTTGATCAGCCGTTACAGACATGATCATGTCAAATTGCTCACCAATGACAATGAGATCTTTGGTGGTTTTGATTTCGAAGGATTGTGCAGAAGCAAATCCAACCAAAACAAGCGTCAGAAAAACGAGATTGATTAACTTTTTCATCGCTTTGCCTCCCGTTTTTTGAAGAGTTGCATCAATGGCTTCACATAAGACTGATTCGTGTGCAAATGAGCGAAATCAACGCCACTTCTTCGCAGTAGATTTTCGGTTTCCGCCAATTGTTTAGAAAATTGACTGTGAAGGTGTTGGCGTACTTTTTTATTAGAAGTATCTACCCAAACCAAATTTCCAGTTTCAGTATCTTTTATCGGAAGCATACCCAAATTAGGAATGTCTTTTTCTGCAATATCAGATGCAACCAGCGCTACCAAATCGTGCTTTCTTGCTGCAATTTTTAGTGCTTTTTCATAAGAATCGTCCATCATATCCGAGATCAAAAAAGCAATACTTCGCTTCTTAGTCACATTGTTGAAAAAGCGCAAAGCTTCGTTTAAATCAGTTCCATGACTTTCAGCTTCAAAATTGATCAACTCACGAATAATCCGCAGAATATGAGATTTTCCTTTTTTAGGTGGAATGAATTTTTCGATTTTATCGCTGAATAAAATCACGCCTATTTTATCATTGTTTTGAACCGCACTAAAGGCTAAAACTGCCGCCACTTCGGTTACCATTTCACGCTTGAGCATGCCTTTGGTTCCAAAATCTTGTGAGCCACTTACATCAATGATCAACATCATAGAAATCTCACGCTCTTCTTCAAAAACCTTCACAAAAGGATGGTTAAATCGAGCGCTTACATTCCAATCGATGCTTCGGATAGGATCGCCAGGTTGGTATTCTCTTACTTCGCTAAAAGCCATACCACGACCCTTAAAGGCAGAGTGATATTCACCAGAAAATATCTGGTTACTCAAACCTTTGGTCTTGATTTCTATTTTTCGGACTTTTTTTAGCAGTTCAGACGTTTCCATGAATCGGTTTTGAGAACAGTTTTTGTTTAGTAATGAGCAGGTTTAATTGCTGTTAACCCAACATCTACGGCACTTCTACGCGATTTAGAATTTCATCAATGATGTGTTCTGAAGTTATGTTTTCAGCCTCAGCTTCGTAGGTAACTCCGATTCTGTGGCGCAATACGTCTTTTGCAATAGCGCGCACATCTTCTGGTATTACATAACCTCTTCGTTTGATAAATGCATACGCTTTTGCCGCCAAGGCCAAGTTGATGCTTGCACGTGGCGAACCACCAAACGAAATCATGTCTTTGAATTTTGCTAAACCATAATCACTCGGATTACGCGTTGCAAAAACAATATCTACAATGTATTGCTCGATCTTCTCATCCATATACACTTGACGCACCACTTCGCGTGCCTTCAATATGTCTTCAGGCTTTAAAACCACATTGGTTTTTGGGAATTCTTTCAGCGTTACATTCTGGCGAATGATTAGTTTTTCTTCCTCCATTTTAGGATAATCCAAAACCACTTTTAGCATGAAACGGTCTACTTGCGCTTCAGGCAAAGGATATGTTCCTTCTTGCTCTACTGGGTTTTGGGTTGCCATTACCAAAAATGGTTTTGGCAATGGAAAAGTTTCGTCACCAATCGTTACTTGCTTTTCTTGCATTGCTTCTAGCAAGGCGCTTTGCACTTTAGCTGGAGCACGGTTTATTTCGTCAGCCAGCACAAAGTTGGCGAAGATTGGCCCTTTGCGCACACTGAATGTTTCGCTTTTCGCTTGATAAATTTGAGTTCCAACCAAATCCGCAGGAAGTAAATCGGGAGTGAATTGAATTCTGCTAAATTTTGAATCTATGGTGGAAGAAAGCGATTTGATCGCCAGTGTTTTTGCCAAGCCGGGCACACCTTCTAGCAGTAAATGTCCATTTGATAATAATGCGATCAGCATGCGGTCTACCATGTAGCGTTGACCAACAATTACGCGATCCATTTCTCGGTTTATAAGTTCGATGAAGTAGCTTTCCTTCTCGATTTGCTCATTCAACGCTCTTATATCAATTGCATTTTCCATACACTTAGCTTTTCAACAAATTCATTAGGATTTCTAAGGCGCAAAAATTGAAAATATCGCTGCCATCAAAGGCTTGGCGCTGTTAAACAATGTTAAGACTATTTTACTGCTGCAAGCCCTGTATTTGTTGGGTTTGTTGTACATTTCGAACCTTGAAAATTTGAAACTTTTAACGCAATAATTATGACTAAAAACACACCTGCTGAATTATCACTGAAAGAGGTGATAGATTGTGTGAGAGCTTTCCACGATTCTTTTGGAATTAACAATGAAAATGCTCCGATTGCGAACATTAATCAGGACACAATAATGTTGCGCTACAAATTGATGCGTGAAGAGAATGAAGAGTATTTAGAAGCAGCTCAAAATGGCGATTTGGTAGAAGTGGCTGATGCGCTTGGAGATATGCTCTACATTTTATGCGGAACAATGCTAAGCCATGGATTGCAAGACAAAATGGGCGAAGTGTTTCTTGAAATTCAGCGAAGCAACATGAGTAAGCTGGATGAAAATGGAAAACCGATTTACCGAGAAGATGG
>JANRBI010000233.1:39919-43408 GCA_030727625.1 Salibacteraceae bacterium
ATTACTACAAACTAGTCTTGATCTCTCAATTGAAGCATCAATAGGGCAGTAGCAGCAGCTTCATCGCCTTTGTTGCCATGCTTTCCGCCACTGCGAGCACGGCTTTGTTCTATGTTGTCATCGGTAAGAACACCGAAAATCACAGGAACATTATAGTGTAAAGAAACATCTTTTACACCTGAAGAAACTGCCTGACATACATAATCGAAATGTGCTGTTTCGCCTCTAATTACAGATCCTAGGCAGATAACCGCATCGGCTTCGTATTTCTCGATCCCCCATTGAGCGCCTAGCGGAAGTTCGAAGCTTCCCGGCACAATCATGGTTTTGATTTTATCGTCAGCCATTCCAGCGCTTTTCAAAGTAGCAATTGCTCCGTTGTAAAGTCCGGTGGTAATTTCTTCGTTCCAAGCAGACTTTACAACCACAATGGTCCAATCGGCATTGACTTTAGGCAAGTTGCCCAAATCAGAAAGATTCTTGTTTTCTGTTGCCATTACTTCGCAGTCATGCCTTCGGCACGTGCAATGTACTTGTCAACAGTTGCACCTTCAGCAGAAGTTGGATATTCTTTCTTGATACGCTTGTAAAGTGCTAGAGCATCGCTGTGATCACCCGCAATTTCGTGTGCTTTTGCTGCTTTCATCAAATAGATGGGCGTAGTAAGATCGTTGGCACTGTGGTTAGCAGCATTCTTATAGTACTTGATGGCATCATCCACTTGACCTATTTCCATATAAGCATCACCCGTTGCACCCATAGCTACTGAGCAAACAAGTTCGTCAGTACAATCAAAATCTTCTAAATAATCGATTGCGCTGTTGTATTCGCCCAAGCGCAAATAAGCAACACCAGCATAGTAATGTGCAAGGTTTCCAGTTTCGGTAGAACCATAAGAGTTAATTACGTCAAGGAAACCAGCGTAATTATTTGTTCCATTCAACGCTTGCTCTAAGCTATCAGCAGCAAATGCCTTCTCAGCCATCCACACCATTTCTTTAGCGGCAGCCTCGTTTGGCTCTTGAATGAAATACTTATATCCAAAGAATGAAAGCACTAATAATAGGCCTACACCTACTATAATGGTTAAACTTTTTTGATTTTCGATTACCCAAGATTCTGACTTTGAGTATGCGTCTTCAACATCAAAAATTACTTCTTCGTTCTTATGCTCTGCCATAATTACCCTTAAAAAAATGAGGCTGCAAATATATTTTTTTTACAACAGCTCAAAACATTTGTGTGAAAGGCCAAATCTTACTTTTGGCGAATCATGCATTTAAACCATCTCAGTCTTGTCAATTTCAAAAACCTAGAAGAAGCAACTTTAGACCTTTCTGAAAAGGTAAATTGCTTTCTTGGCAACAACGGAGCGGGCAAAACCACTGTGCTTGACGCTATTTACTACTTGGCTTTTTGCAAAAGTTTTTTCAATTCAATCGACTCGCAAAATATTAATCATGAGAGTGAATTTTTTGTGGTTGATGGTCAATTTATACTCGAAGGAGAGCAAGAAAAAATATTTTGTGGGTTAAAAAAGGGCGAAAAAAAGCGCTTTAAGCGGAATCAAAAGGAATATGAACGCTTGGCCGATCATATTGGCACCATTCCATTGGTGATGATTGCACCTTCAGATACTGACATGATTAGAGAAGGCAGCGAAGTGCGAAGAAAATTCATGGATGGCATCATTTCTCAATTCAATAAAAAGTATTTAGATGTGTTGATGCATTACAATCGATTGTTGCTTCAGCGCAATGCTTTGCTAAAGCATTTTTGGAAAGAAGGTCGATTTGATGCTTTTCAATTAGAGGTTTTTGATGATCAATTGCACGAACTTGGAACCGAATTATACGATGAACGCGTTAAGTTTTTAGATGCTTACTTGCCCATTTTTAGTCAGTTTTATCAGCTGATTTCGGGTAACCAAGAAGAAGTTGGAATCGTTTACGAAAGTCATTTGAAGTATGGAAGTTTGTCGGAGCAATTGAAGGCAGCACACCAGAAAGATTACCGCGCACAGTATACCACCGTTGGCATTCATAAGGATGATTTAGAGTTTACTATTGGTGGACATCCAATGAAAAAGTTTGGTAGTCAAGGTCAGCAAAAGAGTTTTGTAATTGCGTTGCGCTTAGCTCAATTTGACTTTTTGAAAGATTTGAAACAGCGAAAGCCCATTTTGCTTTTGGATGATATTTTCGACAAATTAGATGACAATCGTGTGGCTGCACTCATGGGTATGGTGAGCGAAGATCACTTCGGCCAAATATTTATTACCGATGCTAACTTGCACCGTGTGCCCGACTTATTCCGCGATCAAGAAATTCCGTTGAAAAAATTCTTGGTAGAATCAGGAAGCATTCAGCAACTTTGATGCATGCAACGTAAAACCAATCAAGAAAGTTTAGGAGATGTAATTGAACGTATGCTTAAGGTTTATCGCCTTAAGAGCGGGCTTACAGAAATTGCCTTAAAAAGCGACTGGGAGAAGATTGTAGGTTCTGTCATTGCAAGTCGTACAGATGATATTTTATTGCGTGGTAACAAGCTGATTTTGAAGATTAACTCAGCCGCCATGAAGCAAGAATTGCATTACCAACGCGAAGGCATTATGGCCAATGTAAACAAGCATTTAGAACAAGATCTTATAAAAGAGGTTCTAATTCAATAGCATCGATGATTGCCTTTTTGGCAATGAATTAAAAAAATGACTTTATGGAAGTAGCACTTATAACAGGAGCCAACAGAGGACTTGGTTTTGAAACTGCAAAGCAATTATTGACTTTAGGTTATCGTGTGATTATCACCGCGAGAAACATAGATGCTGGAAATGAGGCATTGGCCGAGTTGAAAGAGGTTTCTGAGCATGTGGAATTAATGACTTTGGATGTGACCAGTGAGTCTCAACAAAAGGAATTGGCTTACAATCTGAAAGAAAAATACGGCAAGCTAGATGTGTTGGTAAACAATGCTGGCGCTTACTTTGAGTTAGATGGCGGTTGGGTTGGAAATACGTCATTAAACGTAACCCAAGAAACATTGAAACAAACGTTTGACGTTAATTTTTTCAGTGTTATTTCTCTCACACAAAAATTAGTTCCGCTTATCGAAAAGAGTGAAAACGGACGCATTGTAAACGTGTCGAGCATTATGGGTTCTTGCGGCATACATGCTGACCTAAACGGAGGAATGGCAGATGTGAAACCATTGGCTTATGATGCTTCAAAAACGGCTTTAAACGCATTCACCATTCACTTGGCAAAGGCACTGCAGCATAAAGGTATCTCGGTAAACTCTGTTCACCCGGGCTGGGTTGCCACCGAAATGGGCACTGAGTTAGCTCCAATGACCATTCCTGAAGGAGCAAAAACCTTGGTTGATATGGCAAATGATAAAACCGGAAGCACAGGAAAATTTATTCATTTGGGAGAAGAGCTGCCTTGGTAAAAGAGGGGACGTTTGAGCAAGTGCAAGAACAAGTTCAAG
>JANRBI010000233.1:43508-45635 GCA_030727625.1 Salibacteraceae bacterium
TCATCCCGAAGTATCGGGATCAATTTCAAGAACAAGAGCAAACCAAAGCGCCTCTTTCACATCGAGTGAACCCTGAGGGAGTTTGTATCGAGATGGTCTGTGGTAAAGACAACTTCAACCTCAATTAGAACTTCAATTTCAAAATTCGAGTTCAAGTTCATCCCGAAGTATCGGGATCAATTTCAAGAACAAGAGCAAACCAAAGCGCCTCTGTCACATCGAGTGAACTCTGAAAGAGTTTGTATCGAGATGGATAGTGGCAAAGACAACTTCAACCTCAATTAGAACTTCAATTTCAAAAATCAAGCGTAGGCAAGTTAGAAATCCTTCGCGCCTTAGCGGCTTTGCGTGGTTTGTATTCCGCTTTAGCGGAATAATGAACTTATAAATCTTGATCTTTTGCAGTAAGCCAAACACAAAAAAAAGCCGCGAATTACTCCGCGGCTTTCAGTTTTTATATTGTTTGAGTGGAGCTTTTGATTAGCCTTTTACTACTTGCACATTCATGTGAAGTTTTACGTCATCACCTACAACTACACCACCAGCTTCGGTTACTGCGCTCCAAGTCAAACCAAATTCTTTACGGTTTATCTTTCCATTGATTTCAAAACCTGCTTTTGTATTTCCGTAAGGATCAACCATTACTCCACCTAATTCGGCATCAAGAAAGATCGCTTTTGTTACGTCTTTAATGGTCAAGTCGCCATTCAATTTATACTCGTCACCAGTTTTGTTTAATTTACCTGAAAAGGTAATGTTTGGGTACTTTTCTGCTGCGAAAAAGTCTTCACTTTTTAAGTGACCATCGCGGTCTGCAACATTCGTGTCAATGCTATTTGTGTCTAGGCTGAAGTTAACAGATGCTCCGTCAAAATCTTCGTTTTCTGTTGAGAGACCACCTTCAAATTTCTTGAAAGTTCCAGTTACTGTGCTAATAACTAAGTGTTTTACCTTGAACTGAACTTCGCTGTGTGTCGGGTCAATTCCCCATGCTGTTGTAGCCATAATCGTTTTATGTTTTGATTTTTAATTCGTTTCAGAAAACAAATGTATAGACAATATATGTATATACATATAAAATTTTGGTAATCTAGTTTTCATTCAAATTGGAGCATAAAAAAAGGCGGCTCTTCTCAAGAAGAACCGCCCCACGATTAAGAGACTGCCCGTTTAGTCTTCACTGTTTCTTTTGCTAAAAAGACCAGCTAATTTGTTTTTAAATAATCCTAAGCCACCAGCAACAGCTAACGCAATTATTTTCCAAAATTTCAGGATGAGACCGATAAATCCGGCTTTCATTAGCACTTTGCCAGCGATAAGACCACCAATGCCATAAGCGGCAATTTCATCTATATCTGGATTGAAATCTCCGTAAGCAAAACCATCATTGAAGTTTACGCTAGAAATCAGTTGTGGCATGTTGGCTTGTACCGTATTTAGTTGTGAAATATCGCTGATGGCGTTTAAGCTTAAGTAGCCTTTACGGCCCAAAACACGCACATCATAGTTCAACGTATTTTCTTCCGTTCCTTCAAATTGCAACTCTTTTGCCCAATGAAGTTTTTTAGTGTCTGAATCATAAAATGGTTCTGCAGCCCAGCCAACTAATTCAAGTGACGAGTAGCCCATTTCTTGTCGTTGTGGGTTTGCATCATGAATTTCGGTTTGCATTTGCTCCAGCAAATCGTCATAATCAATGTCTTCAGCATCATCATCTTCCACATAGCCTTCTTCTGCATAGGTCAATTCGATGGCAAACGACATGTCATCAGAAAGTGGGGTCATGTCTTCTGGAAACAACATGCCCAAAGTAGGCGAAGGCGGATTACCCCAAAGGGTACTGAGTACATACAAACTTTGATCTGGATTCAAATATTTGAAGCCAGCTGGAACCTGAAGCGTGGCAATGCCATCGCCAAGATCAATGGTTCCGTGCTCGTAATGAAGTGCATTGTTTACGCTGTCTTCGAAGCTCGCATAAATAGAATCGGAATAAAATTGATCGTAGACTAAAGAATCAGCATCCGTGTTTTCGAAGTCTTGTGAAATAGAGAACAGTGGAAGGCAAATTGCTCCCACTAGAAGTAAGTTTTTCATGTGTAGGTTAGGTTTGGGCCTACAAAATAG
>JANRBI010000233.1:45735-61377 GCA_030727625.1 Salibacteraceae bacterium
TAGAAACAATTGTGCGATGAATAGTGTTCTTTTGTGTGATGCTCTTCTATAAAACACTGGAAAATAAAGTTAGCGACCAATGGGTTGTGTTTGTGCATGGTGCAGGCGGTAGCTCGGCCATTTGGTACAAGCAATTGCGTGCTTTTTCAGAAGAGTTTAATGTGCTTTTGATCGATTTAAGAGGTCACGGACAATCACAGCCCATGTTTAAGCGCGTGTTTCATTCGCCTTATACTTTCCCTAATATTTCGAAAGACATCATTGAAGTGCTTGATTTTTTAAGCATCAAAAAGGCACATTTTGTTGGAATTAGCTTAGGATCAATAGTTATAAGAAGCTTGGGAGAACAAGCACCAGAACGCATTCAAAGCATGGTTTTGGGTGGTGCAGTGACAAGACTTGACACACGCAGCAAATTATTGGTTTTTGGCGGCAATTTGGTGAAACGATTTGTGCCATACATGTGGCTGTATAAGTTGTATGCATACATCATTATGCCGAAGAAAAACCATTCTGAGGCTAGAAAACTCTTTGTGAGTCAAGCTCAAAAATTGCGTCAAGCTGAGTTCATGAAATGGTTTAATCTAACCAATGGAATCAACAAACTTTTGAGTTATTTCAAGGAAAAAGAACTGAATTTGCCCACGCTCTATATTATGGGAAGTGAAGATCACTTGTTTTTAGAACCCGTTAAACTGATTGTTCAAAAGCATGCATTTTCGATGCTGAAAGTGATTGAAGATTGTGGCCATGTGGTGAATGTGGAGCAGCCAGATTTGTTTAACCAAATGAGCATAGCTTTTATCAAAGACCAAAGGTTACAAATAGATGTTGTCTAGAATCCGTAGCTAAAGCCTACCCGAATCAACGGATTTTGGTAAGGATGATAAGGTGTTTGCAGTACATTGAATAGAATGGTGCCATACATTTTAAAATGCTGGTCTAGAATATAGTTATATCCAGCTCCAAGTAGAAAATTCTCCAACGTTTCGCGTTTTTCATCCATCAAATTGAAGTTGCCATTAACAACACCATATTCAGCTTGAAAAAAGAGTTCGCTGTAAACCATTACACGCGTAAAACCCGAAATCCCAATAATGTTTGAAGAATAATTTTGGCTGTTATAGCTTAAGTATTGAAAAGTTGATTGTGCGCCAAAGCTGACCACCTTATTCACTTTCAGGCCAATCATTGGCGAAAAATCTACGAAAGTGTAATTTCCAAATTGCGCACCCACTGTACCACCAAAATAAATGCGGTCTTTTAACTTAACCTTAGTTGTATCCTTTTTTTCTGCAGGAACTTTTTCGATTAATTCTTCCTCGTTTGCCTTCTTTTCGGGACCAATGCTAAATTCTTGTGCCACTGCGCTTGAAAAGTAACAGCCAGAGAGTAAAAATGAGATAGCCAAAAGAAATTTGTTCATGCATCAAAGGTAAGGTGCAAATTAATTGCGCCACCAAGTGGTGTTTGGCAGCGGTTTGTCAAGACTAAAACGCTCTCCAATTTTGGGAGTAGTAATTGGTAATCCGAGTTCTTTAGCCTTTACACTTACTCTTTCCACAGGTTCTGTCCATGAGTGTATACTAAGCTCAAACATTGCCCAATGGATGGGCATGGCGGTTTTTGCTCTTAAATCGATAGCGGCTTGCGCACTTTCTTCTGGAAGCATGTGTATTTCTTGCCAGTTTACATTGTACTGACCACATTCAATGAGCACTAAATCAAACGGTCCATGCTTTTCTCCAATTTCTTTAAATCCAGGGAAATAGCCTGAGTCGCCACTAAAAAACAATTTCTTGGTTTTGCCCTTTATTACCCAACTGCTCCAAAGTGTTGCAGCGCGGTCATTTAATCCACGACCACTAAAATGCTGAGAAGGAGTACAGATCAATTCGATGCCATCAACCATTGCATTTTGCCACCAATCTAGCTCGGTTATTTTCTCTGGTTCAACGCCCCAGTGTTCCAAATGGCTGCCAATACCAAGTGGCACATAGAAATGGCCAACTCGATCTTTAAGCTTCAAAATAGTAGGATAATCAAGGTGATCATAATGATCGTGACTGAGAATGATGGCGTCAATTTCTGGGAGCGAGTCGATAGGAATTGCAAGATCTTTTGTAAATCGCTTGATAGACCAACTAAAAGGTGATGCGTGCTCACCAAGCATGGGATCAAGGAGAATTTTCTTCCCATCCATTTCCACAAAAAACGCTGAATGACCATACCAAGTAATGGCAACCATCGTGTCACTCGCATTGCGAATATCAGCCATGTTGGGATTCAATACTTCTAATGTTTCAGGTACTTTATCGTCAGGCTGATTCATGTATGCTTTTATGATTCGAACAAATTTTCCTGCTGTCATAGTCATGGCTACACCACCAGCATTTTCGAAGTTTTCACCGTTGTGTTGCTTTGATAGCTTGAGTTGTTCAAGATGATCACCTTTGGGTTTTTGTCCAAATTGCGGTAAGCGTAATACTACGCAGCCCGCTGCAAATACTAACAACCAAAGCACTACTAGGATCACTAGCAATCGCTTGAAAAATTTTAATAGTCTTTTCATCAGAACGCAAATATGAGTGTGCAATGCCGCTCTCATTTCAGATAATGTTAGCAGCGGAAATTTTAATGGAAGAAAGGTGTTAATCGATGAGTTCTTCCAGTTTAATGATGGCATTATTTGCCTCTTCATGAGCACTTGTTAGTGCCGATGCTGAAGTAATTGCATCAACATTTTCAAGCTGACCATTACCACTGCCAGAGGTGCACAATAGCACATAATGACGCATCATTGGATGATCATCTATAAATCGTTCTACAACCTCTGGCGCTTGCCAAACTTGCCAAGTATGTGTGATGAAAATGGCGTTGTAATCGTCAGGGTCAATATTGCTTAAGTACTGGATGTCGATTCCTTTGATGTGAATATCTGAGGTAGAAAAGTGCTCAGCAATTTGTTCAACCACCGAATTCTTGTAAACGCTGCCTTGAAAGGCAATGAGCAGAGACTGCGGTGCTTCTTCTCTTCCAATTTCGAATGGACGAGCCTTGTCCATTGAATAGGTAGCCCAATACCAAATAAGTAGCACAACAAACAATAAACTCAATACAATAGCTATGAGGCCCAGCTTTCTCATTCGCTTTATTTTGTGCTAATATAGAACACAAAGTTTAATAATTACATGAAAGTGCTGATAATTAAATAGATAAAGCTCGTTTTAAAACTCTGGTCTCTGCTTATATCGCTTAATATTCGCTAGTGAAATAGGCAGATTTTACCGAGTTAAACAGCTATTCGTGTAATCCAATTTTTCGGCATTCAGAATGTGATGCTAAAGCGTTTTCAATGTTGCTTTAAGGTTGGTGAAGGTGTTGAATGGGATATCTACAACGGCTGAGTTTACAAGCCAATCGGGCAGTTTTCCGCCTGGTTCAGCACTTACCGTATAGATGATTTTTAGTGTGCCATCTTTTTGCGGAATCACTTCCCACAGTGAATCCGTTTTTTTAATTCTCACAATATCTTCTTTTTCAGGAAGATAATTTGGAAGAGCTTCGCCCACTACTATGAATCCACCATCGGCTCTTTTTTTGAATCGCACTTGATACACTCCATCTCTGTCGTCAATAGGCCAAGGAGTTTCTGTGTGACTGTATTGTATCAGTGTAGAATCGTTTGGTCGTTTCAGAATCTTCAGCTCCTTTGTATCGGGGAAAAGATTTGGATATAAATCAACGTTTTGTAGAATGTACTTCACTTGATCAACCTGCGCATTTACTTTCATTTCAGCTTTAAATGATTTGAAATCGCTGCCTTGTTTCAGTCCTGTATAAACTCGTATTCCATCACCAATTTTTTTCAATTCCCATTCTTGAGCGCTTAATGCAAATTGGGTGAAAACGATAATTAGCGCAAGTATGTGTTTCAATTGTGATGAATTTGAAAGATTCGAATGATTTCGTTTGCAGGAATATTGCCTTTTGGATAAACATTGAGCAACGCAATGGAAGTATTAATTGCTTCTAGTGGAAGTGCTAGTTTAAAGCCTAGTTCTTTCAGCAATTCCACTTCATCACCGTCAATTTCGCCATCTACAGCCACCATCAACAGCAAGTAAAAAAAGATAGTAATGCGCTTTGCTTCTGCTTTTGGAATAGTAGATTCGATCTCTTTGGTAAATAGCATTTCCATTTCCATTGGTTCTACTTCTAGCTGTTCGGTAACACGATGAATCAACTCGTATTCTTCGTCTCTATGTTCGCCATCTGCACCAGCAAGTTTGATCAAATGGTGGAGTATGGTCAGCTTTTCTGCTTTGCTAAAGTTCATATGGTGAATATAAGTTTTGCTTTACGATTATGCACCCGTCAGTTGGTCTTCGCTTTAAGTGAAATTTGAGCAATAGCGGGCTTATGATCAGAGAGTTTAACGTTTGATTGCGTGAATTGATTAATCGTAAAGTTTGAATCGCACATGACATAATCAATTCTAAGTGATGGGATAAAACCAATATATGAAGCGCCAAGTCCGCTGCCTTTGGTTAAGAATGCATCTTGAAAATCGTTGCGAATAGTATGATAGGCAAAGGAGGAGGGTGTGTCGTTAAAATCTCCGCAAATAATAACAGGGTAGGGCGATTGCTCAATATAACTTCGAATCACTTTGGCCTGATTGGCGCGCTTTTTAAATCCACCTGCTAGTTTTCTAGACATTACTTTCACATCGTTCCATTGTTTGGATTGATCGGATTTTTCGATGTGCTCGTTGATGTCTTTTTCCATACTGCTAAGGTGCACCGAAGCCAAATGCACATTAAAAACACGAAGCATTCCTTGGTCTGTTTCGATATCAGTGAAAATGGCAATGTTATTTCCAGAGGTGTCGAGTTGCACAATTTGCCTGTTCTTTATAGGGAATTTTGAAAAAGTGGCAATGCCAAATTTGCTGCGTCCTTTATGCAAAATAGCTGTGTACTCGTCATGCACATTTTTGGCGTTTTGCACTTTCAGCATGGAATCTAGCGTATTAAAATAGCTGTTGTCATTGCTGTTAAAAAACTCTTGAATGCATATGATATCTGCGTCTTCTTGGGTGAAATAGTCAAGAATAAGGTTGCGCGTTTTTTTATTGCTCGACCAGTTATACAAATCAAATAACCGCACGTTATAGCTCATTACTTTTATGTCTGACGAGGTACTTTCTGCTGCATTCGAGAAAGCTAAATGGGTAGTAATACTGGGTAACGCTAGAAGCATTGCCGCAAGGCTCAACCAGCTATTTCTGAACTTGGCGAAAAGCCAAAAAATAAAGGCAATGCTATTGATTGCCAAAAACGGCAGAAATGCAAGGCCAAGAAATGACGGAACAAGAAAAGTATTTGGATCAACGAGGTGGGCTAGCGAACTCGAAACAAGGCCAATAGCAAAGATGATGTTTACTGCAAAAAGCACTTTTCTAACAAAGGTTCGGCCTTTCAATGTGGTGTTGGTTACCTGTTTTTACTGAGTTTGAACAGAAATTCTTTTTCTTCTTTGGTTAGATTATCATAACCAGATTTTGAAATCTTGTCTAGAATAGCATCTGTTTTTGCTTGTGTTTCATTGTCGGTACCCGCAGTTTTTTTACTGGTAGTAGCGCTCGTTTTTTGTGCTCCGTAATCGTTTGGCACCACGCGCAATTTTGGTTTCTTTTCAAACAGTTTTTGAGCTTGTTCTATTTTCTGATGAAATGCAAGCGCCCAATCTTGACCTTTTGATAACTGTCTGATATATAAAAATCCAAGTACTGCACCACCTACATGCGCCACATTGCCACCAAAATTGCTCATAAAATTGAATAATGTGGAAGTGATAAAAAGAACCAATGCGATGTATTTCAACTTAACAGGACCAAGAAAAATTAACCCTATTTCATAATCGCCAAAGCGGGCACCGGCTGCAATAACCACCGCCATTACCCCAGCCGAAGCACCAACCATCGCAGTCATTGACAAAATGTTTTCAGACATTTCACCTGATAGATAAAGTAGGTTATAAACCACCAGGTAAAGTAAGCCACCAACTATTCCGCCAAGGAAATAAAGTCCTGTAAGGCGCTGCTGACCCATAAAGTCACCAAAAATTCTACCAATGATAAAAAGGATATACATATTGAAAAACACATGGCCGATACCAGCGTGCAAAAACATGTAAGTGATGATGGTCCACGGTCTGAAAATGAATTTGGACAGCGAAGCTGATAAGCTGAACCAGTTGCTAACAAAAGCAACAAAAGCTGGCGAAAATTGAGCAATAATGGTGTAGACAACAAAAATGATCGCGTTGATCAGTATTATTTTGCTGATAAAATTATTGCCTCTGAAAATATTCTTTAAGTCGTCAAACATGATTTGGATTCGAATTCAAATTAATCAACTAAACACCAAACTAGCGCCAACGTTGACCGGTTTTTTCCCAAAATTTAATAATCAGAAATCCGAACAGCATTCCGCCTAAGTGTGCAAAGTGCGCCACGTTATCATTTGGGTTGTTCTGAAATGCAGAATACAACTCCATAACTCCGTAACCTATCACAAAGTATTTCGCCTTGATCGGAATCGGAATGAAAATCATCATTAAGGGTAAGTTTGGAAACATCATTCCAAATGCCAGCAATATTCCAAAAAGTGACCCTGAGGCGCCCACGATGTTTGGACCATCTTTCACCATCTCGGTCAATTTCATCATGAATAGGCTCATTTCATTGCCTATAGTAGCGTCTTCAGGACTTCTAATGAGTCCATTTTTAAGACTGATGAAGTAATCGTAATACTGAGGCTTAAGTCTTCGCAAAACGCTGATTCCAGAATTTGAATCGGCAAAATCTACTACCGCAGCTGGCGTGGGCGAGTCTATTATAGCTTGTAATTGATCTAAAACAGGAGAAATTTCAAGGTATATAATACCGTAATGCAACAATGCCGCACCAAAACCTGTGAGCAAATAGTAGGTCAAGAATCGCTTGCTTCCCCAAACATTTTCGATGGCGGTTCCAAACATCCATACGGCAAACATGTTGAAGAAAATGTGTGACAGACTTCCATGCATAAACATGTAAGTAACAATCTGATACGGATGAAATTTATCGCTGGCGAAATAGTGTAATCCAAATTCTTCCCAAAAATCAAATCCTATTGATTGCTCGAAAACAAAAGCTGCCAGAAACATCAACCCATTGATAATCAATAAGTTTTTTACAACTGGTGGTACTGAGCTCCATCCGCCTCTTCCTATCATCATGCTTCAAAAAGTTTGTCTAAGGTGCCGCTGTTTAGCAAGACAAACGTGGGTTTGCCATTCAAATCGTATTGTGGTTGTTTGCAGCGCATCAGATTTCTAAACATAGCTAACATTTCCTGTGCCTTAAGTGTTCGGCCTGACTTGATGGCAGTTTGTTGCGCCATGCTTCGTACAATTCTATCCCTTAATTGCGCATCGTCTGTTGGTTTGTTCTCTTTCAAATCATTAATAAAACCCAGCAAGGTATCCTCAATATTGAGTTCAATGCAAGCCGAAGGAATACCTCTGATGATAAAGCTATGTTGACCAAAAAGCTCGATTTGAAATCCGATTTTATCCAATGTTGGCATTACCGATGCCATCAAAGCTGCGTCTTGCGAACTTAAATCAAGCGTGCTCGGAAAAAGCTCTTGTTGCGAACCTTGTGGATGATCTGAAAGGCTGGTTTCGAAATCTTCTAACAAAATGCGAGCATGAGCACGGTATTGATGCAGCAAGAAAATTCCGTCTTCGCTTTGCACTAAAATATAGCGCAAACCTATCTGGCGCACTTTGGTTTGATCATCGCTTCCGCTGAGTTCAAGCTTTTGAATTTGTTCATCTGGCGTTGCCATGGTGTTCAAATTCTCGTAAAGCGATTCCCAATTTTGGGTCATCGGTTTTTGAAAACGCTGTCCGCTAGCCCAATCGCTGTTGCTTTGTCGCGGCTTTCGTTCAGTACTTTCAAACGGATTGTATTCTGGATCAACCTCAATCGTTGGCATTTTTACTTCTTGATCTTTCCTTAACGGAACCACATCAAAGGCCGTTTCCAAATCAAAATCGAGCGAAGGTGCAACGTGATATTGTCCCAAAGAGCGCTTCACGGCACTTCGTAAAAAAGCATAAATGGCTTTTTCTTGCTCAAATTTTATCTCCGTTTTAGTTGGATGAATATTCACATCAATGCTTTCGGGATCTACTTCCAAATAAATGAAGTAAGAAGGATGAAAGCCAGAAGGAATCAAGCCTTCGAAAGCATTTTGAATAGCCGAATGGTAATATCCACTCCTGAAAAATCGGTTATTTACAAATAAAAACTGCTCGCCACGGCCTTTTCTTGCCGATTCGGGTTTACCTACAAATCCACTAATATTTACGATGTCAGTAGACTCATCTACGGGCACCAGTTTTTCATTGTATGATTTGCCCAACACATTGATAATGCGTTGTCTTTTGGTGCCGATTGGTAAGAAGAAAAGTTCTTGATCATTGTGATACAATTTGAATTCAACATGCTCATTTACCAATGCTACACGCTCGAATTCGTCAATAATATGGCGCATTTCTACCGGATCGCTTTTCAAGAATTTTCGCCTTGCTGGCAAATTGAAAAACAGATTTTTTATGGCCATGGTAGTGCCAACTGGAGTGGCGCAAATTTCTTGCTCTTTTACAGTGCTGGCTTCTACAACTAGGTGAGTTCCAATGTCTGATCCTATTGCTCGAGTTTTAATATCAAATTGAGCTACAGCAGAAATACTAGCCAGCGCTTCGCCACGAAAACCCATGGTAGAAAGATGAAAAAGATCTTCGGCAGAACGAATCTTAGATGTAGCGTGACGCTCAAGACTCATTCGGGCATCCGTTTCTGTCATTCCTTTGCCGTCATCCACTACTTGAATCAGCGTTTTACCTGAATCTTTCACAATGAGTTGAATATGCTTGGCACCAGCATCTACGCTGTTTTCGAGCAATTCTTTCACAACAGAAGCTGGGCGTTGTATTACTTCGCCCGCAGCAATTTGATTCGCAATAGAGTCGGGAAGGAGTTTTATGATATCTGCCATAAGCGCTGCAAAGGTGCTAAGCTATGTGCAGAGATGAAAGGAGTATTTTTTTGGGTTAAATTGAGAGAAAGTTCAAGACCAATATCAAGTTCAAGATCAATGTCGATTAAAACTTCAATCTCAAAAACCAAAACGTCTCTGTCACATCGATTGGCCTAAGAAATAGGCCGTATTGAGAAGGACATTTAGCAAGTTCAAGCTCATCCCGAAGTATCGGGATCAATTAAAACCTCAATTTCAAAAATCAAGATCAAGTTCAAGTTTAAGCTCAATTAAAACCTCAATCTCAAAAACCAAAGCGTCTCTGTCACATCGAGTGGCCTATGAAATAGGCTTAATCGAGATGGACAATGAGAAAGTTCATGCGCAAGTAGAAGTTCAAGATCAAACTTCAAAAAAAACCTTTGCGACTTAGCAGCTTTGCGTGAGAAGTAAAAAAAAGCTCAAATTCTAATCATGCTTAGTCGCTTTGATTGAGTTTTACTTTTTCCAAAAAATCAAAAGAAAACCATTTGCGCGCCTTCGGGTTTTACATTCGCAATACAATAGAAAATACGGCTTATGATCACGATTATTTCTCCTGCTAAAACCCTCGATTTCGAATCTCAGCTTCCAGCAATCGAAGCAACACAGCCAGCTTTTGTAGAAGAAAGCGAGCAGATTATGAATAAGCTAAGAGGTTTGAGTAAGAAGAAAATTTCGAGCTTAATGAGCTTGAGTAAAGACTTAACCGAGCTCAATGCACAACGCTACCAAGATTGGGAACCAGAGTTTTCACCAGAGGTAAGCCGGCCAGCGCTACTCACGTTTAGCGGAGAAGTGTACCGTGGTATTGATGCCGCCAATTTAAATTCAACGCAAATTGATTTCGCTCAAAATCACTTAAGAATATTAAGCGGACTTCATGGCTTGTTGCGTCCGCTCGATCGCATTAGACCTTATCGTTTAGAAATGGGCACCACATTGCCTGTTCAGCGCAAGAAAAACCTCTATCAGTTTTGGGGAACTAAGTTGACCGATGCACTTAATCAAACCATGAAAGAGCAAAATACAGATGTGTTGCTCAACCTCGCTTCAGGCGAATATTTTAAAGCCGTTGACTTCTCTAAAATCAATGGAAGAGTAATTACGCCAGTGTTCAAGGACCTTAAAAATGGAGAATATAAAATCGTGATGACATGGGCCAAACATGCACGAGGTGCTATGACTGGCTTTGTACTTCGTAAAGGAATTACGAGTGTAGACGAGATCAAGCTTTTTGACGAATACCAATACTCTGAACCCATGTCATCAGAAAATGAATGGGTTTTTATAAGAGGTTAAACTTTGTTGCTTCTTCCACGTAGAAGCGGCAGAATGTTGCTATCATTACCTAGAATTGCAATTGTGCTGATGAACCCGAGCGTTAACCAAAAACCTGAATGAAAAGAAAGCATTTACTGTCTGACATAGTGAGTGCGAACCTACTTTTTGTAGTGGTTGCGATGTGCTTTTTTGTAGCATGGCGCTCATACAACATGCAGGTGACCGAGGGGCGCGAATCTCAGGTGCAGTTGATGGGTGATTTGGTAAAGGATCGTTTCAGTAGAATCATCGAGCAAAATATTTATACCCTTAAAAATCTCGTAGATCGCATACACAAGACCGATGGCGATTATTTTGAGTATTGGCAATCGGATGCAGAATTTATTGTAGAACAAAATCCATCGTTCAAGTTTGTCGAGTTCATTGATAGCTCCATGACCATTCGTGAGGTGTTTCCGTTCGAAGAGAATAAAGACATCATTGGTTTAGATATCTCCAAAATTGATTACCGCAGACCATCGTGGATTCTGAATACTCAACGCAATAAAACCAATGTAACTCCTTGGGTAAAGCTGCGTCAAGGCGGAGAAGCATTTTTGGTGGACGAACCTCTATTTGTGAACGGAAGTTTTTGGGGAAGCATGACTGCTGGCCTTGATTTTAGAAGTCAGGTAGACGAGATATTTGAAGTAAGAACGGGCTTTCACATGCACTTGCACGATCAAGACGATTACCTGTTTTATTGCAGTTCGCCAGACTTGTGCGTGCCGATTTCAGTTGATAGCGTGTTGATTTACGAGCGCAAACTTGCCTTTAAAGGCATGGAAGGTGTGAAGTGGAAAATGCTGCTTTATCCAACCGATGAGTTTTTTGACGGTCAAGCCGAATTGGCCAATTTGGTGGGCTTCATTATATCGCTTATTCTGAGTATTGCATTGGCTGTAGCATTCTATTTTATTTTAAGAAATGCTCGTCAAAAAAGACGCGCGGCAAAGGCGAACAAGCGCTTAAAAGAGCTCAACTTTAGGCTTGACTCGGAGAAAAAGCGTGCGCAAGAAGCTTCAAAAACGAAGAGTGAATTTTTGAGTAACATGAGTCACGAAATCAGAACACCGATAAACGTGATGCATGGCTTGATAGAAGTGATGAAACAAACCAAGCTTGATGAAGAGCAGACAGAGCAAATTGATTTGTTAGATTCTAGTTCTAAAGATCTGCTGGGCTTGGTAAATAATATCCTCGAGATTGAGCGCATTGAAGCAGGAAAAATTGCGGTTGTTAAACAAGCATTTCAGCCAGCCAAAAGACTTAATTCTATCATAAGAACCTTTGAGTCAGCTTTCACAGAAAAAGGTCTTTACCTCAAATTGGTTGACAAAACCGATCAAAGCAAACCTACCACGCTCATTGGTGATGAAGTAAAAGTGGGTCAAATCATTTCTAATCTTATTCGAAATGCTTTCAAATTCACCAAAGAAGGTGGTGTTACAGTTTTCTATGATGAGATTGATCAGAAAGAAGGAACCACCATTCTTAAAATTACGGTTTCTGATACAGGCATCGGAATCCCTGAAGACCGCTTAAACGAGGTGTTTGAGCGCTTCACGCAAGTAGAAAGTGGCTACACCAAAAACTTTGAAGGATCTGGTTTGGGCTTGTCCATTGCCAAAAGCTTGGTGAGCATGCAAGGCGGAACAATTAGTGTGAAAAGCATCGTAGGTGAAGGCACCGCATTTAGTATTCAGATTCCTATGTTGGTGAGTTCGCAAAGCGAAATTTCTAAAAAAGTAACCGAGATTGATGTTGGAAAATTTAAGGGTAAAAAACTCTTGATTGTAGAAGACAATACGCTGAATGTAATGGTGTTGCAAAAAATGCTGTCCACTTTTGGATTTGAGTACGAAACAGCTCAAAACGGAAGCATAGCGGTAGACAAAGTGCTTGCTCAATCCTTTGATTTAATCTTGATGGACATTCACATGCCTGTGATGGATGGCATTGAAGCAAGCAAGAAAATTCATGAAGCTGGAATAGAAACGCCTATTATCGGACTAAGTGCCAATGTAACGCGCGAAACCATGATTGAAGCGCTGGATGCGGGCATGAAAGCATACCTCACAAAACCATTTTCTAAGAATCAGATTTTAGAAGTTTTTTCGCTGTATTTGAATTGAGTTTGCCAACATTTGTTGCTCATTCAAACCAATATACGCCTTTGGCGTTAGCACAGCATGGATTTTAAAAACAAGACATTTATTGTAACAGGAGGAAGCTCTGGAATAGGAAAAGCAACGGCTTTAATGCTCCTTGAAAAAGGCGCCAACGTGGCCATTACGGGCAGAAATGCTGAGAAAGTAGCCACGGTAGCCGAAGAAATAGGAGCATTGGGAATTGCAGCAGATGTATCAACCCAAGCGGGAATTGATGCAACCATGAAGCAGACTTTAGATGCTTTTGGTGGGCTTCACGGCCTGATTAACAATGCGGGCCATGGTTGGATGAAACCAATGCTAGAAGTAACTTGGGAAGATTTTGAAGATACTTATCGTGTGAATGTATTTGGTGCAGCCATGATGGCGCAAGCAGCCGCCAAAGTGTTCGTAGAGCAGAATTATGGCAACATTGTAAACATTGCATCAACAGCTGCAACACGCGGTTTTCCTGCAGGATCGGTTTATAGTTCATCAAAATTCGCTTTGCGCGGAATGACACAATGTTGGCAAGGCGAATTGCGCAAACACAACATTCGTGTAATGGGAGTAAATCCTTCGGAAGTATCAACAGCTTTTGGGAAAGCAGACCGTGAAGAAAGAGCCGAGCAAAACAATAAGCTTCGCGGTGAAGAAATTGCACACGCCATAGTAAGCGCTTTGGCAATGGACGATCGCGGTTACATTCCAGAAATTACCATACACGCTACCAACCCATTTTAAGTTCGTTTTTTGATGATTTCATTTTGGGAACGCGAATCGCTTTTACATACTGATGTAGCCATTATTGGTGGCGGAATTGTAGGTCTGTCTGCAGCTGCATCGCTGGCAGAAAGCAATCCAAATTTTAACATCACCATTTTTGAACGAAGCATTTTACCATACGGAGCCAGCACTAGAAATGCTGGCTTCGCTTGCTTTGGCAGCCTTACCGAAGTGCTTTCAGACATTGAAATAATGGGTGAAAGCGCAGCGCGAGAATTGGTTTTTCAGCGCTGGATTGGTCTTCAAATTACACGGCAACGTTTGGGCGATGCGGCCATCGGCTTTGAGCCGAACGAAGGTTTTGAGTTGATTCGAGAAAAAGAACTGCCTGCGCTTGAGCAAATAGATAGCGTAAATGCGCTCGTTTCTGATTTTCTGCCAGAATACTTATCCATTGCCGATAGTCGATTTGCAGAGTTTGGCTTGCGCCAAAATGCAAGTGACCATTTGGTGCGCATGGCAGATGAAGCCCAGGTAAACACAGGTAAATTGATGCATGCGCTGGAAAAGTATGTACTGAGTTTGGGAGTCCAAATCAGAACTGGTGCGTTTGTGAAACAGTTTACCGAAACAGACCAAAAGGTTTTGATAGAGGTGGAAGATCAAACGCGCGGTAATATTACGTTTTCCGCAAATCAATTAGTGGTTTGTAGCAACGCATTTACCAATCAATTGCTACCCAAAACCGACCTTTATCCAGGTCGCGGACAAGTGTTTATTACGAAACCCATTGATGGTTTAAATTTTAAGGGAAACCTGCATATTGACGAAGGCTTTTATTACTTGCGAAATGTGGGCAACCGACTGCTCTTTGGCGGTGCACGCAATTTCGATTTTGAAAAAGAAAATACCACAGACTTTGCGTTGAATGATCAGATTCAATCGCACTTAGAAGATTATCTCCACGATTTGTTACCCGACATTTCTTTTGAAGTGGACCAGCGTTGGGCAGGAATTATGGCTTTTGGAAAAACCAAACAACCCATTGTTGAGCGTATTTCAGCACACACCATCGTTGCGGTGAAAATGGGCGGAATGGGAATAGCCCTTGCCGGAAACATTGGCGAAATTGTGAAGGAAATACTCGAAGAATAATTGGTTACCATCTATCACAATTTCGAAAACTGAAACCGTTCAATTTTAGCTTCTTTGCACTATGGATTTTATAGCCCTTTTTGCGGATAGAATGGCCAATGGCGTGGTCGAGTTAAAAGCCTTAAAAAAGCGTGATGCCGCTTATTCAACCTTTCGGTTGGTGACTGTTTTATTGGTTGTCGGCTGCATTTATTTTGCTGTGGTCGAGCATGCTTGGCAGTTTTATGTGGCTTCAGGTTTGCTCAGTATTGCATTTATTGTATTGATCATACGCCATCGCCAGTTGCGAGAAAACATCACTTACATCACCAATTGGATTACCGTTAATAAGCACGATTTTGATTATGTAAAAGGCGATTTATCTGCCTTTGACACAGGCAAAGAATTCAGCAATCCAGAGCATGAATTTTCTGAAGATTTAGACTTGTTTGGCAACAAAGGATTGTTTCCAAGACTCAACCGATTGGTGACCGATGCTGGTAAAGCACTTTTAGCCGAAAGGCTGAAACAAAACAGCATGCACGATGTGCCTGATAAGCAAGAGGCAACAAAAGATTCAGCTGCTCGACTCGATTTTAGACACGCATTTTTAGCAGAAGGCCAAGCCTTACAAAATGAACCTAATTTGAAACAACGCATTCAAGATTGGGCAGCGCTTAAAGCAGATTTTTCCTTCTTTTTAAAGCCTTGGGTTCTTTGGCCACTAAGCTTTCTATTCGCACTAAGCATTGTTTTATTTGCCCTTTATGGGAACATAGATCAGTCAAAATATTTGGCTATTCCCTTTTTTTTCAATCTCTACATTTTTAGCCGTCACTTAAAGCGTATAAAATTGGAACGAAGCTATGTTGACGCATTGGCAAAGAGTTTCTTGGTGCGTGGTAAGCTTATTCAACTAATAGAAAATGAAGGTTTTCAGTCAAAGGAATTAACTGCGCTCAAGGCGAAATTTATGCTTAAAAACAAGAAAGCAAGCGTTGCTTTATCTGAATTGGGCGCCATTTTGAGTCAGCTTGATAGTATGGACAATGCCTTTGGCGCTACTTTTATCAATGGCGTGCTGCTGTACCATTTGCATGTTACCAAAAAACTGCTTCAATGGAAACAACGTTATGCCTTAAAACTCAATGATTGGTTGGATGTAATTGCAG
>JANRBI010000234.1 GCA_030727625.1 Salibacteraceae bacterium
TTACCGTTGAAATGCAGTTTATGCCTGATATTCACCTTGAGTGTGAAGCTTGTGGCGGAAAACGATTCAAAGAAGAAGTGCTGGAAGCAAGGTTTCATGAGCAAAGCATTGCCGACATATTAGCAATGAGCGTAGATGAAGCAATTTCATTTTTTGAGTTGAATGCTCGCACTGCACCAGAAAAGAAGATTATTCAGAAACTACTACCACTGCAAGAAGTTGGTTTGGGTTATGTGGCTTTGGGCCAAAGTTCAAGCACATTGAGTGGTGGCGAAGCACAGCGTATTAAGTTGGCATCTTTCATAGGAAAAGGCCAAAGCAACGATGGTGGTACGTTCTTTCTGTTTGATGAACCAACAACAGGTTTGCATACCCACGACATTAAAAAGCTGATGGCTAGCTTCAACAAACTCATTGATTTAGGCCATACTATTTTGGTGATTGAGCACAACACCGAAGTAATCAAACAAGCCGATTGGATCATTGACCTTGGCCCAGAAGGAGGCGATAGAGGAGGTGAAATTGTGTTTGAAGGCACGCCAGAAGACATCGTGAAATGCGAAAGAAGCTACACCGGCCAGTATTTGGTTGGGAAGGTTTAGGAGATTTATTGTGTTTTGTTGATTTTAATTTGGGAAATTAATACCATCACAGGATACGCTAATACTGTTCCGAATCCTCTTATAAATGAGCTTTTTAAGAAGGCAAACCCTTGTGCTTGGTCTATGGTTTCATTAATTTGAATGTAATCATAACATTCAACTAAAAACATCATAAACACGACATTGATGTATACTAAAAGAGTGATGATGATAAATTTTGCCGAAAAATATTCTCTGTACATTTCTGAATAGTTGTTTCTGAAAATAGCTCTGCTTGATGCTGAGTATGAATAAACTAATTTAGTTTCTAAATAGCAACATAAAATATTTCTTCCTCAGAGAAAAACTTAAAGCTAAAATAATTTCTTCTTAAAAGCGGAATGAACGCCTCATTCCCGCTATCCATTGATCACACAAACAAAGCGCCCATCTCAATCTCATTCTGCACCAATTCTCCTTTGTATTGATTTTCGGTAACTCCGTATGTTGTGATGAGTGTTAGAAAAACAGCCTTTTTAGTTTTTGTTTCTAATCGAAAGGCACCAAGCTTGTTTCTTAAATTTTCTGCGTAAGCTTTTGTAATGGTAAATGGTGTAGTGCTGAATTTCATTTCGCACACATTTATTACTTGGTCTTTTCGTTCAATCACCAAATCTATTTGCGCACCTTTTTCGCTTGTGCTGCTTGTCCAGCTCGAAACCTCTGTTTGTATGCCATCAATGCCGAGTGCGCTTTTTATGTTTTTGATATGGCAAAGGCACACTTGTTCAAACGCATATCCGCTCCAGGCTTTGAATAATGGACTATCGGCTTGCTTCACCCAGCTGCCAATGCCGCCTGTTTTGTTTTCAATGAACTTGTAATAAAACAAGGTGTATTGATCGGTGAGTTGATAAAGCGAGTCTCTGTTCTTTTTGCCAATGGGCGTATATTTTCTAATAAATCCGCACTGCTCCAGTTCGTCTAGTATTTGCGTAGTGCTGCCACCATTACTTAAACCAGATACTGTGATAAGTTCGCTTCTCGTCAATCCTTTGTTTTTCGTGCTGAGCGCTTTTACAGCGGCCACATGTTTTTTTTCATTCCTGAAAAGTGATGCATAAAGGTTTTGAAACTCGTCTCTCAACGCTGCGTTTTCTTCAAAAAAGAGCGTATCAATGGCTTGATTGGCGCTCCAACCTTTGTTTATGAAATCGAGATAATAGGGAATGCCGCCAAGCGCCATGTATGCGGTTACTATTTGGTAATCATTCCACGCAATGCTTTTTGCGGTTAGAAATTGCTTGCATTCTTTAAGTGTGAACGGATTCACCTTGATGCGCATCGTTACGCGGTTGTGCAATCCGCCTTTGGCATTAATGAGTTTGTTGAGCATCCAATTGGCTGCTGATCCGCAAACGATCAGTTTTATGTTTTTTTCGTGTGCGGCCCAGCTGTTCCAAAAGTGTTCTAGTGACTGAATAAAGTCAGATTTTGGAGTATCTAACCACGGTAGTTCGTCAATGAAGATTATTTTTTTCTTGGTTTTCAGTCCTTCTAAATACATTCTCAATCGCTGAAAAGCCTCAAACCAGTTTTTTGCAATTGGTTCAATTTGCTGTTTTTCATAAATAGCAAGCGCAGTATTGAAGTTGAGTAATTGACGTTCGGTATCGGTGTTTGCAATTCCAGTAAGTTGAAATTGAAAAGTATTGTTGAAATGGGTTCGAATGAGGAATGTTTTGCCAACGCGTCTTCGTCCGTAAACGGCTATAAACTCTGATTTTTCTGAGTTAATGCATTTGTTTATGGTTCTAATTTCTGTTTCTCTTCCGATTAGTTTCATAAGACATACTTGGCTATAAGTGCCTCAAATATACTACTTATAGCCAAGTTTGATATTCATACTCAGCTATAAGTATGTAAAAAATGATACTTATAGCCAGGTTTCTTTATTATACTTGGCTATAAGTGCTTCTAAAAATAGACTTATAGCCAACAATGTTGGTTTACACAAACTGTAAATCGTAGAGCTTTTTGTAGGCACCATCTTTTCTCAATAGCTCTTGATGGCTACCAATTTCAATGATTTCGCCTTTGTCCATCACCATGATCACATCTGCGTGTTGCACTGTAGCCAAGCGGTGCGCAATAATAATGCTGGTGCGGCCTTTCGTGATTTGCTCGATGGCTTCTTGAATCATGTTTTCGGTTTCTGTATCTACAGAAGAAGTGGCTTCGTCTAACACCAAAATAGAAGGATTGTAAATGTAAGCACGGATAAACGCCAGCAATTGGCGCTGCCCAACAGAAAGCATTCCACCGCGCTCTTTTACATTGTAATTGTATGAGTCGGGCAAACGATCGATGAAGCGATGTGCGCCCACTTTTTTCGCAGCTTCGGTTACCGATTCAATGCTGATCTCAGGATTGTTGAGTGTGATATTGTTGTAGATCGAATCAGAAAAGAGG
>JANRBI010000235.1 GCA_030727625.1 Salibacteraceae bacterium
GAGTACAAAAACTTCTTAATGATCGGGAAAATATTTTCCGCCTGCACATTAATGGTTCCTTTCATAGCTTTCCAAGTATTTCTGAATTAAATATTTAAGTATTCTCAATTTGATGGAAACAAACGTTTCGATCATCGAGACCCCAATAGTCAAAGCACATGCCAGCCAATCATTAGCTGTCAAAGTGTCAAGATTACTATTCCAAGAAGTCTAACAATTTGTCAATTATGCATTTTGCACCCCAACCTTTTCGTAGCGTCTAGGTTCTATATTTGGATTAACTAAACAAACAGCAGATGAAGAAATTATTTACGCTAGTAGTGCTTGTCGCTGCTCTATTTTCCAATGCTTCCGCAGAAAAAGTACTTCGAGGGATTCAGGCAAATACCGAAGTTCAAGGTGCAGAAGTGGTTCGTTACAAAGACTTTTCCAGCATTCCGGCTTATATCAAGTTCAAACCAGAAAGCCGCATCGCAGTCAGCAACTGGCAGCAATGGATGCAATCAAAATATTTCAAGAATCAATCTGGCATTTCATTCGAATTAAGAGGCATCGAAACCGATAAATTAGGAATGAACCATTTCCGTTATCAACAAATGGTGAATGGCGTTGCTATTGAATTTGGAATTTGGATCATTCATGAACTCAACGGACAAGTTGTGAGCATGAATGGCGAACTATTTGACCAAATTACAGCCCAACAAGCTAGTTTGAGCGAAAGCCAAGCATTGGAAAACGCGCTCAATTTCATAAACGCAGACGTTTATAAATGGCAAATCCCGCAGGAAGAAGCTCTTCTGAAAATGGAAGAAAATGATGAAGCAGCTACTTATTATCCAACAGCTGAATTGAGCTACATTAATAGTGATCCGTCACTCTCAATTGTAGATTTAAACTTGAGCTACAAGTTCAATATTTACGCACAAAAACCACTGAGCAGAAGAGAAATTTACATTGATGCGAGCACTGGAAATGTACTTTTCGAAAACAATTTGATTCACCATGCTGACAGTCTTGGTTCTGCAAATACAGGCTACAGCGGCACTCAAGCGATTACGGCTGATTATACTGGTTCTAATTTCAGACTTCGCGAAAGCGGCCGAGGAAATGGAATTTTCACTTCTAACATGAACCAAGGAACAAACTACGGCAGTGCAACCGACTTTACAGACAATGACAACAACTGGACTTCAACAAGTATTGATCAATATGGCACTGACGCACATTGGGGCGCAGAAATGACCTATGATTTTTATTGGAACCACTTCGGCAGAAACAGCATCAACAACGCAGGTTTTGCCTTGAGAAGCTACGTGCATTATGATCAGAATTATGGCAACGCATTTTGGGATGGCCAGCGCATGACCTATGGTGATGGTGGCAGCGGAAATAGTCCATTTACTGCTTTAGACATTGCAGGCCACGAAATCACACATGGTCTTACCACCTTCACTGCTGATTTAGTTTATCAAAATGAATCAGGTGCGTTGAATGAAAGTTTCTCAGACATTTTTGGCGCTGCTGTTGAGTTTGACGCTTTGGGTACCAGCGGAGATTGGACCATGGGCGAAGATCTTGGATTTATTATCCGATACATGAACAACCCAGGTTTGTTGAATGACCCTGACACATACCTTGCCGGTGACTGGTATTCTGGCACAGCCGATAATGGCGGTGTACATACCAACAGTGGCGTACAAAACTTTTGGTACTACTTATTAGTTAATGGTGGTTCTGGAACCAACGATCTCGGCAATAGCTATAATGTTTCGGGCATTGGCTTGAACGATGCTAATGCAATCGCCTTTAGAAACCTTACTGTTTATCTAACTACTTCGAGCCAATACAACGATGCCCGTTTTTATGCGATAGAATCAGCGCTTGATCTTTTTGGTCCTTGTACACAGCAAGTTTCAAGCACTGGAATGGCTTGGTATGCTGTTGGTGTAGGTTCACCTTATCAAACCACAGTAACTTCAAATTTCTTTGCTGCTTCAACTAATTCTTGTCAAGTTCCTTTTACCATCAATTTCAATAACTACAGCTCAAATGCTACAAGCTATTCATGGAACTTTGGAGATGGAGCAACTTCAACACAAGCTAATCCATCACATACTTATACTGTGGCTGGTGACTACACCGTAACACTTCAAGTTACTTCAAGCTGTGGCACCGATACCAAAACAGAGGTTGATTATGTGCAAGTTGGCCCAGGGCAACCTTGCGAAACCATTTTACCAGAAAACGGCACGGCACCAACACAAACCACTTGCGAAGGCAGCTTGTATGACAATGGTGGTCCAAACGGAAACTATACTGACAATGCATCTTCTCAAATCGTAATCGCACCGGTTGGAGCGAATAATGTGGTGCTCAACTTTACCCTATTTGATGTAGAAGCAGGCACAAACTCAAGTTGCAATTATGACTATTTAGAAGTCTATAATGGCAATTCAACCTCTGCTCCGCTTATTGGTAGATACTGTAATTCAAACAATCCACCTGCATCGCTTACTTCTACTGCCAGCGCCATCACGATTAAGTTTTTTGCTGATGGTGGAGTAACAAATGCTGGTTTTAGACTCGATTGGGAATGTACTTTACCAACTGTTTCTCCAGAAGCAGACTTCACCGTAAATGCAATAGAATCATGCAAAGGAAACTTCGCTTTCACAGATTTGAGCACGAATGGCGCTAGTTCTTGGGCTTGGGATTTTGGTGATGGCACCACATCATCACTTCAAAACCCAACCCACACCTACGCAAGCAGCGGTACTTACACTGTTTCGCTTACTTCTACAAATAATATAGGCTCTTCTTCAGAAATCAAATCGAACTATGTTTCTTACACGCCACCAGCAGCGCCAACTGGTGACGAAGTAAACATTTGCCCTGGAGATGCAGCTACGCTAATTGCGCAAGCAAATGGCGAAATCAATTGGTATGATTCACCAGTGGGTGGAAACTTGCTTCATGTTGGTGACACGTTTCACACTCCGGTTTTGAATGTTTCTACTGCTTACTACGCACAGTCTGCCGAGCCAAATA
>JANRBI010000236.1 GCA_030727625.1 Salibacteraceae bacterium
CAGCTTACGTGGTATTATTTAGTTAGAAATGAATGGATAAGGTTCGAAGACAGTGACTTAATTACGGATACTACCAATGATTTTACTACTTCGGGAATCATTCAATTGAAAATTCCCACATCACTTGATACCAAGCACACGGTGATGCCCGAAAATTTGTACTGGTTATCAGTTAGAGCCGAAAACAATACGCATTACTTGTCTAAGATAGCTTATGTGAAAACCAATGGAGCACAAGCAACGTGGGTTCAGCATAAGGAAGGGGCATTTTGGGAACAAAATATTGACCCAAACTCAATTTCAGGTTTTCAATCAACGAGGCCAGAAATAAAGGAAGTACTTCAGCCTTTTAGCTCATTTGGCGGATTAAAAGCAGAAACCGATGAAGAATTTTATTTCAGAATATCTGAAAGATTAAAGAATAAAAACAGACTGGTTTGCCCTTCAGATTATGAAAGATGGCTGCTAAGTAAATATCCAGGCTTGTTTCAGGTAATGAGCTTTAATCATACCATAGCGCCAGATTTTGTAAAACCGGGTGAGGTGAAAATTGTACTTGTACCAACCATTAAATCTAAAGAGTTTTCGTTGCCACGGGTAGGGTATAATGAGTTGAATATCATTGAAAAAGAACTGGCTACGTTAGCTTCGCCTTTTTCAAAAATTCAAGTAATAAATCCCGTTTACGAAACAGTGAGAGTTAATTGCACTATCCAGTTTGAAAATCAATCAAATTCTGGAGAGTATGTGAAAAGGTTGAAAACCGAACTGAGAAGGTTTATTTGCCCATGGTTTGGCACCGAACAAGGCGAGATGGAATTTGGCGGTAGCATAGACCATTCGCTTATATTTTCTTTTCTCGACTCACTTAGTTATGTCAAATTTGTAACAGGTCTTTCTGTAGTGGTGCTGCATGATCTTAATGGCCATTATAGCCTAAGTGATTCTGCATCAACCAATGGTTTGACAAATAGAATAAGTAGTAGTACTCCTTGGAGTGTTTTAGTCCCAGATGAAAATCATGAACTAAAAATCACAAATCGATTGGTGAATAGCGAACCCCAAGAAACAAGTATTGAATCGATGCAGGTAGGCTCTTACTTTGTGATAGCTGATGATGCTGATAATGAGGTTAAAATGCCTGCATTTAATAGGAAAAAGGATGTTTTTTACTCCATAGAATTTGACATATAAAACCTTCGGTTATGGAAATTTTTAATAGATCGACATTAAAAGGATTTTTTCAAAAAGGTAAGGTGCCTACCGAGGTGCATTTTTCCAATTTGATAGATTCTACCATCAATAAAATTGATGATGGTTTTGCAAAATCGGTTGAGCATGGCTTGAAACTTTCTTCAGGAGGTGGAGAATCTAAAAAAGTAATTAGCCTTTACAACGAGATTAAGGATAAAAACCCTCAATGGTCCATTTCTATAAACCCAACTGAAACCTCAGAAGGCTTAGCTTTTGAAGATAGCCAGAATACGAACCGATTGTTTTTAAAGAACAATAATGGCATTGGTGTGGGAACCTTAGATCCAAACTTTGAACTTGAAGTAGCAGGCACAATGGCCTCAACAAGCAGAGTTGGAACTTATAAATCGGGCTCGAGTATACCAGCAGATGGCGAGTGGCATATTGTGTTAGATGCATTGGAAGGTTGTCACACTTTCGAAATCGTGGCAAAGGTAGAAGGGGTGAAAAAGAGAGGGAAATACGCGATGGCGCATTGCATCGCTGTTTGTGCTAATGGCGGTAGACGAAACAAGATTAGACTCACCCAGGCATGCTATGGCTGGTTTTGGCATAGATTAATGTTTAGGTGGAATCAAGATAAAGAAGGAATGTTCAGATTAGAGATGAAGACAAAAAGCCATTACGGAGCAGACAACGACAATAATCCGATTACCATTCATTTTCATGCAACCTCATTGTGGGCAAACAGCTAGTTTAAGAAAAAGTCACATTGAAAGAATCTCCTAGCATATCAAGCAAACAGAAGTTTCCAAATAGTATGGATTATAATCTATTGCGATCTGAAGCGATAGAAAATACCCAGAAAATTTCAGGAAACAAATGGACTGATTACAATATCCATGACCCGGGTGTTACCATATTAGAACAGTTTTGCTACGCAATCACTGACATTGCTTATCGCACAAATTTGAGTGTAGAGGAGTTGCTGTTTACTGGTAAAAATGCGCAAACAATAGCCCAGAAAACGGCATTAATTCCTGCAGAAGAAATTTTTGCATCAGGAGCCATTACCGAGGATGACTATCGCATACTTTTTTTAGACCAATTTGCCAATAAAATATCCAATTGCTGGCTCAATAGAATTGAACATCATATTGAAGGTATAAAAGGATTATATGAGTTAGTGGTGCACCTAAATGCAGATGCATTGTCTAACGATTATGATAAAATTAAAGACGAGATATTTTTGTTTTATCGTGCGCACAGAAACTTGTGCGAAGACATTGAGTCCATTAAAATCTTAAAGCCAAAAAGGGTCAAGTTGCATGTTGAAATAGAAATATTTCAAGACATGGCAGCGGAAGAAATCGTTTCAGAAATCCTTTTTAAGGTAGAATCATATTTTAACCCGAGAATAAAATTTCACTCGCTCGATGTCTTAAAAGAAAGTGGAAAAGGGCTAGATGAAATATTTGATATTCCATCATACAAGCATGGTTTCATTAAGAAAAATGAGCTAAAACCGAAGCAGAATCAATTTTATAGTTCAAAAATTGAGGATTTAATCTTAGAAATACGTGGCATTAGAGCACTGAAAAAACTTGTCATTTTTCAAGATGGAATTCCAGTTACGGGTGACACGATAAAGATTTCTGAAAATGATTTTTTGACCCTTAATGCGAACCAAAAATTTTTGTCCACTGATGGCGAAACTGGCTCTATAATCAAGCTATTCAAGGGCGGTGTTCAAAATAATTATCTGGTTCAGAAAGTAGAAACAGTATTGTTTCAAAAGCTAAGCTCTTTTAATAGAAGTTATGAGGGCGATGCCTTGACGTATACACCGCAAAAGTCACCGGTTAAAAAAGAAGAAATAGAAGAATACGATTCGCTGCAAATAAACTTTCCTTTGATTTATGGTGTGGGTAATGCTACTCCGCCAATGCATGAAGGAAAAGAAAGGCAGGGCCAATCTTCGCAATTGAAAGCATACCTGATGTTTTTTGATCAGGTGATGGCAAATCATCTTGCACAGCTTTCAAATTTGGCAGACTTGATATCCATACAGAATATTGATGTGAAGAGCGTAAAAACATACTTCACTCAATCGTTGTCCGATAGAGTAAGCGGTGCTGCCGAATTGCTTAAAAAGACACTACGCCCGGTTTCAGAACTTGAGCAGCAAAGAGCAATATTGCAGACCATTTCTGACATTGATTCTGAAGCATTTGCTAAGAAAAACGCAGATTTAGAACTTGAGTTTGAAGAGAAAAAGAAAACGGTAAAAAAACTGACAGGGCTATATATAAGTACGTTTTTGAAGAGCTCAAAAGACAAATTGAAGCGTACAAAATTGGTTTCTGACAGGGAAATTATTGCACTACTTCTTGACCTTAAATCGAATGATTACTCGGTTGAAAAACAAAACGAAATTGTATTAAACTGTTCTCAACTCATTGAAAAAGAGTTGAATGAAAAAGAGCAGTTGGTTGATTTGTCTCAAGAAGAATTATGCAACTTAATGAGCAAGTTTGACAATCAACTGGATAGAAAAAACCGGCTTTTGAGTCACATGCTTGCTCGATTTGGAGAGCAATTTAGTACAGATTTTCACCTGAAATTTAGTGAAGTAACTGGCGGTGTATCACCAGAAAGCGTTGAAAGACAATTGATTTATTTGAAATCTGAATTCTTAAATCAGATTTGGAAAATAAATAAATACAAAGCCCAGGGAGTAGACCTCAGTAGCATGAAGGTGACAAACACCTTTTTACAACAAAAGGTAAACCTGCTCTTAAACTTGTCTCAAAACTTTGATGCCAGTAAGGGTAAAACAGCGAATAGTAGTTTTAAAGCCAAGCGACTTTCGGGAGATGAACTTAAAGCTGTAAAAAGCAAAGAAATTGATGGTGAATTTTTGCAAAAAGCGAATGATGAATCAGATAACCAAAAGGCTACGTTCATTATAAACAGTGCAGAATATCTAAAATTTCTATTCCAATTTGGCTTGCATAAGAGCAATTATAAAATTGTTCTAAACGAGGGTTCTTACCAAGTCTTTTTTACACCGCCTACAGATAGTAAAGCTTCATTGTTATTTTCTGATAAAGACAAAGACAGCGCACATCAAAGGCTCGAGAATTTGATTTCGAAACTTGCTGAAACAAGTCGAGAGAATGAAAAGTTTTTTGTGGTTGAACATGTCTTGTTAAGACCAACCAGCTACAGAGAATGCAGGTTTTTCCTGAAAGATGCTAATCGTGAGTCAATCTTCAGAAGTTTGAGAATTGACAAAGAAGAGCAGCAATTGCTAAATGCAAAAGACACATTGATTTTGGGTGCTTATGAAGATAATTACCGAATTTCAAAAAATGAGAAAGGCGATTTCATTGTTTCAATAAAGGCCAAAGACGGTAAGTTGATTGCAGAGTCTATTCATTCTTTTATGACGGTTTTAAAAGCAGAAGATTTCATTAAAACCACTAGAGATTATTACCACGAAAACTTAAGTGATCTTAGTCAAAACATCGAACTAGACAATAAGCTAAAATATTTTTTAGAAGTGCTTGATCAGGATGGGGTAGCGGTTTTAAAAAGTACTAGTTCTTCTATACCAGGTGAGCATTTCCCACTACTTGAAGCATTATTAAACGCTGCTTCAAATGCCAATTTATACAAGATTACAGGAGGTAATACTGAACCTTTCAAAGCTGCTTTGTTTAACCAAAACAATACTCAAATTGCTTTTACTACAGCTTCATTTAATAGTTTGAATGAAATAAATGGATTCATCTCCAGATTGGTAAGCTATTTTTCTGAAACTAGTTTTGATATCAATGATCAATCGCTTGTCAGGTTTTCGAAGCTCAATGATTTTGGAGTAGATTCATTCAACAATAAACTGAGTATTGTATATCCTGATTGGACAGCGAGATTTAATAATTTGGAGTTTTTAGAAATCTTTAAACGAACCATAATATCCTGCACACCAGCTCACTTGTCAATCAATTTTATTGGGTTAGATTATAGAATAATGACATTGTTTGAACAGCAGTATTCTGAATTTTTATTTGAGTTGAAAAGAGCGTCTTATGACAACAGAGATAAAGTTGCCAATTTGTCAAATCAGGTTTTAAAGTACTTGGTAAATGAATAAAACGTCTGATTTATCTAACAAATCTGCGAGTGAAGGTTTAGCGCCTATCACAGAAAATCCTTTTCCAGGACTTCGTTCGTACACCGAGAAAGAAGCAGTTTATTTTACAGGAAGACGCGATCAGAAATACCAACTTTTAAAACGGTTAATCTCTGAATCTTTTGTTTCAATTATAGGCGACCCAGGAGTTGGAAAGACCTCGTTTGTTTACTGTGAAATATTTCCAGAACTTAAAAAAGGATACTTATCTCGGGGTAAGCAAAAATGGAAAATCATACCATTAAAGTCAGACAACAAACCAATAAGTTCGTTGGCAATTGCTCTTTCATCTTTAGAATTAACAAGAGGTGAAACTGAAACTGAAGTAGCTCCAGACTTGAGTGATGGGTTTGAGTTGATACTTCGAAATAATAAGCTGGGCATAATTGAAATCATTGAAAAATATCATTTAGCTCAAGATGCTAATTTGCTTTTGTTTATTGACGACTTAGAGGAGCTTTTGGTGCAGTCTGATCCTGCTGATGCTAGCATTTTCGTTGAGCGAATTTTAGAAGTATCCTCTCAAAATGTTTATCCAATTCATATTCTTACTGCTTCCAGATCAAAGCTTGGATCTGGTTTTAGTGGGTTACAAGAATTTTCTGAATTAATAAACAGAAGTCAATTTGTACTCAGCCCGTTTAGTACCTCCGAGGTAAAAACGCTGATCGAAAATATTATGAATTCAAGCAATATTGAATTCAGAACGAGCTTGATTGAATACATCATGAAGCATTATACTACTCATGTATTTGATTTAAGCAAGTTTCAGCACGCCATGATGCGTTGCGTTCAGCAAGTGAAAAACGAAAGCAATTCGCACACACTAGGCTTAGTGCATTTGCAGTCAATAGGTGGTTTAGAAAATTCTATTGAAGTGCAACTGGAGTCTATATTCCAATCCTTTACAGAAAGACAGCAATTTGTTTGTCAGAAAATTTTCCAAGCTATATCAGGCATAACGCCTACTGGAATTAAATACCTTGAATCGTGCACTCTCGAAGATTTATCAAATACTACAGGTGCCGATATTAAGGAGGTAACTCAGGTTATTGCTCCATTTTTAGATGCAGACTGTGGTGCACTAGCAGAAATTAGAGCTATTGATATTGTTGATCGCCTCGAACGATTGGCTTTTACATCCGCACAAGCACAGGCAAATACGGGCCTAACAACACGTTCTAAAATAAAAGCATCAAGAGAAATAATGATCAAAGCTTGGCCAAGATTTGATCAGTGGATTGACGATGAATGGAGTTCAGCAAAAATCTACATGTTTATCGCAGATTCAGCCGAGAAGAAGGCGCATCCTCTAGAAGGTGAAAGCCTAAGAATAAACTGGGATTGGTATGAAAGTTACCAACCTCAAAAAAATTGGGCATTGAGGTATCATTCTTCCTACAACTTGGCCATAGATTTTTTGAAGAAGAGCAAAGAACTTGCAGAAGAAAAAATAGAAATTAGAAAAGCCGAAGAAGAATCAAGACAGCGCAAAGCCACAAGAAATAAAGCAATTGTGGCGGTTTTATTACTCGTTTCTGTGTTGCTTTTGGGTTATTCAGGCATGCAAACTAAAGATGCTTTAGTGGCTAATAATAAGGCGAGAGATGCAGAGAATCGTGCGCAGTTTTCTACTTCACAGGCTATTTCAGATTCAATAAAAGCAGTTTCAGCAAGAGAAAGAGCGCTTTTGGCAATAGAAAAAGCAGATGATTCTCAAAAGCTAGCAGATATGGCCGAGTCTGAAGCGAAAGATGCCATAGAAAAAGCTAATAGACTCAAGGCAGAATCGTCTGCGCTTGTTGCAAACATTGAAACAAAAGAGGCCGACTTAAAGCAAGCTTCGGACAAAATAGAACGATCTAAAATTCTAGAGGAATACATCAATTTACTTACTAAAACCAGAGAATTTTCTGACCGTGCATTAAAGCAAATAGGAAGAACAGAAGACAAAGTACTATTGAAAGAGTCTGCTGTAACCATGAAATCAGCTTTCGAGCTTTTTGAAACCACAAAAGCAGAACGGTTTAGGGTAATTAGAGATTCTTTAAGTGAGCTTTCTATCGAAGCCGAAAGAAGACTTTATTCCGGTATCAACAGAGCTATACAAAGCATTAATGATGATTCTAAATTGAAAGTGATTGAACAAGGTGTCGCTTCTGAAAAAGTGGTGAGTCTAGATCAAGGTGGCGCTTTTGGAGTATTCAACATTGTTTCCAACAATGGAACAGGGGAGATATTCAATGTAAAAATTAGGAAAAGTGAAGTAGAATCGGTTTCAAAATTACCCTTGGTATCTGACGCTAAAAGTGAACCATGGGCAATTAAATGTTTTGAAACCACAAATGACAAAGCCTTTTTTCTCTTTGCGCAATACCCAACCGCTGAAAAGTCAAATAGGCTTGAATTGCACAAAATGAGTGGCGAGCTTGCCAGTTCGGCCAACTCAACAGAGTTGTTTGAAGATCTGTTTTCTATCGGTGAGAACGATTTTTTCGGAGTCGATCAGAAAGCCAATATTAGCTTCATAAAGATTGATTCAGGTCAAATATCAAGCATTAAGATCGTTCACAAAAATCAAAGTGAGCTTACTTCAGTAACGTACAACAAGCAAAAAAATATAGGCCTGATTACGAAGGTTGGAACCCAAATTCAGCTTTTTGGTATTTCAAATACGGGTCAAGTTGAAACACTTCTAGCTAAGAAATTGGCAGATGTTCGAAATGAAATTTCTGCATCGGTAATTATACCTTCAAAAAAATGGTTTGTTATCGGAGATAGAAATGGCGAACTCTATGTTTTCAGCTCAGAAGACGGTTCATTCATCTATAAATTTACCGCAGAGCATGAAAACATAATCACTTCATTAGCCCTAAGCCCTGATGAGCGCTTTTTAGCTTCAGGTGATCGAAATGGGAAAATAAATATTTGGAATTTGAATGAAGTGAGTGAAAGTATTCAAGTGGCGAATTCATTGCCGCAAATTCCAATTCAATTCCAAGAAAAATTTGCGATTCAAGACATTGATTTCGTAAACAGGGATTGGATCATTGTTGTTGCCAAGAACAAAGGTTTTGAAATTGGTGAAAAAGGCGAAGTTTCGTTTTTACCAATTCAATTTGAGCTTGCAGGTCAAGAACTAATAAAACTCACCAAGTGATAAATAACCAAACCCAACGTGCTATTAATTCAAAGCGAATACTCGTTTTATTTCTGTTTTTGATAGGTGTTCAGTGGGTTGTGCTTTCGCAAGAGACCAAAAATGATGCTAATTCAGCTACTCAAAAATACCATCAACTCAGTTTAGATGCGCGGTTAGTTGATGTCAACAAGCTATATGATCAAAAAAAGTACGAGTCAGCGTATGATTTGTACCGAAGTATCTATAATTCGATTTACCTCACCTCAAATGAAGCTGACCAAATCAAGTTGCTAGATTTAGGAATAAGATTAAGCTTTTTGGTAGAGAATTTTTATGATCTAGAAGGCTATATAACAGATTATTACTCACTCGACCCGTATTTTTCTTCGGCAAGTTTAAAGGAGTCTTCAGAACTACTCGATAAGTACATCCAAGGGTTTATTAGTACCAAAGACGAGCTGTTTGTTTATGTAAACAAGCACAAACAAAGTTTAGACTTAATTACCGCTTCCATCACCGTTTTTACTAAAGACGATATACAAAGATTGGGCGCACGAACGCTGCTAGATTTAATAAGATTAGCTCCAGGTTTTGCCGAACTTGGCGATAATAACGAGCGACTAATTGGCACACGAGGCAGCTCTAGCACATCGCTTCAAGACATTTTAATATTGGTAGATGGGCACCGAATTTCAGATGTGCTAACCAACACCAATGGCCCTGATTGGATCAACCTTGATTATGCTGAGCAAGTAGAGCTAATGCGAGGCCCGGGATCTGCACTCTATGGTGGAAATGCGTTTAATGCTGTAATTAATGTGATTACAAAAACAGGCAGATTTAAAAATGCCAATGGAGTGAAAGTGCAATTTGGCAATGGAAATGATTTTTCTAACCCATCATTTTTACGCAATACTTACCGCGTTTCTTACGAGTACAGCGCTCGGTTGAGCAATGTTCAGAGCTTTTATTTTAATGGATCTTATTTTCAATCAGGCGGATCGCAGATTGATCTTGGAAAATCGAAATACAATGATGTTTTGCCCGATGTAAGAAAAGGGGATACGATTAGGCAGGCAGATACGCGCGGAAGAGAGTTTATAAACGCATACGCTCCAGGTTATAATTTCTTTCTAACCTACATCAATCAGTCGTTTAAGGTAACTGCCAACGCTCAGTCAAATTCGTTAATAAACCCAAGACCAGTTTCTCAAAACTTGTGGCACACGTATGAATCAGACGTTGCAAAAACACGAACTGACAAGCGCGAGTTTATTCAAACAACGGTCAATTTATTCGAGAAAAACCCTGAGTTTAAGCATAATTTGACGTTTAAATTGGGCGGTGACCATTACAATAAGGACATATACTTTCCTGAATATTCAACCACCAATCTTTCCAATCAAAGATTGCTGGGTAACGAGTATCGAGCGACTTCAAATCTTGAGTTTTCGAGTGATAGCCTTTCTAAACACACGATTTTTAAAGGGAAACGATTCATATTGGCGGGTCTGGAAGCTTATGTCAATCATTGGGATTATCAATATTTTCAAGCATCTGATTCTTCGTTTTCATCGCTTGGTGTGACCGACTATTTTACTGAGCTTGAAGAAAATAAAGCCCAAAATGAGTTTTTGGCGGCTGGTTATTTTCAAATGGAGCAGCATATTATTCCAGAAAAACTGATTGGAACAATTGGTGTTCGTATCAATTACCACAGTGTTTATTCAAGGTTTGATGATTTTAATTGGGGAAGGCACTATTCTCCTCGCTTTGCGCTTATTTACAGAGCGGCTACAAATGCAAACAACCTGCACTGGCTCAAACTAAAGTTGCTTTACAACTCCGCATTTTTACCACCACCTTTTTTGTATAGAAGACGTGGCATTAGAGGTTTTACTGGTGCAGCAGATTTGAAACCTCAAGAAATTGAAAGTGGAGAGTTCATCATCAGTGGTGATATAACAAAGGACCTGAGCTATGGTATTTTCATGTATTCGAACAAGCTTGATCAGATTATCTTGAGGACAGGAGGCGTTTATATAAACGCACCCGATACCAGAATAAATGCAGGTATAGAAGCAGAAATAAAATACAACGCAAACATGGGCAATTTAAAACTCCAGTCGTTTGCTAATTTTTCACATGCCTTTGAAACGTTTTTCCCAGACACGTTAAATCATACCTATCTAGAAGTACTAAACCCATCATTTTATAGTAATAAAAGTTCGCTTCGAAACTTCCCCATCAACATGATCAACGTTGGCGCTGATTTTACTACGGGTGCAAAAAGGACTGTAGATGAATCAATTTCATCATCAAAACCTACCTTTTCATTTGGGTTTAGTCTTCAATATATAGGGAAATCGATAGTCAACTCAAATTATGGTTTTGATAGTGAAAACAACGTGGTGAGGGTTGCACCAAATACATCAAGAGAGTTGCCAGAGGCCCTTTTATTAGACCTCAGAATGCGCCTTAATTTTAAGAAAATGAATATTGGTATTTCTAGCACCAATGCTACCAATAAAGAGTATTATTTGCCTGCGGTTGCTTACCAAACAAAAATGCTGCGCGCAGAAAACAGAATGTTTTTTATCAATCTCAATTACGCTTTCAATTAATGGCTTTTTACATCAAGGCAAACTTGAAAAATGATATTAGAGGGGGAATTGCTGCTGCCATTATCACGCTTCCCGTTGCCTTAGGTTTTGGGTTAACTACTGGTTTAGGTCCTTTTGCTGGCATGGTTTCAGCCGTTATTTTGGGCTTGCTCTCTGTTATTTTTGGTGGAACAGATACTCAAATAAGCTCGCCAACTGGCTCTATGACAGTTGTTGTAGCGCTCATTGTTGCTCAAGAAATTGCCATTGCAGGCAGCTTGCAAGCTGCTTTTCCGGTGTTGGTCATCATTTTTGCTATGACCGGATTAATTCAGGTGCTTCTTGGCCTTTTTAAGTTTGGCGCCATTATCAGGTATGTGCCGTTTTCAGTTGTCAGCGGTTTTATGAGTGGTATTGGCATTATCATAATCGTGCTCCAATTAAAAGATGTTTTTGGGGTATATGATTCAGGCTTTAACTCAGTGTCGCAGGTCATTTTTCATTTAGACTATTTTGTAAGCAATGCCAATTGGGTGGCGGTTGCCCTTGGTCTTGGCACGGTTGCCTCCATTGTCATAAGTCAAAAAATAAAGAAAAACTTACCTGCTAGTTTGATAGCTCTTTTAGGGCTCAGCACCATTGCTTATTTCGCAAATCTTGATGTAAAGTTTTTAGGTTCTATTGCGGGAGATTCATTGGATGGATGGTCCAAATTTGGATTTGAAGCACTAAATGCTGATGCAGCATTTAGAATCGTAATGGCTGCTGGATCATTGGCTTTTTTGGGCTCATTAAATACGCTATTGACATCGCTTGTGGCTGATAGACTTACACAATCTATGCATGATAGCGACAAGGAATTGATTGGTCAAGGAATTGGGAATTTTGTTGCAGGAATTTTTGGTGGTTTTCCGGGTAGTGGCGCTACTGCATGCACTGTTGCAAATATTCATGCCGGAGGTAGAAACAGACTTTCGGGTGTTATTAGTGCACTCATTTTACTATCCATTTTATTATTCGCGTCTAATCTATCGTCTTCTATTCCAAACGCGGTTTTGGCCGGTATTTTAATGCATATTGGCTTTGTTCTGATCGATTTTAAATCGCTAAAAAACCTCATTAAAGTGAGGCGAGTAGATGAGCTAATTATGCTAATTGTGCTCGTGTTAACCGTGTTTTGGAATTTGCTCTTTGCAGTAATCATCGGATTAATATTAGCATCTATTCATTTTATGAAAAGAATGAGTGATGTAGTTGAGCAAGGCACCAATTTATCCAAGGTGGATAAAATAGTTGTTCAGGTAATTGAAAGCTTTACAGACAGCACAGAGTTCAGTAAAAAAGTTCTTGTTAAGAGCATTAAAGGCCCCGTTTTCTTTGGGTTTTCATCACGGTTTTTAAAATCGATGCGTGAAGTTTCTGATGATGTTGAAGCAGTGGTGTTTAATATGTCAGAAGTTCCTTATATGGATCATTCAGGAGTAAGAACCTTTATTGAAGTAGTACAGTTTTTACTAGAACGCAACGTGAATGTCTGTTTCAGTGAGTTGAATAAAGAGAATCATAAGCTTTTTGTAGAGTCAGACCTAATACCTAAAATGGTGAGTGACGACCATGTTTTTGATTCGGTTGAAGAGTGCATCATGTGGCTCAATGAACCCGGAAATCTCCAAAACAATCTTCAAGCTAGAGATGAATTTTATATTCATCCAGCCTTCACCCCAAATGGTGACGGAATCAATGATTATTGGATTATTAGAAAAGTGGAAGAATATCCAGAAATTGAAGTTTTGGTAACCGACCTGTTCGAAAACGTTGTGTACCAATCTATAGGTTATGGCGTGCCATGGGATGGAACGCTAAATGGAAAATTATTGCCGTCTGGCGAGTATAAATATGTAGTAGACATCAAAACAGAAGTCTATAAAGGTTCGGTCTATTTATTTAGATGATATTGATGCATGAATGGCTGAAGAATTCATCATTGATCAATTAAAAATTGAATTAGCAGGAAATTTTGATGCTTCCAAGCAACAAGAGATTCAAGAGGTAACACTTCAAATTTTAGATCGACTTAATGCTAAGTATTTTGACGGATTAGATTTTGAAATAGAAGAGATATGCCTTGATTTAGGCAGTCTCCCGATCAATTATTTCGAGGAAGAATACGCCATTCGCCTTTCATTCTTATTAGAAAATGAAATCAAGAAGTTTCTACATGAAAACCACGCCAGTATTCAGTATCAATCTTCATTTGGTTTAATTGACGCAATCAAGCAGTACCTCACATTTGGATTTTCCTTGTCCAACGAAAAGAGCCTGCACGACCTATTTGCACAGGGCATAGTAAAAGATTATCAGTTACTATATCGCGCCATAAGCGAGATTTCCGCTCAAACAATCGTGAAAGAACGGTTATTGAATCAATTAGATTTTGAGCTTGCTGAGGTGTTGTGGCAATTAAATTATCCAGATTATATTGCCATAAAACGACTTAACGCAACCGTAAGGTCATTGAACGGTTTCAGCAACGAGATGCCATCTGTAATTCAGGCATTTTTAAAGGAAGCTACCATCGCTTTTATGCTTGCGCCACATCCAAAAAATAAATCACTTAAAAGTTATTTCCGATTTCTAGAACAGCAAATTGCAGCTACTAATCGACTTAAAAAAAGAGAGAAAACAAAGGTTTATGGTTTGCTAATTAGAATAGAAACTGGATCTATTTCTAATACCAAAAACTACGATTTACCCTTGTTGTTTGATGCAATTTCACTTTTTGTATTGGACAACAAACAGACTCAAAACGTAGATTTTGAAACCATTATAAACGCCAGTCGCGAATTGACAATTGCCCAGATTAGAGCATTGGCTGCGCGGCTAGGAACCAAGCTTTTTAGAGGTTTGGTGGCAAAAAATCTTCAACGGTTACATCTGATATTACCATCAAAATTTCTGCTGGTATTTTATGGCTCGTTACCCGATCAACAAACCAGCACTTACAAGAAAAAAATCAACAACATTCTGCTAATCAGCAGCTTTTCTCCAGCTCTCAGCGGGTTTTATTTGCAGGATATCAATCCAGATTTAATAACGGATTATTTGTCTGGCAAAGCTTCTTTAGAACATATTTTTCAAGTTTTCTCGCTAAAATCAGGTAGATCGGTAATCAGCCTGATAGATCATTTTGAAGCCAGAATTGACCATAATCAGCGAGAGAAGCATAAGAACTTATTCAATGAGTTGAATGAATTGCGCTCCATAGTAGAGGATGATCATAGGAGCTTTGCTATCAATAAATCACTGTTTGGCCAATTGATCGAATTTCTTGAGTTAGGAATTTGGAATAATGTTGAATTTTCACCTCAAGAGGTCTTTTCAAAGATCCGTGAAAGTCAGTGGTCAGAGCTTATTCAGGAATTTAAAAAGTATTTCGAACGGCCCATCTTTTGGACTCGCTTTCTCTATCAATTCAAGGTTGATCAGGTTGAAGCAATGGCACGAGCAGTGTTTTATGAAGATGCTGATTTAAAGAGTCTGGATGCAATTCTGCGTCAATTGGGCGATTCAGAATACCAAGTTGCTCAAAAGCGAAAAGTGCTTGAAGCTTTTGTCAGATTGAAGTTTGCTGGACTAAATCAAGTAGATTTCAAATTCAATTTGGCGTTTGAAAAGACCATTTCTGAAATTCTATTTCAAGACGCTGGAACGACCTCTTTTGATTTACTCCTCAGCGCGCTGCTTGACGGATCAAAATCTGCTGAAGATTTATCACAAAAGGAATTAGGATCACTGCAAGTATCTGAAAATGAAGTGTTCAGGCACTTATTCTCGAGTGATGCGAAGTCGACAAATTGGAAAAAGGTTCTTAATTTGCTTCGGTCTGAACCTTTGGGTAAAATACTCTCTAGTCTGTATGAAGTTTATTACTTTAAACACAGTGAGCTCATTTCGAGAGTCTTTCATCATAAACAGTTTTTGAAGGAACTGAGTGAAGATGAGCTCATTGCAGCTATTGAACTTACCGTTAAAGGAGAACACCTTGCTCTAAGTAAGTTTATCCAAAAAGTATTCGAAAGGTTAGAAAAGAAAGAGGTGCGAACCACGGCCGCGCTGCAATTGGAGTTTGAGACTGCCATGGATGTTGTGCAAGAATCAGATGAAAGTGATGAAAACGAGCTTTTTACATTATTGGATAATGTTTTAGAACGTGAGTCCTTAAAAGTCTTGAAAGACCATTATTCTCAAGATGAATTTGAGCATGTAATTATCAATGCATTTCATTTATTCCAGACTCAAACACGATCTATTTTCAGAAAACATGGCGTTTTAAAAGCCATGGGTTTACTGAAGGTTTTTTCGAAAAAGTCACTCAAGTTACTTCTTCGAAAAACGACTGAAGCGCTAGGAGATGACCTACAGGATCTGATTTTTAGATTGAAAAGCTCAAACTCTAATCATCTGACAATTATTGACTTACATGTTATGGCTTTTGCTTTAACGGCCGATGTGTATAGTCAAAGGCATTTACTTGAATACATCACTTTAGCGTTGAAATCGATAGCGTTGCCCTTGCATCAATTAGAGAACGAGCAAGAAATTGAGGCGCAAATGCAAATAGATTTGTTGCTCGATTACCTAGAAACTGGACACTTATACAATCAGCTTCAGAAGGCTGATTTCATGCAATATGCTTGGCAGGCTACTTCCGAAAATGGCGCTATGCTTAAGCTGAGCATTGTCAACAGAAATCAACCAGCTGTTTTGATGGGTTCATTTTTACAACTTTTTAGCGAAAATCAACTTCCAATTATTTTCTCTGGCTTGTGCCAAATTGAAGCTGGCAAAGTGCAATCTGTGTTGAAAGAAATTGGCCCTACATCAGGCAATAGAAAGATATCAAGTTTGCTTGGGCTTTGGTTTCAATTAATAGAAAATGACCCTGCAAACGCCAAGCTTAGAAATAAGGTTGAGCACATTGTGGCACTACTTGCTGAGTCGATGAATAGAACGACCAACTTTCAGC
>JANRBI010000237.1:0-10073 GCA_030727625.1 Salibacteraceae bacterium
GAAATCTGATGGGTTATGTCTCGGTTTGAGTAGCCTAAGCGCTTGAATTTTTGGAAAAGCACTTCGTTTTCTTCATCCAAAAAGTGGCCGATTTTTTCCATTACGGTAACGGTATCGGCTTTGCGTTTTGGGTGTTGACCTAACTCTACCAAAAGCTGAAATTGTTCTTCTACATTGGTCATGTTGAAGTTTCCAGCAACAACCAAATTGCGCGTCATCCAGTTGTTTTGACGCAAAAATGGGTGGCAAGCTTCTATGCTGTTTTCTCCATAAGTGCCATAGCGTAAATGGCCAAGAAATAATTCACCAGAAAAAGGCGTGTTTGCCTTTAGCCAGTTTGGATCGCCAAGTAAGTTTTCATCGTTTTTGGCGCGCTCTTTTATGCTGCCAAACACATGGTCGAAAATATCTTGAATCGGTTTTGAACTGTTGCTTCTATGGCGGCTGATGTAGCGCTTTCCTGCTTCTACATCAAACTTTATGTTGGCTAAACCCGCGCCATCTTGACCGCGATTGTGCTGTTTCTCCATGAGGAGATACATCTTGTTTAGTCCGTAAAAAGAAGTCCCGTATTTTTCGCGGTAAAAGGTTAAAGGCTTGAGTAGCCTAACCATTGCAATTCCGCACTCGTGCTTAATTTGGTCGCTCATGATTTTGAAGAGCGCAAAGGTATCAACTTTTAGCAGCTCAAGCATTAAAAGTAGTGATAGAAACGCAGCAACGTTAGCCCCCTGCAACGCGTCTATGATGTTGCGTTGTTCTTCATAAAAACCTACATTACGCTCCTAAGTTTCCCATTGAAATCGATCAAAACATACCTTCTTTTTGCGTTGCTATGGCTTGCGAGTGTTGCCAATGCGCAACATGAAGAACATTGGATAAAGTTTGCCGAAAACAAGGGTCAGTGGGAAAACGACTTGCACTACATGGCGCGCATTTCTGAAGGTTTTATATATGTTGGAGACAATGAATTTGCCATTCAACTAAAAAACAAGGCCGACATGGATGTGGTGCACAAGGTGCATCATGGTGAAATGGAATTGCCGCAAAACTTCAGCATTCGCTACCATCTTTTAAACTTTAAGTTGAAAAATGCGCAGGCGGCAAAGCGCGTTTCGGGTACAGAACCTTTTGGTGATTATGTCAATTATTTTTTAGGAAATGATAGCTCAAAGTGGGCAGGTGGCGTTCAGCAATATGGTCGAGTTACAATGGAAGACGTATATGCAAACATCGATTTTCATTTGCTCAGTTTGGGCCAACAATTAAAGTATGAATTTACAGTTGCAGCTGGTGCTGACCCAAGTAACATTGCTTTGGAAATTGAAGGCGCAGATGGCATTAAACTGATCAATGAGCAGCTAGAAATTGAAACTTCTATTCAACGCTTGATTGACCAAAAACCATTGGTTTGGCAAATCATTGACGGTAAAAAGAAATTCATTGAAGCAGCTTACACTTTAGTGAAAAATGAAGTTGGCTTTGCGCTGAAAAATTACGATTCGAATTACCCATTAGTTATTGATCCAACGCTGATTTTTTCATCCTTTACGGGAAGTGGTTCTGACAATTGGGGCTTTACAGCAACCTATGATGAAACGGGTCATTTATATGGAGCAGGAACGGTATTTAACGACAATTCAAATAATTACCCAACTACCCTCGGAGCATATGATGTGACTTGGGGCGGAGGCAGCCCGAATTATCCTTCGGATGTTGGAGTGACCAAGTTTGCAAGTGATGGAGCTACATTGGTTTATTCCACTTATTTGGGTGGTTCTGGAAACGAATGTCCGCACAGTTTGGTAGTAAATGCCGATGATGAATTATATGTTTTGGGAACCACGGGCTCGTCAAATTTCCCAACTTCTGCCACAGCTTATGATGCCACTTTTAACGGAGGAACTACCTTTTCGGCCAACTCTATTTCTTACCCAAATGGTAGTGATATTTATGTGACAAAGTTCAATACCAATGGCACAGGACTTATCGGAAGTACTTATTTGGGCGGTTCTGGAAATGACGGGAATAACCTGAGTGCCTCTTTAAAATACTGCTATGGTGATGAGTTTAGAGGTGAAATTATAGTCGATTCACTCGAAAATTGCTACATCGCATCTAACTCAGGTTCGTCAAACTTCCCAATGGTAAATGCGGTGCAAAGCACCTTTGGAGGTGGAACTACAGATGGCGTTGCCGTTAAGTTTAACGCCAACTTAAGTAGCTTGATTTGGTCTACTTATCTCGGTGGATCGGGAGACGATGCCGCGTATTCTGTTCAGTTTGAGTTGCCAAGCAATGATGTTTACATCACAGGTGGAACAACCAGTTCTAATTTCACAACCACACCAGGGGTTATTAATCCTACCTATGGTGGAAATACAGATGGTTTTTTATGCAAAATTTCATCAACAGGAACCACACTCTTGGCTTCAACTTATATAGGAACGAGTCAATATGATCAAAGCTATTTTGTGCAACTAGATTTAGCCAACGATGTGTATGTAGTTGGCCAAACTAAAGGTGCTTATCCAATTGGGCCATCTTATGTTTATTCGGTTCCAGGTGGAGGTCAATTCTTGCACAAGCTCAGCAATAACCTGCAATCTACCGAGTTTTCTACCGAATTTGGCTTGGCCAATAGTAGCGTTGACATTGCCCTTTCGGCATTTCTCGTAAATAACTGTAATCACATCTTCATTTCGGGTTGGGGCGGAACGCTCAATAATAGTTTTGGCCAAACTACTGCAAGTACCGTAACTGGTTTGCCAACAACAAGCAATGCTTATCAAACAACAACCGATGGCAACGATTTTTGGATTGTGGTTTTTGAAGACAGCGCCACAAACATTCTGTTCTCCACGTTTTTTGGTGGAACAGGAAACTCTGGTGAGCACGTAGATGGTGGCACAAGTAGATTCGACAAAAAAGGAATCATTTACCAAGCAGTGTGTGCAGGTTGTGGTGGCGGAAATACGTTCCCAACTACTACAGGCGCTTACAGTACCACCAATGGAAGCAGCAATTGTAATCTTGGTGTTTTAAAATATGATTTAGTGACGCTTGAAGCTGAAGCTGATATTGACGGGCCGGCAAATGTTTGCCTCAATGACTCGATGCAGTTTTTGAATCAAAGTATTGGTGGTTCACTGTTCTTTTGGGATTTTGGCGATGGCGATACAAGTTCTGATTTCGAACCAAAACATGCATACAGCACTCCTGGGAGTTATACAGTAGAGCTTGTGATTTTTGATTCTGTAAGCTGTATTGCATCTGATACCGATTTGATTCAGGTGAATGTGATTGCTGGTCCACAAGGCAATGTGAATAGTCCGCCACCTATTTGTCCGGGAGTGAATGTGCAGCTCAACGCAAGCGGTGGTGCTACTTATACTTGGTTTCCAGCTGCTGGTTTGAGTAATGCCAACATCGCAAATCCGGTGGCAAGTGTTCAAAGCACCACACAATATATTGTGAACATTGAGGATAGTTGTGGCATTGATAGAGACACAATCATATTGACCATTCATCCCGATCCTACTTCAATTATGCCGGATACTGCCTTGTGTCAAGGACAGTTTGGTGTGCTGCGTGCCGAAGGCGCAAACACCTTTCAATGGGTGCCAAACCTCTACTTATCTGGAGCAAACACAGCAAATCCAATTTGTACTCCTGATTCTACGGTTGACTACATTGTTTATATGGTTGATAGCCTGGGCTGCAATAGAAGGAAGTCGATGCGAGTTACGGTTGACGGTTTTTTACCCGAAGTGGGCGCTTGGGGCGATACTACAGTTTGCGCGGGCCAACGCGTAGTGCTTAATGCAGAAAGCACCGAAGGCTACGAATGGTTCCCGAAAGAACCAATACTTGATCCTTTTGTGAGCAACACACCCGCATATCCTGAAGAAACCACATACTTTATTGTTAAAGCTGAAAATGGCTGCGGATCTGTTTTCGATACCGTGATTGTGATTGTAGATCCAATTCAAATAGATGCAGTTGTTGATATTGCCGTTTGCGAAGGCGATACGGTGCGCCTTGGTGCTGAAGGTACCTACGTTTATGTGTGGGAAGGCCCCGCTTTTTCTAGCCCGAACTACAATCAATATCCAGTAATTCGGCCAGAAGAAAGTGCTTGGTATAAGGTTACAGGCCAAAACCTAAATGGCTGCACTCGAGCCGACAGCACATTTGTAACGGTTTTTCAAAATCCAACGGCTGAAATCACCACTAAATTAGACACGTTTACTGGCTTGACCAACATCGAGTTGGTAGCCAATGTGAGCAGTAATTTTACTTGGGTTTCTGAAGGCTATATTCCTTGCGACACCTGCGATACTATTACGGTTTATCCGCTCAAAAAGACCATTTATTACGTCAGGGCAATTGATAGTAACGGCTGCATCGCCACAGATTCTATTCACGCAAGTGCGGTAAGTAAGATTTATGCTCCCTCAGCATTCACGCCAGATAAAGATGGTATAAACGAGCTTTACTTCGTTTATGGCCATAATCTTCAGTCTTTTGAAATGGTGATCTATGACCGTTGGGGACAAGAAATTTATCGCAGTAACGATATTACGCAAGGTTGGAATGGGAAGAAGTTTAATACTGGATTTGAAGTGCCAATTGGAGTGTATTCATACACGATTTCATATACCGTTTTGCCTGATCAAGAGTTAGTGCAAATGGGCGCCATTACCTTAATCCGCTAAGGCTTTTTTCGCTTTGCGCGAAGCCAATGTATGATCATAAGTTTCGAAGAATTTCTTACTTAACCAGCAGCTGAGCCATGCCGAGCCTGAACCAATAATTGCCCCAGCCAATACATCGCTAGGGTAGTGCACGCCAAGGTGAATTCTTGAATATCCTACAGCGCTTGCCCAAGCAAAAGCGGGCGCAGCAACATACCATTTCGGAAAAGCAAACGTCATGGCCGTGGCCGTGGCAAATGCATTTGAGGTGTGTCCCGAAGGGAAAGATGGACTTCTAGCTTCTGATAATTTAATGATATCGGGATAAGTGTTGAACGGTCGCGTTCGGTCAAATCCGTATTTCGCGCTAAGCGTAATAACGCTTGAAACAGCCATGCTGCCGGCAATGTAAAGTCCTTTTCTGCGAATGGTGCTGTCTCTGTTGATCAAACCAACAGCATAAACACTCACTGGGCAAGCCATGCTAATAGGCGATGCGCTTTGCGTGATGAATTTGAAACTAGGATCAAGTTTCGTGTTGCGCTCCACATTTAGCTTTCGCAAAAGGTCAATATCTGGATTTTGAGCTAGTGAATTGCTTGCAATTAAACCGACAAGAAGAACACTCAAAAGGGTTTTTAACGCAGTTGCTTGCAATGTGAATATGCTCAGCATTGCGCTATTTTTCCTGATAAATCACTTGTAGCAACACGTCACCCATCATGCCAAGCGTGTTGGCATCAATGATGTCCATATTGTCGCTGTGCTGGTGATGGTGCGGGAAGAAATCGTTTTGCGCGGCATTGTAATGAATGATGTCAACTGTTGGAATCTTAGCAATTTGATTCAAATACACATGATCGTCTGTAATCGGATTTCCGAGTTGATTTGGAAATTGCTTTTTGTAGCCTAAAGCTTGTGCAATGCGCCAAATGCGATTGGTTTCTTCTTGCGCAAACTGCATGGAAAAACTCTCTTTTGGAAAAACAGCATCCGTTGCACCAACCATGTCTAGCAGTATTCCAAAATCTGCAGTATAGCCTTCTATTGGCAAGTTGGCTGCCCAATATTGCGAACCTAAACACCAACTGTCTGCGCCATCGCCCACCATAGATGATTGCGGTTTTCCGTAATCTTCTGCATCAAAAAATACGATGTCAATTCCTAGATTTTTGATGCTTGTATCTTTAGCTAGAACATGGGCCAACTCAAGTAACACGCCTACGCCACTTGCACCGTCATTAGCGCCATCAATGGCTTTGTTTCTGTCTTCGGTATCACGATCGGCAAACGGGCGCGAATCCCAATGCGAGCAAAGCAAAATGCGTTTTTCAGCTTCAGGATTTATTTGCCCCATAATGTTGAATATTTCTAGTTCAACACCATTAAAAGCTTTTACGGTAGCTTCTTGCACGTTGGTAGTTAAGCCTGCGCTCGCAAGTTCTTTTTCAAGCCACTTTGCACACGCTTTTTGAGCATCCGAATTTGGAACACGTGGTCCAAAATCTACTTGCTTTTTCACGAAAGTGTATGCTCTACCTTGATCAAAAGTTGGCGTTTGAAGCAACACAATTTCAGGCGCTGGAGCAACTGTTGGTGCTGGTGCGCTTGGTTTATAAGGTTTGGCTTCTTCTTTACAACTTATGGTCAAAAGGCTGCTGACCATTGCAAGACTTATGAGCCTTGCAGCTTGCTTTATTGCACTTGCCATGATGCTCCGTCTTTACTGTCTTTCACTACTATGTTCATCGCTGCAAGTTGATCTCTAATGGCATCGCTTGTGCCCCAATCTTTATTGGCTCTTGCGCGCGTACGCACATCTAGAATAATGTTCATCAGGCCATCCATGAAGTCGTTGTTGCTGCTTTCTTGAGCCATTTTTAGCCCTAATACATCAAACACAATTTGCTTTAAAAAGACGGAGAGCGCTTCTTTTTCTGAATCAGATATTTTCATACGACCTTCGGCAATGGAGTTGATGTTTTTAACCACTTCAAACAAATGGCTGATGACCATTGGTGAGTTAAAATCATCATTCATTGCAGCTTCTATTTTTTGTCTGAAAGCAGAAGTTTCGATGTCGCTGCTTTCTGAAACAGGCAAGGCATCTACAATGCTCATTCCGGCCATCAAACGTTGAAAGCCTTTTTCGGCAGCTTCCAGAGCTTCATTGCTGAAATCAAGCGTACTTGCGTAATGTGCTTGAAGCATGAAAAAGCGCACCACCATTGGGTCATAGCCTTTATTGAGTAATTTGTGATTACCTGTAAACAACTCATCTGGAAGAATTGAATTGTCCAGTGATTTCGACATTTTCTTGCCTTCGAAAGTCAACATGTTGGCATGCATCCAATACTGCACGGCATGTTTGCCATTGGCGGCTTTGTTTTGTGCAATCTCACATTCGTGATGCGGAAACTTCAAATCCATACCGCCACCGTGAATGTCAAATTGTTCGCCTAAGTATTTTGTACTCATTACAGAGCATTCGAGATGCCAACCCGGAAATCCAATTCCCCAAGGTGAGTTCCAGCGCATGATGTGCGATGGTGATGCTTTTTTCCAAAGTGCAAAATCGGTTGCGTTTCGTTTTTCATCTTGACCATCAAGATCGCGAGTTCCAGAAAAAAGTTCGTCAATGTTTCTGCCAGAAAGCTCACCGTAGTTGTCGGTTTCGGCATATTTTTTCACATCAAAGTAGATAGAACCATTCGATTCGTATGCCAAACCATTATCAAGGATGGTTTTTATGATGTCTATTTGCTCTACAATATGGCCAGTTGCAGTAGGTTCAATATCTGGCGCGAGTGTGTTGAAGTCGCGCATTTTATCGTGAAAATCTATGGTGTAAGTCTGCACAATTTGCATTGGCTCTAGTTGCTCTACACGTGCTTTTTTGCTGATTTTGTCTTCACCCTCATCGCTGTCATTTTCTAAGTGGCCAGCATCGGTAATATTGCGCACATAGCGCACTTTGTAGCCTAAGTAGCGCAAATAGCGGTTTACAAGATCAAAAGAAATGAAGGTTCTACAGTTTCCTAAATGGACATTGCTATAAACAGTGGGTCCGCAAACGTAAAGCCCTACAAAAGGGTCGTTCAGCGGTTTGAATTCTTCTTTCTTCCTCGTAAGCGTATTGTAAATGTGAAGCGATGTTTCCATAAAGCATTTCTGACTGCCAAAGATAAAAGGCAAGCCGACTTTATGGTTTATGAATCAAGATGATTTGGGTTTATTTCATAGAGTCTTCTATGACCCCTTCACCCACGTATTTCCCGTTTTGATAGATTTCAATCTTTTGGAGAATACCATCGGTGTTGTATCGATAGAGTTTACCGTCATACAAACGACCATTTTTGAATTCACCTTTCTGAGAAATTTGACGGTTTCTATTGTAAAGTGTATGCTGACCATTGCCATCAAATACACCAATGTTTGCTTGAAGTTCGGCCTTGTTTACGGTAGCAGTAGTTTTTACTTTATTGCTTTCATCCATAACTGGTTCAGGCTCTTTGATAGCAGGTATGTTGGTTAATTTTTTCGATTCGAAATGCTTGGTTTGCGCATCGTCCATGGTGCCTTCATTGAACACACGAACCACACGTAATTCACCTGATTCATAGTATTCTTTTACTTCACCACTTTCTTTACCGCCATTCCAGTTTCCTTCAATGGCAAGCTTTCCGTTTGGATGGTAATATTTTTGAGCTCCTGTGCGCTTTCCAGATTCGTTAAAATCGAATTCTTGATGAACGTTTCCATTTTCGTAATAGCGAACAAATTTCCCGTAGTTTTTGGTCAAACTCCAGTTTCCTTTTTCTTCAATTTGTCCATTATCATAATAAGTGGTATACGGTCCTTTTGGTCTTCCAGCTTCAAAAGTGATATCGCTTTTAATCTTGCCGTTTGGGTGAAATGTTTTCCAAACGCCTACTTTTCTTCCATTTGAGTAGTTGCCTTCTTCGTAAATGGCACTTGAAAGATAGTCAGATTTTCCAGCGTCACCAGCGGTCACAATCCAGCGTCCTTCTTTCCGACCTTCCGCATTTGTTTGGTTTTGAGCCGATAACGGTAGGTATGTGGCTAATATTATTATGAAGAAAAGGTATCTCATTTTTGACTCGTACTCCTCTATTTTGCGGGCAAAAGATAGGTTTATTTTCTTATTGTGAAATCAATAGATGTATGAATGAAAATTGAAGTAAATAGTTATCCTACTAAATTTCGTTCTTTCAGATTCTCAAGCATGTCGGTTACCATATTTTCTAAAGTAAAGGCGTTGCTCCAATTCCAATCTTTTCTTGCTTCATTATCGTTAATGCTTGCTGGCCAATTGTCGGCAATGGCTTGTCTGAAATCTGGATTATAACTGATACTAAATTCAGGAATATGCTTTTTGATTTCGTTGGCAATCTGCGCTGGGTCAAAGCTCATTGCACTAATATTATAGCTACTTCTAATCTTGATTTCTTCTGCTGGAACCTGCATGATATCGATGGTTGCTTTAATTGCATCACTCATATACATCATTGGCAAGGCGGTGTTTTCTTTCAAGAAACATTCATAGCTTCCTTCTTTCAATGCTTGATGAAAAATGTCAACCGCATAATCAGTGGTTCCGCCACCAGGGAGAGACTTGTATCCAATCAAACCAGGATAACGAACACTGCGCACATCTACGCCCCAACGTTTGTGGTAATATTCGCACCAGCGTTCACCAGCAAATTTTGAAATTCCGTAAACGGTTGTTGGTTCAATAATGGTGAATTGCGGTGTGTCGATGCGTGGTGTAGTTGGGCCAAAAACGGCAATGGAACTCGGCCAAAATACTTTCTTGATCACGCCTTCTTTTGCTAAATCTAAAATGGAAAAAAGACCTTCCATATTAAGTTTCCAGCCAAATTCTGGATTTTTTTCGGCTGTAGCCGAAAGCAAAGCAGCTAGGTTATATACTTCAGTGATTTTGTGTTTAACGATGGCATTTTTAACCGCTTCACGATCCATCACATCTAGCTTGATGTATGCTAAGTCAAAAGATGCTTCATCTCTAATGTCAGAAGCTATTACCGCATCGTTTCCAAATCGTAAAGCGAGGTTTTCAACCAGCTCTGTTCCCACTTGCCCGCAGGCGCCAATCACCAAAATACGCGTATCACTCATTCTATCTGATTTTTCGCAAAGATGCTAGATGATTGCTAATTAAAAGAATGACTTGGTCGAAATATTCATCGAATTCGTAGTGACTTGATCGTCAAATCACTAAAAACAGAATTTATGGGTCTAGTTTTTAGCAATTAATCAATCTTCATCCAAATCATGGGTTGAGATGGAGGTTTCGCCACGTAATTCAGAGTGAATGATTTTTCCACCATGATT
>JANRBI010000237.1:10173-16156 GCA_030727625.1 Salibacteraceae bacterium
GGTCCGGTGAAAACCGCTGCCAATAGAATAGTGGCAAGGCCAGTAATTTCTAAGGTTTTGTTTTTCAGAATCATTCCAATAATAAGCAGTAGAACACCAAAAATGGAACCTAGAATCGGAATATGATTAAGTAGTAAATGTGCGTGTGAAGCCGTCATGGGATTGATTTTTAAGGATACGTGAAACTACATTTTATAAAAATGCTCACGTATTATTTCCACCAAGAATTCCAATAATTGTTTGGCTAATTAGTCCAAAACCTAAGCTTCTAAATGGTGCTTCTCATTCGTCAAAATTCTTGCGATTCTTGATCTAAGAAGTTACCGAATTCAGCTCGCAAGCTTATGCACCTTGAGGCTTGCTTACACGCTTGTTGCTAAACTTCCAAAGGCCAACAATCATTGCCAATACTACTAGTTGTGCAAGAATGGTTTCGTACGTTGGATACAAGCCAATTGCGCTGATTTTTAGATTGACTGGGAAAGATCGAATGTCAATGTAGCCACCTTCTTGAATGGCATGAATACCATTGCCTGCAAGTACAAAGGCCAAGGCCAAAATCACCATGCTTGAATACAAGAATACTTTGCCAATTGGAAGTTTTTTGAACCATTTCAACAAAGCATAAGCAATGGCGAAAAGCAATGCGGCAGCGGAAATAGACCCAACTAACACACCGATGCTACTGTCGCTGCTGCCGTCAAGCGTGAGCGATGATAAAAACAACACCGATTCAAAAGCTTCTCTGAACACTACTAAGAATGAGAAAGAAGCGAGGCCAATCATGTTGTTTTTTGAAATCAATCCTTTCACACGCACTTCAACAAAGGTTTTCCATTTTGATGCGTTGGCGTGACCATGCATCCAGAATCCTAAATAGAGCAAAACACCAACGGCAAACAATGCGATGAGACCCTCCATCAATTCGCGGTTTTGCGCATCCCAAGTCATAATGCTGCCCGCGAAAAACCAACCTGTGATTCCGAAAGCTACTGCTGTAACCCAGCCGCTGTGTACCCATTTGATAGCCGTTTTAGCGCCCATCGATTGTAGAATGCTCAATATGGCAAGGATTACAAAAAATGCTTCCAAGCCTTCTCTCAACAAAATGGTAAGTGCAATGCCAGCCGTCATAAGCATGCCGCGTTTTGCAGCGCCCAACAGTTTTGTTGCTTCATCCACCTTCAAATTTGCGTCAGCGTATGCTGCGTTTAGCGTTTCGATGTTCGATTTGTTTTTCAATTCAGCTCTCACCGCCATCATTGCAGTTTCAAGTTCTTCAAAAAGCTTGTTGTCTGAGGCTTTAATGCGCGGTTCTACTGGTTCTACACCTTGTAAATATGCTTTCAAGGCAAGTGCTGTGGCTTCGTCAAAGTCGCCATTTTGTGCCGCTGTTTGAGATTGCGCTAAAAATAGTTTTGCGACAGCCAATTCGTCTTTTTCTGCCGCTTCAGGCGCTGAGGTGCGCAATGCAGCAATATCCACATTTGGGTTGATAGCCAATAGTTTCTCATTGCTCAAAGTGGCTATTTCTTCTAGTGAAAAATCACTTGTGTTTTTAGCGTCTTTGGTTGTTTTTCCTTCGTGCTGAAGGCTCAAAATATAGAATGATAAATCCCAGATTTCAGCTTGTGAAAGCTCATTGAAAGCGCGCATTGCAGTACCGTCAATGCCAAGGGTAATAGTGTTAAAAGCCTGCAGTGGCGAAATATTATTGATCACATCTTGATTGTGAAAATTAGTTGGCGCAGGGCTTAAAGCTGCACCAGCAGTGCCGTCACCTTTTCCTTGATAACCGTGGCAAGAAGCACATTCCGCTCTAAAAATTGTTTTACCGTTTTCAAGGTTTGGCCATGCGTTTGGTGCAAGAGAAACCAACTTCATCTCCACCATCGATTCGCGAATTTTGCCCGCGTGCGTTCCCACAATTTCTGGCGAAGCCTTGGATGCGATCAATGATTTAAGCTCATCAAACATGGCGAACAGTTTTGTGTCCTGTTTTACGGTGCCTTGTGCCTCTAGTTCTGAGTAAAATACACTCGCGTTTTCTGAGAACTCTTGCATTTCTGCAAATTCAAATTCATTGGCAATTTCTCCATCTTTCACAGCCATAGCATAGTCTTTGGCTATGTAATCCATGAGATTGATCACCATGCGCACTTTGGTAGTTTCTTCATGCGAGATGGAGAAAACAGGTAGCGCGAAGCAGAAAAGTAGTGTGATGGATGCGATGTAATTTCTTATTGCCATGGAATCGGATGCTTTGAATCTTTCTTTATTTAGAATGATTTTAAACGAGTGAGCAAAAGAACGGTTCACACCATGATGTCACAATACCTAAAAAAGGGTATATGAATTGTTTCTTTGGGAGAAGAAGAAGGGTTGAAAAGTGAAGAGCAAAAGAGTGAAAAGACGTTGCGTGAAAGTAAACGCTCAACTACTCACTAAATACTACCTACTAAAAACTAAACTACGCTTCGTCAAAATTCACCACCACTTCTTCAGAAGTAGGATGTGCTTGACAAGTAAGCACAAAGCCGCGCTCTAGCTCGTCTGGTTCTAGGCCGTAGTTAATGTCCATTTTTACGGTGCCTTTATCAATTTTAGCGCGACATGTAGCACAAACTCCGCCTTTGCAAGCAAAGGGCAAGTCAGCGCCTTTTTTCATGGCGGCATCTAATATGTTCTCACCTTTAGAATCCATAATGAATTCAGTGGCAACACCGTCTAAAATGATCTTCACTTTCGCTTGGAATCCACTTGTTTCGCGCTCTACTTTGGTAACCGCCTCTTTGGCTTGTGCTAATTGCAATGGCGATGCAAACAACTCGAAATGCACTTGTTTTCTATCTAAACCAACGGCTGCACATTGTGCTTTTACAGCATCAATCATTGGCGCTGGACCGCAAATAAATACTTCGTCAATGGTTTCGGGCTGAATGAAATACTTCATGAAAGAAGTGCATTTTTCAGTGTCGATGCGGCCCATGAATAATGGGATTTCATTCTCTTCTCTTGAAAGTACATTGTACACGGTCAAGCGATCCATGTATTCGTTTTTCAAGTCTTCAATTTCTTCTTTGAAAATGATGCTGCTGGTAGTTTTATTACCATAAACCAGCGTGAAGCTACTCTTAGGCTCAAGCTGCAAAATGGTGCGCATGTGCGCCATTACGGGTGTGATTCCACTTCCAGATACAAAGGCAACGTAGTGCTTTTCATTGGCAGGATAGATGGTGGTGTAAAACCTACCCATCGGAGTCATTGTATCTAAAATGTCGCCTTCGGCAAGCGATTCGTTGGCAAACGTTGAAAACAATCCACCTTCTACTTTCTTAATCGCAACACGTAGCTCATTGTCAAGCGGACTACGGCAAATGCTGTAGCTTCTGCGCACTTCTTCGCCATTAATTTCATGCTTAAATGTGAGGTATTGACCTTGTTTGAATTGATATTCTTCTTTCAATTCTGCAGGCACTTCAAAAGCTACAGACACAGTATCTTCTGTTTCTCTTCTGATGTTGCTAACCTTAAGTGGATGAAATTTCGGCATCTGATTCTACGTATTTATCGGGTCGCCAAACGTACTTGATTTTTGTGAAAATGGAAGTGATTGATGTCAGTTAGCTATTTGCATTTTGAATAAGTCTGGATTGTTTCAAACAATTATTTAGATATGCTGTTTTTCATCATATCAGCCACAAATCGTCCTCCATATTTTATATTCGCAAAACAATTCTATAGCCATGGCTGAAAAAGATTTAGAAAAAATTTTCCAAGACAAAGTTGACGCAGAAGTTAAGATTGAACCAAAAGATTGGATGCCAGATGCGTATCGCAAGACATTGATTCGTCAAATTTCGCAGCATGCACACAGCGAAATCGTTGGTATGTTGCCCGAAGCAAACTGGATTACGCGTGCCCCAAGCTTGAAACGCAAAGTGGCTTTGCTAGCCAAAGTGCAAGACGAAGCTGGCCACGGATTATACCTCTACTCTTCAGCCGAAACATTGGGCGTAGAGCGCGAAGACACAATCGAAGACTTGCATTCTGGCAAGGCAAAATATTCATCTATTTTTAATTATCCAACATTGACTTGGGCAGACATAGGAGCTGTGGGTTGGTTGGTAGATGGCGCGGCTATTATGAATCAAGTGCCGCTTTGTCGTTGCTCTTTTGGGCCTTACAGCCGAGCAATGATAAGAGTGTGTAAAGAAGAAAGTTTTCACCAGCGACAAGGGTTTAGCATTATGCTAGCCATGGCAAACGGAACTGCCGACCAAAAGCGTATGGCTCAAAGTGCGCTTGACAGATGGTGGTGGCCAGCATTGAAAATGTTTGGTCCAAACGATTCAGATTCTCCACACTCTGCACAAAGCATGGCTTGGAAAATCAAGCGTTTTTCGAACGATGAATTGCGTCAGCGATTTTTAGATATGACGGTTCCTCAAGTGAAGTTGCTAGGACTTACAGCACCAGATCCAGATTTGAAATTCAACGAAGAAACCGGCCATTGGGAAATGGGTGAGATTGATTGGGAAGAATTTTGGAACGTGGTAAAAGGCAACGGAAAATGCAACCGCCAGCGATTGAGAACCCGCAACGCAGCTTACGATAAAGGTGCTTGGGTGCGCGAGGCAGCAATGGCTTATGCCGAAAAACGCAAAGCTCGCAGAGAAGCTGTTAAAGCAGCATAATCATTTTAGAAACCACCATTTTCATTGATTTTTTTGAATGCTGATCAATGAAAGATGAATCAAGAATTCAAGATATGTCTACAAAGAAAAATTGGCCTCTATGGGAGGTTTTTATAAGAAGCAAAGCAGGATTGAGTCATCGCCATGCAGGTAGTTTGCATGCGGCTGATGCTGAAATGGCGGTAGAAATGGCGCGTGATGTTTATACCAGAAGAAACGAAGGCGTTAGTATTTGGGTAATCGAATCACAGCACATTACAGCTTCTGACCCAATAGATAAAGAATCGTTTTTTGAACCAGCTACCGACAAAGTATACCGTCACCCGACATTTTATGATTTGCCAGACGAGGTAAAGCACATGTAGGGTTTTTGGTACAGAGTAGTTAGTACATAGTATTAAGGTAAAAGATTTAGAAAGGCTCCGCAGTTTGTGGGGTCTTTTTTTTGTCCATGGTCAATGGACCACAGACCATGGACCAATTCACCTCAACACACTCACCGCAATTTTCACGGTTTTTTCTTGGCCAGCGCTGTCGGTGTATTCAATGATGACAAAGTAAACGCCACTGTTTACGAAAGCTCCGTTGGATGTTCCATCCCAATAAGCAATGGATTCTGTACCTGAATGGATCAGCGTTCCCCAGCGGTTGTAAATGGAAAATCGGAAGCTTTGGCTTCCGCAAGAGTTGGAGATTTTGAAAGCGTCATTTACGCCATCTTGGTTGGGTGTGAAAACATTGGGAACGGAAAAAGCACAAGCGTTTCCGCAACTGTCTTCGCTCAGAAAAATAACTGTTGTGCTTAGCGTACGCACACATGGCGGATTCGTGATGGTGATAGTGTAGAGTTCTGTACCTGTCTGGTCACTGAGCGAACCCGACTGGTGGTTGAGCGGAGCCGAAACCACAATTGCACTATCGCTGATCAACGCACCATCCACATTCTCACTCCACACATAACTAGAACCTTCCCAAAAGGCATCTAACACCACTTCTTCGCCTGGGCAAAGTGTGATGGACTCCAACAGCTCTTTTTCAATGATTTGTTGCGGACTTAAAAATGCTCTGCTTACAATAGTATCGCAGCTGTTTTCTGCTACTAAAAAGTAAAGACCAGCGGTGTCTATGGTCCATGGATTTACGGTGTCAAACACCGAGGAATTAAAGTTGTAGAGCAATGTGTAGTCAACTCCAAACGTATTCGGATTTGTAATTACGGGCAATGCCTGATTGCACAAAATAGAATCTGAAAACCAAGCGATGTTGGGTTGAGGCAAAACGGTGAT
>JANRBI010000238.1 GCA_030727625.1 Salibacteraceae bacterium
TCTTGCTCAAGCTGCACCAGTAAGTCTTTGGCTCGAACAATGGGTCCAGCAACCAGTTGCGGAAACATCGATAAATAGCTGAAAAAATGAAGGATGTTTTCTGTCGGTTGTAGTCGGCCGCGATATACATCTATGGTGTAGCTCATAGATTGAAACGTGTAAAAGCTAATGCCCACAGGCAAGATCAGTGCAAACTCCGGAATATGGCTTGTCAACTCAGTTTTTATTCCGCTTAAAGCGAACATTGAATCTATGATTTCAGCGAAAAATGTGCTGTATTTAAAGACACTGAGCGAGCCTAAATTCCCCGCAAGCGAAAGCACTAAAAACAACTTACGATGCTTCGGACGATTCACAATCCAGAGGCCAGCAACGTAATCTATGAGTCCGCTGCCGATAATGAGGAAGAGAAAACGCCAATCCCACCAGCCATAAAACACGAACGACATGGCTGTGATAAACGCCCATTTCGCATTGTTTTCTCGCTTGGCAAAGGGCCAAATCAAGAAAAACAACAACGCAAAAACAATAAATTCGAGCGAATTAAAAATCATGATGGTGCGGCCAAAAGTAGTGATCGCGGTGGTTGGACTAAGGCCTTGAACTCTATGAATATGACATCTCTCTGGGATTTTCATATTAGATTTCTCACATAGAACACTCTCTGTGTTCTCCGTCTAAATCTCGGTTTCCTCTGTGTTAAAAATCATAGGAAACCCTTTGCGCTCTTTGCGAAACCTCCGCGTCTTTGCGGTAAATTCTTCTCCGTGTAAATCTCTGCGTCCTCTGTGGTAAAAGCCTCAATTCACTCCCACCAAAAACTGACTCAGCTTTTCGTTAGACAGCGAAGTGTTGCAGAAATTTTGCGCTACCGCATCTAGTTGCAATGGCTCTGCTTGGGGAGTAATTCCTTCTGAAGCCTCAGCTATCATTGTTTGCTCAACGGTTTGTACCGGCACTTCTTTCACTATGGTTACAATGCGCTCAACGGGCACTTTTTTGATTACTTCTACCTCAATGGTATCGTGTACGTTTTCATACACCACCACTTCTTTTTCTATGAATTGTGTGTTTGGCTGTGGCCAAAATATCCAAACCAAAAGGGCTATGGCAACCAACGCCAAACCACTTTGGTAGGCTGGCATGCGGTACTGAAAAAGCAGCACCCACCAAGGAGCTGCTTCCTCCTTTTTGGTGTGTAGGTGTAAGCTGCTCAATATGGCTGGGTCAGGAACAAGAAAAGCGGCCTCTTTATCAAATAGGCTTTGGCTTTGCGCGATGAATTGATGCTGTTTGGTATAAGCGTCTTCCGTCATTTGCGAAAGCACCAATTCGCGCTCAGCGGGCGTCAGTTGCTTCCAAGATTTGGTTTCGATAAGGGCTAATATCTTGTCTTCCATGGCTGGCATGTTTTAACTTAATGTTTTGTTTGGATTGTAGATGGCCAATTGCGTTGACAAGCGCTTGATGGTGTAATGAATTCGGCTCTTCACGGTGCCTTCGTTGCAATCCATAATGCTCGCAATTTCTTTGATGCTTAATCGCTCTTGATAGCGCAAGATGAAAGTGCAACGATGTTCGTATTTCAACAACTGAAGCTCTTGTTTCAGCGCAAGCTTAAACCTTGGTTGATCAAGCGAACTGAGCACCGAAATGTGGCTTTCGTCAGCGTCAAAATGATGCTCTTCTGCTTCTAAAAAATCGGGTTGACGAAATTGCTTTTTGCATGCATTGGCTGTCACTGTAAACACCCACGGCTTGAAGGTTTTCTCAGTGTTAAACAAATGTGGCCTTTCGGCAATGATCAAAAACACATCGTGCAGCACATCTTCTGCCAAGGCTTGATCTTGATTCAAAATACGAAAAGCAAAATGCAGCAATCGCTTGCTATATCTGTGATACAGCGTATTAAACGCAGCTGAGTCGCCCTCTTGATAGAGCAACATCAGCTGTTCGTCTGTTTTTGTTTTATAGTTGGTGAAAAAGCTCAAACCTCAATTATTTCCCCTTTAAAACGTCTTTCACTTGATCTTGCATATTGTTCGCTTCAGCAATGTGATTGATCATGGTTTTAAGCTCTTCAGCCTTTGGATCCTCACTTTCGATATAATGATTATAAAGCGTAAGCATTGCAACTAAATAATTAGCATTCATATGCGTGACCACTCCCTGGCTGATGTCGTTCGAAAATGAATATTTCAGATAATCGAGCAAGAAGTATTTCTCAAAATTCTTTTTGATTACTGCAATGTTGTCAAACTTCTCTTCGCTGTATTTCCATGCCATTCCAACATTAAACACTTTGTCTTTAAGCAGTGTAAATTCATCTGTATTGAATCCCATTCCAAAGTATAAAGGACGCTCGCCATAGTTTTCGATAATATGGCCAAAGAGCGCGGTGTTTAATTCTTCGTATGATTTAAACGTTGAAAAATCTGCGTTCATTGATTTTATTCCCGCTTTCGCGAAATGGGCATTGCGGTAATCATCAACCAGTAGCAACGAATTGTTCATCACCACAATATCTGGTCTGATGTTTTTTGCCAACTGTAAAATGAGTGCTGGATAAGTGTCGTTGTCACCATGGGTGATGAGTATGGCATTTGGCTCGCAACTTATTAGCATGTTATAGTTCCATGCATAAATACCCGCAGAAATATCGTTTGATTTCATCCATTTTTCAGCCAATTCTTTCAGCTTACCATGATCATCTCTCACCAAATAGTAGGAGAAGAAATCATCATACGTTTCATAGCGATTAGGCGCTATTTCATACGCTTTTTGCAGGTGCGGAAAATTCTCTTCCGATTTTCTAAAGCCATCATTCCAATAACAGATGTAGTGGTATTCAAACGAATTCGGAATAGCTTTTTCCATCTCTTTCACCAATTTGTCCAAATCATCTTGTGTTTTGGTTTGCGCTTGAATTTTGAGCATGCGATTGGCAGTGTAATAGTTGAGCCATGCGTCTGCATCTTTTGGGTTTGACTTTAAATAATCGCCCCAGAGTTTGGCTTGCTCGGT
>JANRBI010000239.1 GCA_030727625.1 Salibacteraceae bacterium
GGATTTGTGCTTATTTCTTTGAATTTATCTGATCCGTTTCCGAAGAAAATGACTGGCTCAGTTGTAAGAAATTCTTGGTAAGAAGTTTCATCCAAGATCTTATTGATTGGTTCTAAAATAGCCTTCAAACCCACATCATAAACAGCCGTGTAAACTTCCATTCTGCGAGCGTCTAGCATCGGACACAATAGCCCATCTTTTCTGTAATTCAACTCTTTCACTACTTCAGGATGCATGCACATTTGCTGCAAAGTGTTTACCGATATCAGCGGCACATTTCCACCATAGCACAGCCCTTTTGCAAGAGATACTCCGATGCGCAAACCTGTATAGCTCCCCGGGCCTTCGCTTATTGCAATTGCATCTAAATCTGAAACTTTCAGTTGGTTTTTCTTTAAGATTTCATCTACAAAAACAGCTAGATTTTCAGCGTGCGAATAGCCGTCATTTACCTCCATCACATCAACCAATTGCCCATCTCGTCCTAAGGCAACAGAACACATGGTGGTAGCTGATTCAATATTTAAGATTAGAGCCATTTTAATAGTTGATAGTCAGAAGTGGGTAGTTTGTAGTAAGATAAATTGATCTTCTTAAGAGCTAGTTTAACGCTAATGGTTTACCCATGTAAAAGTCCAAAACCTTCACTTTAAACACATAGTCATACTTTGATCTCAATAACTGAGATTGAGCGATGAGTAAGTTGTTTTTTGAATTGTTAAACTCGGTCACATTCAGTGCTCCAGCTTCGAAACGTGCTTGCGCAAAGTCAAATGCTTTTTGATTCGCTTTTACTGATTCTGATGCTCCTGTGTATGCATCACGTGCAGCTAAAGCATCTGCTCTAGCAGATTCAATGCGTTGGCGCAAGCCTAATTTTTCTTGTTCTAACTGAATTTCAGCTATGCTTTGATTGATTTTTGATTGCTGCACATTGTTGTTTACCGCAAAACGATTAAAGATTGGCACATTCAAAGACAAGCCTACAAACTGGTTGAAGTTGTCAGAAAGCTGTGTGCCAAATCCGACACGTTTCATTTCTGTTTCATAAGTAGGTGCAAAAACACGTCCTCCTATATCCGTGAATCCGATTTGTTGAACTCCTGATTCTTTAACCGAAACCACTTCGGTTCGCAAACCTGAATAACCTGTGCCGATAGAACCGCTCAATGAAAGCGTTGGATACCAACCGCCCTTGGATACTTCTGTCTGCTTTTCTGCACTTAGCAATGAAAATTCTGCACTTCTAATTTCAGGCATAGAGCCTTGTGCATATCCAAAAATGGTGGTCGCATTTTCAATCATATTTTGCTCTTCCACATTCAACTCTTTTGGCTTCACCAATTCAATTTTCTCATCCGCTGGAATCAACAAAAATTGCTTCAATTGAAGCTTGGCAAGGTTGTACTCGTTGGTGCGCTGTGTTAAATTGCTTTTGTCGCGACCTAGTTGTGCTTCTAGTTCGTATTGGTTACCCAAATTAGCGCTTCCAGCAGCCACCAATTTCTTCATTCGTTCGAGCTGTGTTTGCGTGATTACCACTTGTTGCTCTGCAGCAATGATCAATTCTTCAGACAATAAAATATTCAAATAAGCACCAGAAACTGAAAGTGCGATGTTGTTTTTCTGCGTTTCCAAATCATACTTAGACGATTCTAAATTCGCCTCCTGAGCACGAATGTTTTGTAGATTTTGAAAGCCATTAAACAAAGTAATATCCGTGGACAAGCCGAAAGTATTACTCTGCACACGCGTGGTGGCGAACTGGTTTGTAAATGGATCAATACGTTGCCCCCAGTTGTAATTGTGATTAGCAAAACCATTGAGGTTTGGCAATACATTAGCCTTGGTTCGCAGCATTTGCGACTCGGCCGATTCAAAACCTAATTCGGCTTGCTTTATGTTCAAGTTACTTGACCAAGCAGTTTGAATGCACTCTTCTAAACCGAGCACTTTAAAATCACCTGTATTACCTTGTGACTGTGCGGCAAGCGCTGTCACCGAACTCACAAAAAGCACAATAATAAATGTTCTCATGAGCGCAAATGTAGACAGCACAGCTTCGCTCACTTTAAATTTGAGATAAACGGTATAGATAATTGATGAATGCTGCAATTCGAGCTATCACATTCACTTAAAGCATGTTTGGACTCAGCCATCGTTCGGCTTCTTCCATGCTGATTCCTTTTCGCCTTGCATAATCAAGCACTTGATCTTCAGCAATTTTACCCACTCCAAAATACTTACTTTCAGGATGCGCAAAATACCAACCACTTACTGAAGCTGCTGGGTACATTGCCATGGATTCAGTGAGTTCAACACCTGATTTTTCGGCATTCAAAAGCCTGAAAAGCGTTGGTTTTTCGGTATGATCTGGACAAGCTGGATAACCTGGCGCTGGTCTGATTCCGCGATATTTTTCTTGAATCAAAGCCTCGTTATCTAAGCCTTCATTTGGAGCATAACCCCAAATTTCTCTTCTTACTTTTTGATGCATCATTTCAGCCAAAGCTTCGGCTAATCTGTCGGCCAGCGCCTTTATCATGATCGATTTGTAATCGTCATGGTCCGATTCAAATTCCGCAATCTTTTTCTCGATTCCCATGCCTGCAGTTACCACAAAACCACCCATATAATCTGCTGCTTGCCCTACTGGAGCCACAAAATCTGCAAGCGAAATATTGGCTGCATCTTTAGCAAACCTTGCCTGTTGACGAAGCATGTGAAAACTATCCAATCGCGTTTTTCGAGAATCATCAGTGAACAAAATCACATCATCATCTTCACTATTTGCAGGCCAAATTCCTATACTAGCTCTCGCCTCAAGCCAATTTTCAGACAAGAGTCGATCCAGCATTTCTCTAGCATCAGCAAATAGTTTTGTGGCTTCTACACCAACTACCTCGTCCGTTAAAATGTTAGGATAACGGCCGTGCAATTCCCACGTTCTAAAAAATGGAGTCCAATCAATAAA
>JANRBI010000240.1 GCA_030727625.1 Salibacteraceae bacterium
CAAAGCACCCATTCTTCAAACAAAGGAAACTTCTCGATGTCTCTAAAAAATCGGTTGATATCTGCTTCGTTCTTTTTGGGTTCGTTTACCCAAGTGTAAATCCGTTTAAACATGCGTGTTGCGGCTCCAGATGCTGGCACAAACTTGGCCAAATCATAGTTTGCAGACTCAGCATCAAAAGCGGCAATTGCATCATTCAGCTTGGCATTGCTTAACCTAATGATGCCATCGCCCACAGAACATGGTCGCAAAAGCTTGATAAAATTTGTTCCTCGAGCTATTAATTCTAGCTGATGACTGAGGTCTGATTCTGAAATTCCACGCTGCTTTAGCGCTGCTTTGTTTGACTCTGATAGCTCCATGCAATCACAAATTTATAGCTCTTAATTCAACTGGGCCTTAAGCTTATCTTAAGCCATTACTTTTGCAGCCTTCAAAAAATGGAAAACCAAGACGTAAAAAACGGACTAGCCCTGCCTGTAATGGAGCATTTTGCAACCATACAAGGCGAAGGCTTTCACTCAGGTAAAGCTGCATATTTTATAAGATTAGCGGGTTGCGATGTAGGCTGCCACTGGTGCGATGTGAAAGAAAGCTGGGAAGCCGAAAAGCACCCCATTATGAATGCTAGTGCAATAGTTGATCTTGTAATGCATTCTGGACTAAGGATTTGCATAGTTACAGGCGGTGAACCAACGCTTTACAATCTTGAACCGCTTACTACTGCGCTTCAAGCTAAAGGTATTGCCACACACATCGAAACTAGCGGAACAAATACCCTTACAGGAAATTGGAATTGGGTCACTTTTTCGCCTAAAAAATTCAAACAACCACTGGCCGATGTGGCGTCAAAAGCCAATGAAATAAAAGTGATTATTTTCAACAAAAGTGATTTTGAATTCGCTGAAAAGCATCAAAAAACGGTCTCAATGCAATGCGAATTGTTCCTTCAGCCTGAATGGAGCAAGCGCGAAGAGCAAATGGGCGCAATTGTTGAATACATCAAATTAAATCCGAGATGGCGCGTTTCACTTCAAACTCACAAATACTTAAATATTCCTTGATGAAATTTAGGCTGATTCTTTTGCTCTTGCTACTCAATGCGTGTGCTGTAGCTCAAAAAACCACCGATAAAAAAGCCGATGCGCTTTTTATTGAGGCCATGCGCTACATGAACTATGGCGAATACAACGCTGCTCAAGTAAACTTGGAAAAAGCACTAGCCCGTGACAATGGTTTTTTAGATGCAAAAATCAATTTAGCACAAGTGTACTTAGTGCAAGAAAAGCCTGAACTAGCCAAAAAACTCATGCTAGAAATACTAGAACAAAACCCCGCGTACGATGCACGTGTTTACTTCAATTTGGGTTTGCTTGCGCAGATGAATAGCGAATACGCTGATGCTAAAAAATACTTTGAAGGCTATTTGAAATATGCTGATGCACGCGATCCACTAATCTCTCAAGCTCGCCTAGCTGTTGCAAGTGCCAATTTTGCTGAAAAAGCCATGGCAAACCCAGTGAAATACGATCCCAAAAACATGGGAATCAACATCAATACTGAGTTTGACGAATACTTTCCTGCGCTCACTGCAGATGAAGACTTCATGATGTTTACTCGAGCGGTAAAAATGCAAGAAGGGCCTTATGATTTTAACGAAGATTTCTTTTTTGCAGAAAGTGAAGATAAGATTTGGAAACCATCTTATAATCCCGGACCACCGATAAACACATTTACCAATGAAGGTGCGCCAACGCTATCTGCCGATGGCAAATACATCATTTTCACTGCGTGTGATTTAGATGGTTCTTTAAATTATGGTCGTGGCCGAAAAGGATATGGAAGTTGCGATTTATTTGTAAGCGAGCGCAAAGGCAATAAATGGTCGCCACCCGTAAACATGGGGCGTACCATCAATTCAGGAAATTGGGAAACGCAACCATCTTTTGCAAGCGATGGAAAAACGCTGTATTTCATTCGTGGCAAAAGCCGCGGAAGCAGCAAGGAAGCTGACATTTACGTGAGTACACTTACTGAAAAAGGCTGGGGAATTGCGCAGCCTTTGCCCAAAAACATCAATACGCCACAAAGCGAAGAATCGGTATTTATTCATCCTGACAACCAAACGCTTTACTTCTCAAGCAATGGCCACATAGGTATGGGCGACATGGATATTTATTTGAGCCGAAGACAACCCGATGGTTCATGGGGAAATCCCGAAAATCTTGGTTATCCGATAAATACCAGCGGTCACGAAAACAGTTTTAATGTGGCTGCTAGTGGAGAATACGCCATTATTTCTAGCGATAGAGAAGGCGGATTTGGTGGCATGGATTTATACACTTTTGAGCTAGACGAAAGCATCAAACCTCAAAAAATCACTTACCTCACAGGCACCATTAAGGATGCGAAAACAAAAGAGCCGTTATCTGCTCGTTTTGAGTTGATTGATTTAGAAACGGATAGCGTAATTGCTCAAGCATATAGTGATGCTGTAAATGGTTCGTTTTTGGTGGTATTGCCATCTAGCAAACAATATGCATTGATTGCTGAGAAAGAAAACTACCTGTATTTGAGCGAAAACTTCAGCCTTGATCTAAACGAAAACAGCCTGCATTACGAACGTTCGTTTTTTCTTCAACCCTTTGAAAAAGGCGGAAGCGTAGTGTTGAAAAACGTGTTTTTTGACACTGACAAATTCGAGCTAAAATCAGCTTCTAAAACTGAATTGAATCGCTTGGCAAGCATGCTGAACAACAATCCTGACATGAAGATTGAAGTAGCAGGACACACCGATAATCAAGGTAATGCAGCTGCAAACAAAGTATTGAGTGAAAACCGTGCAAAAGCTGTGTATCAGTTTCTAATCGATGCAAACATTTCTGCGGATCGACTGAGCTACAAAGGCTACGGAGCAGAAAAACCGCTGGCTGACAACGCCACCGAAGAAGGCCGCGCACAGAATAGAAGAAC
>JANRBI010000241.1 GCA_030727625.1 Salibacteraceae bacterium
TTATTCCAACAGTTGCTTACGATGGACTCTATTTAGGTGATCAAATCAACACCAATGGATTCTTTGATTTACTCAGCGAGAACAAAAAAGTAGCGACATATGCCTTCAATTTCGCCTTGAGCGAAAGCAACATAAAACCAACAGAATCAGAAGCTTTAACTACTATTCTTACTGAGAATAGAGTCAATTTCAGGTTCATAGAAAAAAGTGGTGAACAGCTGAAAGATGAAATTTCGAAAGCTGATTTAGGACAAGAACTTTGGGTTTGGGCCGTAGCGATTGCCCTACTCTTTTTAATTATTGAAAGTATTCTTATTAAAGTATTTAACCGATGAGCATCCTCATTAAAAGTGCCAATATCACTTATCCAGGTCATTCATTGAATGGCAGCACGCTTGATGTTTTAGTTGAAAATGGAAAAATCCTGAAGATCGCTTCGAGCATTGAAAACAGTGGAAACTTCAAAGAAATCAGCGCTGATGGCTTGATGCTTTTTCCAGCCTTAGTTGATGCGCAATGCACCATTGGTGAACCAGGATTTGAATACAAAGAAGATTTGCGTTCAGCGGCTGAAGCAGCTAAAAATGGTGGATTCAGCGTATTGATGATGTTACCAAACACCAATCCTGTGCTTGACAATCGTGGTCAATTAGAATACTTAAAACAAAAAACAGCAAGCTTAGGTATTGATATTAAGCCTTTTGCGAATATCTCGAAAGGTGGCAAAGGTGTTGACCTAAGCGAAATGTATGATTTGCACGATGGTGGCGCGGTTGCTTTCAGCGATGGCAAGCACTCCATTGACGATGTAAACTTGATGAAACGTGCACTTGAATACACACAATCTTTTGGTGGAATCGTTTGTAATTTCCCATTTGATGATCGCATCAATCCAGGAGCTATGGTGCATGAAAGCAAACAAAACATCAAGCTTGGCATCAAGTCTTCTCCAGCAATTGCTGAAGAATTGATGGTAAATCGAGATTTGTACTTGCAGCGCTACGCAGGCGGCAATCTTCACCTTTCTACCATTTCTACCGCAGGAAGCGCAGAAATGATTTATGAAGCAAAAGCACGCGGACAACAAGTGAGTTGTAGTGTGGCGCTTGCCAACTTGCTCTACACAGACGAGACTCTTGAAGGCTTTGACACGAATTACAAAACGATGCCTGTGTTGCGCGAAGAAAACGACCGACAAGCGTTGATTGAAGGTTTAAAAAATGGCGTGATCGACATGATTGTAAGTGATCATACACCAGAAAACATTGAAAACAAAGACGTGGAATTTGACCACGCATCTTATGGCATGACCATGATTGAAACGGCTTTGTCGCTGATTAATGAGCACTTAATCGCTGATCTTAGTTGGGATGTCGTGATCCAACGCATGGCTATTGCTCCGCGAAAGCGTTTCAATATTGCTCTACCCGACCTTAGCGAAGGTTCGGCATTTGAATTCACGCTGTTCGACCCAAATCATGTTTGGACTTACAATAAAGCTTCTAAAGCTTCTAAAAGCGCAAATACACCTGTTTACAACAAAGAGCTAAAAGGGAAAGTGGTTAGGTTGTAATTAAAACCTAAACCTCATTAATTGCAGTTCTTTTTCACCTCAAACTCCATCAAAAAGTGATCAGCATGATTTGCCCATTTTGGAATAGCAACTGCAGATTCTAATGATTGAAGCAAACGAACCAATCGCGGCCAACGCTTCAATTGCGCTTCGAAATAAGATGGAGGAACGAGCAAGCCAATTGGTTGTTGGCGAATGAAATTGAAATCAGTAAAAAGCTCTTTTAAAGCTTCTGGAGAGAAGCAATTCGTCAATTGCGTTGATCGGTCATCAAGATTAGCTGCGCTCTCTGAAAGCCTTCTATTCACCTTCTCTGGTTGATTTTTAATCCTGAAATACAAACGCTCTTGCCAGCAATACTCTCCTAAAAACAGACCAATGAACTTTCCATTCGGTTTTAAAAGGGCGCTAAAGTCCTTTTGAATAGCCGTCAACTGCTGGTTTGAAACACAATTTAAACCCGCAAAATTGGAGAAGATCAAGTCAAAGGTTTGGTCTTGAAACTTTTCTTTTAGATCATGAAATCCAGCAACTTCAAAGGAAATCTCTGGTGATCTTTTCAGCTTTGCTACCGAGATCATTTCAGCTGACAAATCAGTTGCAATTACCTCATGGCCAAGTGCATGCAACCACTGCGCATCTGCCCCAGTACCGCAATTCACCTCTAGAATTCTGAGCTTTTTTGAAGGAAGATGTTTTTTCAGATAATTCCAAACCAAGGCGCGCTGGGCTTTACCAATATTGGTTTCGGTAAAATGGAGATCGTAATCTGCTGCAACAGCATCAAACTCAGCGGACATACTTGTTCAGTTGCTGTTTTGACCAAATGCTCAGAGGAATACGATACACTAATTTTGAGATTAGACTTAATGAATCTAAACCACCGCGATTCTCAGAAAGCTTGTTTTTAAGCGCTCGCAAGCGGAATTCATAATGCACATAGCGTTGCAGTTTCTTGTAAAACTCAGCCGGAAATGCGCTATCAAACATCACCAGCAGTTCATCGCTGTCTGTCCAATTGCTTTTTGCGCCAAGTTCACTTTTCACATTTTCATAAAACTTGGTTCCGGGTAAAGGATATGAAACGGAAACACCAATATCGTGTGGCATTTGCTTGAAAACCAGATCAAACGTAAGCTTGATGTCTTCAAACGTTTCGCCAGGATAGCCGAACTGAAGGAAATAGCACGGCTTGATTTTGTGCTTTTTCATCAATCGTGTGGCTTCTACTATTTGCTCAACGCTTGTGCCTTTGTCCATCGCGTCAAGCACCTTTTGCGAACCGCTCTCTGCTCCTATCCAAATTTCATCGACACCAGCTCGCGCCAAATCAGCAATATTATTTTCTTCCAAAAGCAAGTCTGCTCTAGACTGTATTTTG
>JANRBI010000242.1 GCA_030727625.1 Salibacteraceae bacterium
CAATTAACCAAATGAGGCAGCGTTGTAAACACTTCATAACTGTGGATTCGAATAACAAGTTTTTTCTTGGGTGGTAAAACCCATGATAACCACAAAGCTGGTTCATTACACCATTCTACAAAAATTGTGTCAGCTGAGTTCAGCTGTTGCACCCAATAGTGTTCAATTGAAAAGTCTGATAGTGCCTGTTCTTGATTCGCAAGTGCGTGATATAAAATTGAATTACAGCTCTTTCTTACATGCTTTTCAATAAAGCCAAAATCTAGTGTACTAATGGTTTTATCTTTGAAAGATACACTCGTTCGTTCTACCAAAGCCTGCATAAAATTCCAATTCAACAAGCTGACAAACAAAATATTGAGATTGGAATAAATTTCACCTTTTGACGCTCTTGAAATAACCCGTTTCTCATCCAGTTTTTTGTAGGTATTCGTTTTATGCCATAATTCTATTAATTCTTTTGGTTCACAAATGGCTTTATTTCGATACTCGAGACTAATTTTTGTTCGATTGCTTTTGTTTCTAACTTGAAACAAATAGTCGAGATTCTTTCTGAGCACCCCGATAAGCACATCGCCATAATCCAAAAGCTCATTGTGTCCACCACTTATTGTTTGGTCACTTATCTCGAGATTTCTAGGATCTCCATCAAAAGAATTGTGAAAAGTGAAATAGACCTTCTTGAAATAATCTTCGTTCTTAAATTTAGGATAATACTGATCTAAAACGCGCTTCGTTTCATGTGTTTTTCGGATATGGAAAGACGAAGTCATCAACAACTGAAAGGCTCCGAACAGTTTCGAATTACATTGAATAGCTTTGTAAGCATCATCAAAAGTTTGCTCGTAATTAGTAGCAATCTTATTCATTCTAGCACTCTCTAACCAAACATTTCCTTCGGTTGGAAACGACTTTTTTAATTGATGAATAATACCTTCTGTATCTATGTCAATATTTTGAGTTCTGTGAAGCCAAAGCAGTTTCAAACCCACTTTAAGCCTGCTTTCTTCACGCTTCATTGCTTCAATCCACAGCTCGATTGCTTTTTCCAAATCTTTATCAGAAAAAGCAAGCTGCGCTTCTCGGAGTAGATCCATTTCAGGTTCAACTTTGAATACTTTTTTCAGCTTTTTGAAAAGGCTCATTTTCTCTTGTTTAAAAAGTCTTTAAATGTTTTTTCAAGTCTCGCAGAATGCGCTCCGATTCTCAAGTCCTTGGCTCTTTCGCGCATATAATCTTTCACACTCGATCTAAAATTAGAGTCCCGATAAAGTTTAAGAATAAGAACAAGTAATTCTTCTTTCGTATTGTAAAACAAAGGATAGTCAGCACCCAGCTGCTCTACCCTTGCTGGCCTAGGAGTTAATACAATAGGAACTTCACATCCAATTGCTTCCAGTGTTTTCCCTGATGCTAACCAGTTTGCTTCATCATGCTCGTTGCAAAGCAGTACATCGCAAGCTGAGGTGGCAAAGACCATATCTTGGTAATTAATTTTTCCAACTTTAATTACGCGCTTTGATGGAATTTCAACTCGAATATTTCCAGCAAAGACCGTTTTTAATTCAGGAATTTGAATTTCCAATTCAGGTATAATTGAGAGATAATCAGGATGAGGCTTAGCTTCATTATCTACTCGTCCAAAATAAGCCACCGTAAAACCATAGCCAAACTGCGCCTTGAATTGAAAACATTTGAAATCGCTCGTTTTCGGCACATAATCATCTGCTAATACTTGACCAATGTTGATGATTTGTTTTGGTTGAACAATTGTTTCGGGGTAGTAACCGCCAAAAAACTCAAAAGAATCAGAACGTTCATTGAACTGCTCTAATCGCTCTTTCCAAATTTGAGTTGTAGTTAATACAGCATCAGCGTTCCTAAACGCCTCTTCATTGTATGGATATGCCAAACAGAATTTAGTGCCTTTAATTTGTGAAAAAACATCGAAATTGTTCCTTACAATGTAGAGATCAAAATGATCAGGTGGAACAACAATCTCTTTTTCTTCTAAACCAAAGCCTTCTAGCTCAGCATTGAATGGCTGATTGTTGTAATAGACATCGGCAAACAATGACATTGATTTGCACAACTTGATTTCATTAATTTGATCTCCACTGGCATTTTCTATACGTTTTTTCGTAGCTAACAAATGGTAGATTTTCATTCTTAATAGATGGTAATTACTTTTTTAGAATTGACAGGGAAAGAGTTGATAATTAGCATCTGTAACTTTCATATTCTGCATTTTGCTTAAATATCAACGCAAAGGCGAATTTCGATAAAAAATAAACTTTGGTATTTGACTTAATTTTTATCCTGCACTTATTTCACTCTTGGGCTCAATTTACTCAAGTTTACAGAGTTTAGTATGATCAACAAAAGCAGATAAAACCATCCTCCATGTGTCAACATTGCAGTGAACACGGCTGTGCTTTTCAAGAAATTCAGGAAAATAAAATCCAATAAAGCGTAATGAGCCGGAATTTTCAGTGCTGAAAGAAAGTTCAGAAGAAATCCAAGTCCTAAAGACCATGAAATAGCACCTAGCCATCCAAAATTCATAAAACCATCTGAAAACAAGCCATTATTTGCGTGTCCTTCAGCGCTGCCTAAGCAATACTCACAAACCAAATAAGGCGGCTGAAGCCTATACGGATAATCAAACCAATGCCTTAAGATACTATGAGAAAGTTGAATTGGCCGATCTTGAAAAATCTCTAAAAAACAGGTGTTTAGCCGCGCTGGCAATAATAAAAACCGCCTATAATAAAGCGACTCAATCCATCCTTTGCCTTCCAGGGCAAATTGACTTTCTATTCTACCCAAAATACTCAAGACCAATAAAGCCGCCATTAAGCTATAGAGCTTTGTGCGATAGGTTAATCCACCAAAAAGAATAAGCATCACAAACATGTTGAATAGCACCG
>JANRBI010000243.1 GCA_030727625.1 Salibacteraceae bacterium
ATGGCTGGGTGGCTGATTATCCTGATCCTGAAAATTTTCTATGCTACTTTGTGGGTGCTGATTTACCTGATGCTAACAACGGTAGAGCTTATATGAATAGTGGCAGGTACCTAAATCCAGCATATGACAGCCTTTATCTGCAAGCCATTAAGGAGTTGGATGAAGAAAAGCGTCAAAAATTGTATCGTGAATTAGATCAAATTTTGATCAATGATGCGGTAATTCTCCCCATTTATTATGATGAGTTTACAAGGCTCATTCCGGTTTATGTGATGAATTTTCCACAAAACAGCATCGAATACAGAGATTTTAGTGCCGTATGGTTTAAAAGCGCTTTACGCGAAAACTAGGCTGTTTCTAAATCCGCAGTGCACTGTTTATAAGTACTACAGGCATTTTAATTACACACCCATTGGCACTTTAGTTTTGCTTCTCAAATTAATTGTGAAGTTATGAGATCATTGCTTTTGGTTGCGCTTTCTGCGCTAATGTTTACCGCTTGTGTTCCATCTAGAAAGTATGAAGAATTAAAAGCTAAGCAAGACAATTGTATTCGAGAGTCAGATAGACTTACCAGCGAAAACAGAACCCTAACTACCGAAGTGGAGGAGTTGAAAGCTGACATGGAAACGATTACAAAAAAGTTAAGCGCACTTCAAGAAGATACTGCATACCTCGGCAAGCGTTATCGCCAAATGAGCATGAAATATGACGAATTGAATGAGCTAAACGAAGAACTTCTTGATAAGCTCAAGCGTCAAAAAAAAGAGGGCAGTGACGAAAACAGAAAGCTGCTAGAGGCGTTGCGTGATACGCAAACCGATTTGCAAAGAAGAGAAGACGAAGTGCGTGAGATTGAGCAAGAACTTCAGGCTAAAGAGCGCAGACTAAATGATTTGGAAGACGCGTTAAAATCTCGCGAAGCAAGAGTAGCAGAATTAGAAAGCATTATTGCCGAAAAAGATGCTGCAGTAAGAGCATTGAAAGATCGAATTGCAGCGGCTTTAACTGGATTTAAAGACAAAGGAATTGCGGTTGAACAGCGCAATGGAAAGATCTATGTAAGTCTTGAGGCTCAATTGCTTTTTCCAAGTGGAAGCACTGTTGTGAATGCCGAAGGCAAAGGCGCTTTGATTGACTTAGCGCAAGTTATTAAAGATGAAAAAGACATTACAATTTTAGTAGAAGGTCATACCGATTCTGATCCATTTAATGGATCAGGAGTAATAAAAGACAACTGGGATTTATCTGTTATGAGAGCAACAGCTGTGGTTAGAATCATGACTGAAAATGGCGGTATGGCTCCTTCTATGTTAACTGCCGCTGGACGTGGCGAATTTGTGCCTGTTGCAGACAATAGCACCAAAGAAGGTAAAGCCAAAAACAGACGTATTGAAGTAGTAATGACTCCAAATCTTGATCAACTTTTCGAGATTATCAACGAGTAATTTTTCGGTTTCTTTTCCGAAAAAGAGAACACTACTTTTGCCACCCAATACGAGGCGATAATGAAAAATTTTGTAGAAGAATTGCGCTGGAGAGGCATGTTGCATGACATGGTTCCTGGCACAGAAGAGTTACTAGCTAAAGGTGGAGTTTCTGGCTATATTGGATTTGATCCAACAGCTGATTCTTTGGGCATCGGAAACATGGTGCAGGTAATGACACTTACACATTTTCAGCGCACAGGCAATAAGCCAGTTGCTTTGGTAGGTGGCGCTACAGGTATGGTGGGCGACCCAAGCGGTAAAAGTGCTGAGCGCAATTTACTTGACCTCGATCGGCTTAATCATAACCTTGATTGTCAGAAAAAGCAGCTCGAAAAATTCCTTGATTTTGAAGGCGAAAACGCTGCAACCATTGTAAATAATTATGATTGGTTCAAACAATTTGGATTCTTAGAATTTATCAGAGATGTTGGTAAACACATGTCTATCAACTACATGATGGCTAAAGATTCTGTGAAAAACAGGCTCGAAAACGGTATGTCATTTACCGAGTTTAGCTACCAATTAATTCAAGGATACGATTTCTATCACCTTTGGAAAAACAATGACTGTGTGCTACAAATGGGCGGTAGCGACCAATGGGGAAACATAACCACAGGTACAGAATTAATTCGCAGACTCGGAGGTGGAGAAGCTTACGCGCTCACTACTCCGTTGATTAAGAAAGCTGATGGAACCAAGTTTGGTAAATCTGAAGGAGGCAACATTTGGCTTGATCCAGCGAGAACTTCACCTTATAAATTCTACCAATTTTTATTGAATACTGCCGATGCTGATGTAGCAAACTACATGCGTGTGTTTTCAGTGAAATCTCAAGAAGAAATAGAAGCTATTGAAGCTGAACATGCAATTGCTCCGCATGAGCGAGCCATGCAAAAAGCGATTGCAGAAGAACTTACCGTTAGAGTGCATTCTTCGCAAGATTTTGAAAACGCAGTAAATGCATCTGAAGTGCTCTTCGGAAAGTCTACTAGCGAAGCATTAATGTCTTTAGATGGAGCCACCGTGTTAGACGTTTTTGAAGGTGTGCCTCAAGCCACGATTTCGAAAGATGAAGTAGAAGGCGGAATGGATATAATTTCATTGCTTGCAGAAAAAACGGGATTTTTAGCTTCTAATGGGGAAGTAAGAAGGGCGTTAAAAGAAAATTCAATTTCTATTAATAAGAACAAAGTATCTGAAGATTTCAGAACAAATACGTCCGATTTAATTGCGGGCAAATACTTGTTATTGCAAAGAGGAAAAAAGAACTACTTCTTGGCGATAGCCGAATAGTTTGAAAACATCATTTAGAAAAAAAGGCCTATTTAGGCCTTTTTTTATTTAAAATGGTTGATTCAGAAGATAAACCATAATATATTATCGACAAATAATTGGCTTTGTGGATTCGTTGTTTTATTTTGGTCGCG
>JANRBI010000244.1 GCA_030727625.1 Salibacteraceae bacterium
GCTAGTAGTGCTTTAAAAAGCGCAGCTAGCCAAAAGGCTAGATCGGGCTTTTTATGTAGCATCTACTTGCTAAAGGCAAAAAAGATTGTAGCACAAGCGCGATAGGTGCCCAAAAAAAGTAGCTTAATTTTTCAATCGCAAAACTACCTTTGGCGTATGCGTTGGTTTTATGTTTTGGCTTTGGCCGTGGTTTGTTTCGCTTGCACGGAATTGGAATGCGTGGATTGTGTGGACAATGACGGAACCATTTTTACGTTTTGTGATCCTGCTGTTTCAGCACTCGATTCGTTGAGCTGCGGAGAAGTTTATACAAGAAAACGATGATGACGAAGCGCTTTTTGACGCTCTTGATGAGTGGAATTTTGGTTTTTGGCTGTAAGAAAATTGTGGAATTTGAAGATCCAACTCCAGTAGAAGTTAGTTATTGCCAAAGCACAGAATACCTTAACGCACAATGGCTTACCGACTCGGTTTGGATTACAACTGAAGTTGATACGCTAGATTCGCTGATTGTAAATCGCGCTCCTGGAATTCGATATTTTTTGGAGGTGCAATGCAGCGATACTGCAAGCGAATTGCAGATGATTTATGCTTCGAATGCTGGTGTGCAAACGCTTGATTTGCGCTCGACCAATTTTGAAGCGACCAATAACGCCATAAATGTTTTCGGTCAGCTAGACAGCTTGAGAACCGAATCACAGTTTGTTATAGCGGTGGACAGCACAAGCGACAGCACTTTCACGGGCAGCTATAGCAGAGAATTGGGGAACGGCCAACGCAGTAATTACCAGCTATTTTTCAGGAAATAATCAATGAGAAAGCGCGGTGAGCAAGCGCAGCAAATGGTCTTTGGTAACGTGGTCCATTACCACCACTTTAAACCATTTTGGATGCTTGTGATTGTCGGGCACTAAGCCAAATTGGTGAGCAACTTTGGGCTTAATGTGGGCAGCACGCATGGTAACGATGTTTGAATTTGGGTTGCGGAAATAGCCAATATTCATTTGCTCCAATTCTTGACAAAACCACAAAGCACGATTTTCAAGTAACATGATTTTTTCTTCCCAACCAAAGCGGCCATAAGTCATCAAAATCATCCAAATAGCGATGGCATTTGCTCCAGATCGGCTTCCGATTAAGGTGTAATCTTCACCTTCTACATAACTTGCTTCTTTCGTGTTCGCATGATGCATGAAGCCTTTTCGCACCAAGAAAATACCCGTTCCATAAGGCGCTTGTACCATTTTATGCGCATCAAGCGTTACTGAATTTACTTTCGGATTTGAAAAATCGAGCTGGTGATTTGCGCTTGTAAATGGATAGAAAAATCCACCGTAAGCACCGTCAATATGCAGTTTGTATTCGCAACCTTGTGATTCAAGCGCTTTGGTATAAACTTCCACTTGATCAACCGAACCAAACATGGTTGTCATCATGTTAGCAACCACAATAAAATGGGTTTTGCCAGCCAACTTGCATTGTGCAATAGTTGCTGAAACGCTTTCAGTATCAAGGCTTCGGTTGTGATAATCTACCTTAACCATGGCAATATCAATACCCAAAATATTAGAAGCTTTGAATACGCTGTAGTGATTGTCTTCTGAGCAAAGTATAGTGATTTGATCAGTTGTTACGTTGAATTCGGTTCTGAAATAATTGCGATAAATCCAGCAGGCTTGCATGTTAGCTTCGGTGCCGCCAGAGGCAACATAACCGTCAAAATCTCCTTCACCGTTAAGTATTTGCTTAGCGCAAAGGTCTATGAGTTCGCGCTCTATGGCATGAGTGCCTTCAAAAAAATGTTCGCTTTTGCCCAATGTGTGGCACCCAATGTGATTCGGGTTTTTGATCAATGCAGAAAGAAAAGGAGCATCGGCTAAAAAAGGAGCATCGTTGTAAAACACTTTTGGATCGAGGTGCGAACCAGGAATACCAATAATGTCTTCATTGTAAAAATCAACATTGCCATCTAAGGCGCTAAAAACGCGTTCGTTGATTTCTGCTTTGCTCAGTTTTGGCCAGTAATTGCTCCTCATATTTCCTGCTGTTTTTAAGAAGCGGCAAAGGTAGAAGTACCATTTTGGCGAATCTTGACGAAAATCAGCCGAAAGAATGAGTTGATTATCGTGTTCTCAACTTATAGTTGATACCGATTCGCAATTGATGGTTGCGATCATCGATGAGCGCGGTTTTGAAATAGCTATCGTCTGTAACATCAAACAAACCGAATCTGATAGAAGCATTGAAATCAATGCGATGTGTAAGATTGATAGAATAGATGACCGAACCTGCTGCGTCAAAGTTGGCGAAGCCATCACTACTAAAAGAAGTGGTAGGGTTTGCGCCATAATCTTCCACGTGACGATCTTCATTCATTGCTGTTATCAGCGGACTAAAGGTCATACCAAAAGAGAATTCGTGACGAGCTCCAAATCGATAACCTATGTGCAACGGAATATCCAAATAAATCAATTGAGAAGGGAAAACAGAAATATCAGGATTGTTGGATTGCGACTCTGAACCTAAACTATTTCTTGTGTTTAAAGTGACCGCACAATAAAGAAACATTCTTGGTTTAAGATGATAGTGAACATTAAGTCCTGCGTATGCACCAAGACCTATCTTGTCTCGACTTCCCAAGTTGTTTTCTAGTTTGTTAGCAAAAATTAACCCTCCATTTACTGCAAATTCAAGCTTTCGAGCTTCTTTTAAAAGAATGGTTTCTTGCGCATTGCTTTCTGCACTAAGCTTGGCTTTGGTTTTACCCAAACTGCTCATGTTATAAATCGGCATTTGACTCATAGCAAGGCGATCGAAATTTTCGAGATCGAAAGAGGATATTGAAGAAAAGCTTTGGGTGGTATTTTGATTTTTGAATGCTGCAGGATTATGAGACATATCGCCAAGTAATTCATTTGAACCATCAGCTTTTTTCACTTGGTTTTTAGCTTTTGCAGCTGAAGCAACCGAGGTTGGTTCCGAATTACTTTCAGCGAAAGCTGCGTTTGCTTTGCTATTGGATTTATTGGTTGATTTAGCACTGTTCTTATTGGTGACATTAGCGCTATTTGCTTTTGAATCCGTATTGGATGCTAGAGCGCCAGCTTCAGAATTATTATCGCTTGAAGCGAAATCTTCAGATGCATTTGCACTTGAATAATTGCTTGTTGCTGATGTTTGAGTAGAAGTTTCGATTTTATCAGATGATGAATAAATCGTTTCTGATGCAGCGATTGACTCAACCATTGGCTGTTGGTTGGCGGTTGTTGCTTGTTGCGTTTCTTGTTCAGTTTGGTTGGTATACCAATAAGTGGCTGCGCCAGTAGCTATCAAAAGTGGAATTGCGATAAAGGCTACTTTCTTAAAAAGCAACATTCTAAAATGGCTGCCGAGCGCCTTTTCGGCTCCAGCCCAAGCCGATGCAGAATAACCTGCGGCTTCTCTTCCAGCAAGCTTCTGCTTAAATAATTGGTCTATGTTGTTATCGTTCGCCATTATTACAATGTCAGTGTCATCATATTTTTCATGGTTCGTTTGATCATTTCTTGAAGCGTTTTACGAGCAAATGACACGTGCCATTTGCTGGTTCCATCGCTTATTTCAAGCATGTCGGATATTTCCTTGTGGCTATATCCTTCTATCGCGAAGAGGTTAAAAACCTTTCTACTCATGTCTGGCAGCTTTTGAATCATTTTTTCTAATTCTTCAGCCTCCAATGCTTGAGCGGCTTCGTTAAAACCCACATTGGATGTATCGTTAATCTCAGCCAAATCAACGTCAGACATATTGTCTCTGCGTTTCTTATCTCTTCTAAATAAATCAATGATCGTATTTACCATTACCCGGCCAATCCAGGATTTGAAAGGCACATCTTGCTTGTACTTGTCTAGTTGGGTTACGATTTTTAGAAACCCATGATTGAGCAGGATTTCTGCATCCTCACGATTGGTTTCATACCTCAAACAAATGGCCATCAAATAGCCGAAGCACGACTTGTAAAGCTCGTTGTGAGCTTTGCGGTCGTTTTTCTGGCAACGGGCCAATAGTTTGGGGTCAATGTTCATGCTGTATCTACGCTTTAAAGTATGAAAGCGTTGCTATCGCTAGCAAAAGTGCATGTTTCGAAAATTTCGCCCTCGTTTCTAAGTCCAGCATAAAATGCTTTTCTGGCTAGCTACACGCACGCTTAGGGCTTGAGGTTGGGTATGCTGAAAAGTTCCTTTTTGTTAAGCTGAGTGTAGCGCAAAATTTACAGGAACCACTCCTTTAATCTCCGGAACTAAACGCTTTATCGCATCTTCTACTCCATTTTTAAAAGTCATGTTGTTCATAGAGCATGAACTACACGCACCAGTAAATTCAATTTTTAGGATAAGATCTTCTGTAAGTTCTACGATGCTGAGGTCACCACCATCTTCGTTTAAAAATGGTCTGATTTCATCGAGCGCATCGCACACTTTCTTCAACAATTCTTCACTCATAATCAATCAACTAGATTTCAAAAGTAACTACTATAGTTGGTTTTAGAGTGTTTTAAGCAAGTTGTCAATCATCTCATTAAGAGCAATACTTTGAGGTGTGTCGGTTTGCAACACTGCCGGACGACCAACATCACCGGCTTCTCTAATACTTTGCACCAACGGAATTTGACCTAACAAACTCACATTAAGCTCTTCAGCCAGCTGTTTTGCGCCATCTTTTCCAAAAATGTAGTATTTGTTTTCAGGCAATTCTGCTGGTGTAAACCAGCTCATGTTTTCTACCAAGCCAAGCACTTTTACATTGATGCTGTCCAGCTTAAACATTCCTATTCCTTTTCTGGCATCAGCAAGCGCCACATCTTGTGGAGTAGAAACAATTACCACTCCGTCAAGCGGAATTTGAGCTACTAGCGAAAGGTGAATATCACCCGTGCCAGGAGGCAAATCGATGAACATGTAATCTAATTCGCCCCAATGCACATCGGTAAACATTTGCGTAAGCGCTTTGCTTGCCATTGGTCCGCGCCACACTATAGCTTGGTTTGCTTCCGCAAAAAAGCCAATGGACAACATTTTAACTCCGTAGCTTTCTACAGGCATCATTTTGTTGTCTTCGCCTTCACCAGAAACAGAAGGTTTTTCATTTACCACATCAAACATCAATGGCATAGAAGGACCGTAAATGTCAGCATCAACTAAGCCAACTTTGTAACCACGCTTGGCCAAACCAGCTGCAAGATTCGCTGTAATGGTACTTTTTCCAACGCCACCTTTTCCTGAAGCTACGGCTATGATTTTCTTTACTTGAGGTAAAATTTTTCGTTGACCTGGATCTCGATCAACATTGCTTGGAAGTGAAGTCACGTTTGGCAAAATCGCAACATCATCGCCAAGAAATCTTCGCAATTGATGTATACAGGCTTCTTCTATTCTTTTGCGATAATGCATCGCAGGATTGCTTGCCTTTACTTCAAATGAAACTGTATTTCCTTCAATTTTTATATTAGAAACAAGGCCTAAGGCCACTACATCTTTCTTCAATTCTGGCTCAATCACATGAGAGAGCGCATCCAATACTTGTTCGCGTGTTACTGACATTTCTAGTTTCTTATTCGGCTAAATCTTCAAATATTGCTTTCAATTCAGTTGCGTCTGATGGCTTCATTCTTCCAGCCAAAATCAAACTCAATTGCTTACGTCTTAAAGCAGCATCATAGCGTTGCTTCTCAACATCTGTTTCGGGCATAAGTTCGGGCACATTAATGGTATTTCCCATTTGATCTACTGCTACAAAAGTGAAAATAGCTTCATTGCATTTTGACTTCTTGCCTGTTCTATGATTCTCTACCCACACTTCAATAAACACTTCCATGCTAGAGTTGAATGAACGTGTTACACCAGCATTTAAGGTCACAACTTCGCCCAGTTTTATAGGTTGATTAAACGAAATATTGTTGACCGAAGCTGTAACTACTACTCTACCGCAATGCCTTTGAGCCGACACAGCAGAAATCACATCCATCCAATACATGAGCCTGCCACCCATTAAGTTGCCAAGCGTGTTTGTATCATCAGGCAAAACAATGTGTGTTGCAATTGCTAAGGAAGCCGAAGCGGGCTTTTGATTTTTCAAGACTTAAAAATTTTGCGCAAAGGTAGAATCTCATTGCTGTAGCTTAACTTCGGCCCGATGGGAATTTTGTACATAAAGGCGCTGCACATCATTTTTGTGGTGTCTTGGTTTGCTGGTCTACTCTATATTATTCGTCTATTTATCTATCATACAGAAGCTGAAGTAAAACCAGCTGCCGAGAAAAAAGCTGTTCAAAGTCAGCTGAAAATAATGGCAAATAGACTTTGGACCATCATTACTTGGCCTGCCGCCATTCTGGCTACCGTTTTTGGTTATTGGATGGTGTATGAATTTGATTATTGGAATCAACCTTGGATGATGGTTAAGTTGGCATTAACCACTTTGCTTTGGGTGTATCACATCATCACGCACTTTATTTATAAGCGCCTTCAAAACGACATAATTTCTTGGAACAGCACCCAATTGCGCATTTGGAATGAAATTGCAACTCTTTGGCTTGTAGCCATTGTGTTTGTTGTGATTTTGAAAGGCACACTCAATTGGATTTATGGAACACTTGGATTCTTTTTGGTAGGAATTGTACTAATGATCGGGATCAGAATCTACAAAAGGCTCCGAAAAGACTAAGGCATTTTCTTTAAATACACCAACATCTAATGTGATAACATATATTTGCGCCAATTATCAGCAGGCATGGCATCCATAGGGGAAGAAATAAAGCAAGGACAATTTAAGACCGAATACAACAAGCTCCTTATTAATGTACTCTTTACAGGCAGTTGGCTGAATGGACTTCAGAGCCAAATCTTCAAAAACTATAGCATCACGCCACAACAATATAATTCACTCCGAATTTTAAAAGGCCAATATCCTGAATGCGCTTCAGTAAACTTGCTCAAAGACAGGATGATCGACAAAATGAGCAACGTAAGTCGAATCATTGACAAGCTGAAAGATAAAGACTTAGTTACGCGTAAAACCAGCAAGCATGACCGCAGGCAAGTTGACGTTAAAATCACTCAAAAAGGCCTGGACCTATTAGATCAAATCGCTCTTGTAATGAGTGATTGGGAAAAAAAACTGCACAACATTAGTGAGGAAGAAGCTGCCACGCTTAATAACCTTTTAGATAAATGGCGCGGTTAAACCCTACAATAGCGTATTAGTTTCATAATATCACCATAACGCATTCTTGATTTTACTAGCGTTGGTTTGCTATTTAGAATGAAAGTTTTGAATATGAGATTGTTAATTAGCAATATTTTGCTAATTTGACCCTCCCTAAAACGCTAAAACTAACCTACAAGCTATGCGTCAGCTTAAAATTACCAAACAATTAACCAACAGAGATAGCAAGTCTATTGACAAATACCTGAGTGATGTGTCGAAAGAAGACATGATCAACGCTGAGGAAGAAGTAAGACTCGCTAAAGAAATTAAAAACGGCAACGAACGAGCCTTAAACAAGATGGTAAGTGCCAACTTACGCTTTGTGATTTCGGTTGCCAAACAATATCAAGGTCACGGGCTTACGTTAGAAGACCTTATTGCCGAAGGCAATATTGGTTTGATCATCGCAGCAAAAAGATTTGACGAAACCAAAGGTTTTAAATTCATTTCGTATGCCGTGTGGTGGATTAGGCAAAGTATTATGCAAGCCATTGCCGAAAATTCACGCGTGGTAAGATTGCCGCTCAATAAAGTAAGCGCTATTCAAAAAGTTGCTCAAGCATTTTCAAGATTAGAGCAGGAATATGAGCGACCGCCATCTAATGAAGAAATTGGCGAAGTACTTGAAAGTAACTCAGAAAGTATTGGCAATCTATTTATTTACGCTCAAAAACAAATTTCTGTAGACGCGCCATTAATGGAGAGCGAAGACAATAGTTTGCTGAGTATAATGGCAAATTTTGATTCAGACATTCCAACGGATGACCTGATGCGTGAATCACTTGGAAAAGACATTGAGCGTGTGCTCGTAAACCTAAAAGAGCGTGAAGCAGACGTATTGCGTTTATCTTTTGGATTGAATGGCATGACACCAATGACACTCGAAGAAATTGCAAATAACCTCGGATTAACGAGAGAAAGAATAAGACAAATTAGAGAAAAAGGATTGCGAAGTTTAAGGAAGAAGGCCAATAGCCAACTTTTGAAAAACTACTTGTGAAGCACCCAAGCTCCAGGAATTTCATCACGAAAAGAGGCCAAAGCAACAACGGCCTCTTTTTTTGTGGCAAAGCTTTGAATGCTCACTCGCCACAAATCACCTTTTTGATCAATCAATGAGGCGTTTGTTCCTCGTTTCTGAAATTTTGAAAGCAATGCCTGAGCATTTGATTCTTCGCCAAAGCAACCACCAACAATGTGATATGGCAAGGCCGAGTTGCTTGCTACTTCAGCCTCTTTGGGCTCGTGCAGCTTTACAACTAAGGTTTTATCAACTGCAGCAGCAGTATCTATATAAGCAGTATCAAAAGCCGCTTTCGTGTCCAAAACTGGTTTTGCCGGTTCTGAAACGTCACTGAAAACTGCGGCATGATCGCGCACTACATAGGTTTTACAGATTTTCTCTGTAAACGGATTTAAGTCTGAGTAATGAAACTGACTATTGTTGGTAAACAATGGCGTACTCATCGAAACCCAAATAGTGTAGCCAACAATCGGTAACACTGCCGCGGCTGCAACCATCGGCCAAATCTTTCTTTGACGTTTTTGAGCAGTTTCTGCTTCTTCGATTTCTGGTTGTGGCTCTAGATTAGGCAAAGCAACCACTTTGGCAGCTGGCTTAGCTTCTTCAATCACCACGTCCCCCTTGAGTTGCGGTTCAGCAGCAATACTCTTCGCAAAGAAGCTTTCTAAACCAAAACCATCTACAAAAAATGCAGGATTTTTTACTTGTTCAAATCTGAAAGTACCATTAGCTTGCTGGTAAAGCACTCCAACTTTTTCAATCGAAACCTGCTTCTTTTCTTTCAGCTCATCCTTCAAGTAAATGACATATTCACGTACGTTTTTCAACGCAGCTTCATATTCCATTTCTTGCTTTTGCGAAACATAAGAAGCAAGCAAGCCATCATTGTGAACGAGATACTTATTGTAGCTTAATTTCCTAAAAGGAGGATCGAACCGATTGTTTGTGGCATTGATTTTTGCGGAAGCGTAGTTTGCTACGAACCCACCAAAATCAGGCACAATCACGCAATCGTGGTTCTTTAATAAATCGGCTATGTATTGATCAAGTTGCATATAAGGCAGTCTGCAAATTAAAGCAATCCGTTTGAAATTTCTAAGGATTGTTTAAGATTTCCAATACTCGATCTATGTCTTTTGGTATGTCTACCGATATAGAATCGAACTCGGTGATGCGCACCTGAATTTTGTAACCATTTTGCATCCAGCGCAATTGCTCTAAAGATTCTGCTTTTTCGAGGGTTGATGGTGGTAGTTTTCCCAGCACTTTTAAAACTTCGGGTTTAAAGCCATAAATACCCACGTGCTTGTAATAATCATGGTGCTCAAGCCACTGATCTTCTGGTATTTGCTGAAAAGGAATGGCGTGACGACTAAAATAGAGCGCTTGTCTATTTTCATCTTTCACCACTTTTATTTTACTTGAATCAAAAAGAATATCGTTCGTTTTTATTTTAACGGCTAGTGTAGCAATTTCACACTGCTCATCATTGAAGCAAAATGCTAGCAAATCGAGTTGTTTGGGATTAATAACCGGTTCATCGCCCTGTATATTTATCACAGCATCGAACTCTTCGCCTATTAGTTTATATGCTTCCACACAACGATCAGTTCCTGTATGATGGTCGGCAGCTGTCATGATTGCTTCACCACCAAAACCAACTACGTGATCAAAAATACGCTCGTCATCAGTTGCCACAACTACTTTACTCAGATTTGAAGCTGATACGCGTTCATACACTCTTTGAATCATGCTTTTACCATCTATGTCAACCAATGGTTTGCCCGGAAAACGAGTGGATGCGAAGCGGGACGGAATTATACCTAATACTTTCATTTGCGGGGACGAAGTTAAGAGCCAATTTTCTTAATCCTTACTTTTGATCACCCTATTTACAATGAGTACTTCCCTCCTCCATCAAATTGCCCTCAAAAAACTGAACGGCATAGGCGCTAGTAGAGCAAAAAAGCTAGTGGCTTATTGCGGCAGCGTTGAAGCCGTTTTCGATGCATCGAAAAAACAACTGGCCGATATTCCTGGTATTGGGCAAAATATTATTGCCAAATTAGATGCTGATCAAGCCTTTAAACAAGCCGAAGAAGAAATCAAATTCATAGAAAAGCGCGGCATAAAACCAATTTTCTACTTGGATAAAGAATATCCTAAAAGATTGCTCCATTGTGAAGACGGACCGCTTATGCTATATGCTAAAGGTAACCTTGACGCTAACAAGCCAAAAACGGTGGCTATAATAGGAACAAGAAACGCCACTGATTATGGCAAAAGGCAAGTAGAAAAATTAGTGGAAGGTTTAGCAAAGCACGATTGTTTGATTGTGAGCGGTATGGCTTATGGTATCGACATTATTGCCCATAGAGCAGCTGTTCAAAACAACCTACAAACCATTGGTGTGCTTGGCCACGGACTCGATCGTCTGTATCCAGCACAGCACCAATCTACAGCTGATAAAATGTTTGAAAACGGTGGTCTTTTTGCCGAGTTTGAAAGCAACACACGACCCGATAGAGAGAATTTTCCGCAACGAAATAGAATAGTCGCAGGCATGGTAGATGCTGTGGTGGTGGCAGAAACAGCCAACAAAGGCGGATCTATGATTACGGCAAAATTGGCTGCTGACTATAATCGAGATGTTTTTGCATTTCCAGGTGCGGTTGACTCACTTTATTCTGAAGGGTGCAATCATCTCATAAAAACGCATCAAGCCAACCTAATAGAAAGCGTTAGAGATTTAGAATACTTGTTAGGGTGGGACTTAGACACCACAAAAAAAACGGTTCAAAAACAACTTTTCGTTGAGCTTAATGAAGAAGAAAGAGCTATGTATGATCTCCTAACTCGTTTACAAAAAGCCTCTCTTGATAACCTAAGTGTAACGGCTAATTTGCCTACAAGCAAAGTCTCCATGCTGTTGCTAGAGCTTGAATTTAAAGGATTGGTGCAGAGTTTACCAGGAAAGATGTTTACTATTTGCTAATCACTTTTACAAACCACCAGCCTTTACCAACTGCGCAAATTCTTTAGCGAAGTAGGTCAAAATCACATCTGCACCTGCACGTTTAATACTCAAAAGCATTTCGGGCATTGCTCTATTATAATCTAACCAACCGTTTTGCGCTGCAGCTTTTAGCATCGCATATTCTCCGCTCACATTATAGGCAGCAATCGGAATTTGGTAATTTTCTTTCAAAAGATGAATTACATCTAGGTAGCAAAGGGCAGGTTTCACCATCAAATAATCTGCTCCTTCAAGATAATCAAGTTCGGCTTCAATGAGCGCTTCTTGTTTGTTTGCAGGATCCATCTGATAGGTTTTTTTATCTCCAAACTTCGGAGCAGAATCAAGCGCATCTCTAAAAGGACCATAAAAAGCACTAGCATATTTTGCTGTGTATGACATGATGCTCACATCTGTAAAGCCAACTTCATCCAAACTTTGACGAATGTATTCCACTCGACCATCCATCATATCTGAAGGGCCAATGATGTCGGCACCAGCGTGCGCTTGAGCCACAGCCATTTTTCCAAGTATATCAAGAGTAGCATCGTTCAAGATTTTCCCGTCTTTTACTACACCGTCATGACCATCGCTGCTATATGGATCCATTGCCACATCGGTCATGATTACCGATTCAGGAAAGCGCTTTTTCACTTCAAAAATGTGCTTCAAGTAGAAATTTTGCTCGGCATACCCGTAGGTGCCCATTTCATCCTTTAAGCTATCGTTTACTGCAGGAAATAAGTCGAAACACTTCACGCCCAAATTCATGCATTCGTCCACTTCTTTTAATAAGTGGTCAAGCGACAAGCGAAACTGCCCAGGCAGCGATTTAACCTCTGTTTTGATGTTGTTGCCGTCTACCACAAACAAAGGATAGATTAGGTTTTCGACCCCAATATTTGTTTCTCTTACCTGACTACGAATGACTTCGTTTTTTCGATTTCTTCTTGGTCTGCGAAGCATAATGTGAATTCTATCTTTGTCCGCGAAGTTAATACTTGCACACAGCACATGAGTTTGATGTTTATCACCTGGGACGTTGATCCTAATCTATTCGAAATTGGTCCGATCACTGTACGTTGGTACGGGTTACTTTTTGCTTCGGCTTTTTTGGTTGGTCATTATATAATGCAAAACATATTAATCAGAGAAAACCAGCCAAAAGAATGGATGGATAGCCTTCTGATTTATATGATGGTGGGCACGGTGCTTGGCGCTAGGTTGGGCCACGTGTTTTTTTACCAATGGGATTATTACAGCCAAAACTTAGGCGAAATACTTCAAGTGTGGAAAGGTGGGCTTGCAAGCCATGGAGCTGCAATTGGCATTATACTTTCGTTGGCATTATGGTCTTATAAGGTTTCGAAAAAGCCACTATTGTGGATCTTAGATAGAATTGTAATCACGGTTGCTCTAGCTGCAGTTTTCATTCGTTTTGGCAATCTTATGAATCATGAAATTATTGGCGATGTGACCAATGTTCCTTGGGCATTTATTTTCACCAAAGCCGGATATGAAGTGCTAGAACCAAGACATCCAACACAGCTTTACGAAGCCTTTAGCTACTTGCTAATTTTTGGATTGCTCATTTACCTATACTACAAGCAAAAAGCTGGTGAAAGGGCCGGGCGTTTATTTGGTTTGTTCCTGATCCTGCTGTTCAGCGCCCGCTTTTTTATCGAATTCGTTAAAGAAGTACAGGTTGAAAAAGAGATTGAAATGACCTTGAATATGGGCCAACAGCTAAGTATTCCTTTGGTACTTGTTGGATTGTTCTTTGTGATACGAGCACTCTTTTCAAAATCAAAAACAGCTTAAAAAAAAGAAACCGATCTATCGCTTCCTAAAAGGATGCTCAAGACCGGTTTCAAGCCAAACAAAAATCAATAACAATCCACCTTTCAATTCCTTACTTGGTTGTTGTCGAATATTATAAATAGGGTTCAGACTCATTGTGATCAATCAACCTCGTATGAACACCTTTTTCTCCAATTTTTCGAAGATTCAAAGATTATTGAACAGCTCATTCTGGCTTATGAGTACCATCATTTGAAAAACTGACTTAAATCAGTAATCGACCGCTTATAGGGTCAAAAATTAGCGTAAAGACATTACCTTATTTATAATGCTTTAATGGGCGGTTAAGCGCCAAGTAAGAATTACATTTGCGCCTTCTAATAAAAATCAACATGTATAGATCGCATACTTGCGGAGAGCTAAGATTATCGCATATAAATCAAGAAGTTACACTTGCTGGATGGGTGCAAAGAGTGAGAAATATGGGTGGAATGACCTTTATCGATCTTCGAGATCGTTATGGCATTACACAACTTAGCTTTAATCTTGAAAAAGATGTTGAGCTATGCGAAAAGGCACGAAAACTTGGTCGTGAGTTTGTGATTCAGATCGGAGGCATTGTGATTGAACGCGAAAGCAAAAACAAGCAACTTGCTACAGGAGAAATTGAAATTGAAGTTTCTTCATTTTCTGTTTTGAATGCTTCTGACACACCACCTTTTACCATTGAAGATGATACGGATGGTGGCGAAGAATTAAGAATGCGCTATCGCTATCTAGATTTAAGAAGAAACCCATTGAAACAAAACCTTCAATTGCGTCATAAACTGGCCATCGAAACCAGAAAATATATGGATGCCTTGGAATTCATGGAAATTGAAACGCCTTACTTAATTAAGTCTACACCAGAGGGTGCACGTGACTTCGTAGTTCCATCTCGTATGCATGGTGGCGAATTTTACGCATTACCACAAAGTCCGCAAACCTTTAAGCAGATTTTGATGGTTGGCGGTTATGACCGCTACTTTCAAATTGTAAGGTGCTTTAGAGACGAAGATTTAAGGGCAGATCGTCAGCCAGAATTTACTCAAATTGACTGCGAAATGGCTTTCGTAGAGCAAGAAGATATTTTAAACACATTCGAAGGATTGGTTCGCCATTTATTCAAATCTGTAAAAGGAATTGAATTGCCAGAATTTGTGCGCATGTTCTACAGTGATGCAATGGCCAAGTATGGCTCTGACAAACCAGATTTGCGTTTCGGAATGGAATTCGTAGAACTGAATGATGTTGCTAAGAATCAAGGTTTTCAACTTTTTGATGATAGCGAACTGATCATTGGAATCAATGCATCTGGCGCAGGCGAATTCACAAGAAAACAATTGGATGAACTGACAGATTTTGTTAAGCGACCACAAATTGGGGCGAAAGGTCTTATTTACTGCAAAGTGAATGAAGATGGTACGTTTAAATCATCAGTAGATAAGTTTTTTGACCAAGAAAAATTAGCTGCTTGGGCTGTAAAATGTGACGCAAAACCAGGTGACTTAATCTTAGTTTTAGCTGGCGAAACGAACAAAACACGCAAGCAAATGAATGAGCTTCGTCTTGAAATGGGCAACCAACTAGGCTTGCGCAAAAAAGGCGAATACAGACCAATGTGGGTGCTTGATTTCCCACTATTAGAATGGGATGAAGATTCACAGCGTTTTTATGCAATGCATCACCCGTTCACATCGCCTAAACTAGAGCAAGCCCACTTGCTAGACACAGATCCAGGAAAAGTGAATGCTAATGCTTACGATATGGTAATCAATGGTGTAGAGCTTGGCGGTGGCAGTATCAGAATTCACGATCAAGACCTTCAAAGTAAAATGTTCAGCATTTTAGGTTTCTCAAAAGAAGAAGCTCAGAAACAGTTTGGATTTTTACTAGGAGCATTCAAATATGGTGCGCCTCCGCACGGTGGTATTGCTTTCGGTTTTGACCGACTCGCAGCTATGTTTGGTGGCACAGATTCTATCCGTGATTACATTGCTTTCCCAAAAAACAATGCAGGCCGCGATTTAATGATCGACTCACCATCCACCATTGCTGATGATCAGTTGGATGAATTGAGCCTTTTGGTAAATCTAAAATCAGAGTAAAAGTAGGAGGTGAACAAAGCTTCCGAGATATTTGACAAAACACGTTCGCATGTCGATCCATTTTTACGTGAAGCAAATTCGCGCTTAGGTCGTTTTGTGGTTTGGGTAAACGAGTTCAGAAAAAAACACCTTTCTGAGCGTCAATTTACTTACCTACTTGCTATTGTCGTTGGGTTTCTATCTGGAATTATTGCTGTTTTTATCAAGAATATTGTTCACTTGGTTGAACTCGTGCTGACTACGAGCATACTTGATGATTACAAATACATCCTTTATTTCGTTTATCCCCTTAT